>JBJHBY010000111.1:0-11086 GCA_050485745.1 Gammaproteobacteria bacterium | reverse complement strand
GGCAAGGGTTTGGCCGGCGTCGCCGAGCTCGCGGGCAGGGGAGGGGGGAGACCATGGGGGTGAGACAGGAGAGTGTTCAGGGTTACGCTCATGTTGATAACGCCTCTGATGCGTCAGCGAATTACCGCCGGTTATCAACCAAGCTAGCACTCCCACGGGAGCACCAAGGGCGCTGTCATTATTGTTAACATTGCCCGGCTTCTCATGGGGTTAAGTCGGCCGGGTGCCGGTCGGCCCATGGTGGTAGGGCAGCGTTGAGCCTGGGGGCGGCGTGCAGGGCAGCAGTCGCTCGTCCACCCTGCCGAGGGAGCGAGGCTTCAGTGCGTCGGTGGTCCTGAAAGGAGGTCAGCCGCTGGGGCGGGTGTCTCGCCCTAGTGGGCCTCGCGGGGCCAGGGGGCGGGCAAAGATGGCGCTGGAAATCGAGGGAAATCGCTGGCGCCCCCATCAGGATTCGAACCTGAGACCTTCCCCTTAGGAGGGCGTAACGTGACCCTCCGCCATCACTTCCTAAATCACTGATATTAATCATAAGTGCCCGAAAATAAAGGATTCGTACCACAAATGTTGTACGTTGCGTTGTGCATGGTAGGGCGCTAAGATGCGGGTAAATGAGCCCCTTACAGTGACATATCAGTGACACGGAGTGACACCGCCATGGCGACCACCAACAAGAAGGCAACGAGCATCACGGAGGCGGCGGCGCTTGCCTTCCTCAAGAAAGCAGAGCCACGTAGTACGTTGTTCTGCAAGCGAGTGACCGGGTTCCACCTCTTCAGAACCAAGGCCGGGGGGAGCTGGCGCTATCGCTACTATGACGATCTGGGGAAGTTGCGCACCGTCACCATTGCCCGCTTCACGGAGATGAAACCGGAGGAGGCCGCACAGAAAGCCCTGGCCTGGCGGGTGTCCGATACCAACGTGATCGAGGAGCGGGAGCAGGAGCGCCAGCAACGTCTTGAAGAGCAGCGCAAGGCCAAGGCGCGGACGCTGCGTCAGTATCTGGAAGGGACGTATGCCGCCCACCAAGGACGGAAGCGAGGCGGCAAGTCCACCTTGAACATGATCCGAAACCATTTCGATGATTGGCTGGATCGTGACATGGCCACCCTGAGCCGCGCCGATGTGAAAGACTGGCAGGCAGGCATGGAGAAGAAAGGGCGTGCCCATGCCACGCTGCGGCGCATCTACGGCGCACTCAAGACGCTGCTGAATCACGCCGTGAAAGAGCAGGTTTTGAAGGAGAGCCCGCTGGTCAACGTCAGTCTTGAACGCCCGCCCGTGGAGGAGAAGCGCGAGGAGCTGGACGACAAGGACGCGGCAAGGCGTCTACTGACCTCTGACGAGCTGGCGCGTATCCGTCAGGGGCTGGACCTCTTCGCGGAGGAGAAGCGCGAGGAGCGCCGCAACAGCCGCGCCCATGGCAAACCCGACCTTCCCGACTTGGACGCAGTGACGCACCCTCATTGGTTCGTACCGTTCACGTTGCTGGCGCTCTATACCGGACTGCGACCGGGAGACCTGTACAGCCTGACGTGGCAGGAGCTGAACATCACGTTCAAGCGGTTGGTCAAGGTGCCGGAGAAGACCAAGGACAACGCCGACCCTGCCAAGATCGTTATGGACCTGCCCGCGCCCCTGGTGGACTCCCTAAAGCCATGGTGGCAGCAACAGGGAGAGCCATCTACCGGGTGGGTGTTCCCATCCCCCAGGACTGGCCGCCGCATGGCCTCAGATGCCCACCGCAAGAGCTGGGCGCGGCTGAAGCGGCTGGGCAAGCTGCCGGAAGGTCTGCACTTCTACAGTTTCCGCCACAACTTCATTTCCGCACTGGTGGCCGATGGTGTGCCGCTGCTGACCGTGGCGCGTCTGGTGGGTCACAAGGGCGCGTCCATGATCGAATCCCACTATGGCCACCTGTGCCCCACCAGCGCCGCCAGCGCGCTAGATGCCTTCAGCAAGCGTATGAGCCAGCCGCCAGCGGAGGCCGTCAACCAATGAGCAACCCCCAAGGAGTAGAGACCATGACCAACCTGAATGATGCCCAGGACCGCAAGTGGAGCGAGGAGGCAAACACCTTCATCGTCGGCGGGGTGGAGTTCACCGCGCTGCGCCGGGATCATCCGCGCATTCCCGGCAAGCCGATGTGGTTGGTACAAGTCAACGAGTCTGGCGAGATTTGGGAGCCGGGAGCTGGTGGCGTCTCCAACGAATCCCGTCCCAAGCTGCAAGCCGACTTGGAAGACCTGTTTCAGTTCGCTGCCAAGCGTGACCATGCCGAATGGCGGCGGCAACTGAAGCTGCCAGCCGGGGAGGCTCTGGTGGGCTGACATTTCTTAGACTGATTTTGCATATTGAAGGGGCTGAAAGGCCCCTTTTTGTTATCTCAAATTTTTCCGAACGAGCGTTTGATCTGCAAAAATTTTGCGGGTTGGTCATTTAGTAACCAATGGAAATCCTCAAATTTTGCGGATTGGTCATTTATTAACCAGGCAGCCGACCATTTCCGAAAAATCCGAGCATTCCCGTATAACGTTTGTTGTCCCCTGTTGTACGTTGTACCACGATAAACAACTGATCTGTAAGGGGTTTTTATCCTCGAATCTTTGCATCAATGCTGGGGCTTCTTTATATTTGGAATCACACAAACATGCATGAGGCTTCACAATGACTGCGAACATCCTTAGGCCACGACAAGCCGCTGAGTACCTTGGTGTGTGCCGCCGACACCTCTACACCCTGGCCGAGATTGACCCGACTTTTCCGCGGAAGATCGTATTCACCGCCCGCTGTGTCGGGTGGCGCAAAGAGTCGCTTGACGAGTGGCTGAAGCAGAAAGAGGAAGGGGTGAACCTGTGATCCACACAAAGAAAAACCCCGTGACCGGGGGCAACCAGTCACGGGGCTACAGCTTCTTTTTCGTGTGCAATGTAAACGCCTTTCTGGGAGCGTCCACGTCATGAATGATAGCACCTGTACCACAAATTACAACGATGGACTTTTCCCCCACCCCAAGCGGCATTGCGACGAGTGCGGTTGTCGCTTGTCGGCATCGAAGCGTAATCGTGTGGTGGTTCGCCACCGTCAGCGGGGTGTCGGGAAACAAGTTCTGGCGGGGTTTGAGCTGTGCAATCGCTGCAAACGGTCGTTTGAATCCGGTAGTGCGCCGAACATCCAGTGGGCAACTGAAGCCGCCCTTCTGGACTCGCTTGAGTGCGCAGGAGGGGTGCAATGATGTTCCTCGATAGCCCACCTGCCCCCGACCTGACAGAAGCCCGCCGCCTGCTGGACGCTGGCCTGAAGCTGGTGAAGCTGCACCACAACAGCAAGCAACCCATCGGCATCGAGTGGAACAAGCACTCAGCCACCACCATTGACGATGACGCGACCGGGTACGGTATCCCCCTGGCCGTCAACGGGCTGTGCAGCATTGACCCTGACCATGTGGAGATGGCCCGTGTTGCCATGAAGGCATGGGGCTTTGATCTGGACGAGCTGCTGACCGCTGGTGTGTGCACCAGCAGCACGCGCCCCGACAGCGGGGGACGATCCGCGTTCTTGGCTGATCCTGAAGGCAAGGCCCGTTGGCTACCCTTCCGAGCGTTCGACGCACAAGGACGCAGCCTGACCCTACTGGAGCTGAGGGCAGCGTCTGCGAACCTGCAAGATGTGGTGCCGGGGATCGTCTACACCACCAAGGACGGACAGACGCACTCCCAGCAGTACGCCAACGCGCATCGCTTCGACGCAGCACCGTCAGTGCCTGAGCGCTTCCTGGCGTTCTGGCAGCACATGTCCGTCGATGATGACTTTCTGAGGGAGCAAACGCGCATCGCCATTGACGCGATCCGTGATGCTGGCCTGAAGGTGTACGGGGACGATCCGCAATACCGCCCGCCGATGGGTGGCGGGGTGCAACTCGCCTTCCCGGCGAAGGGTGTCAGGACGGAGTACAACAAGGTTCACACCGTCGATTCGATCCTGCTGAGGCACGGGTACACCTACCACGAGCGTAAAGGCCGCTGGGCGCATCCTGGCGCGACAGGAGCGCCAGCAATCCGACCCATCCCAGGCAAGGAAGGTTTGTGGCAGTCCGACCATGGTGGCGACCCACTACATGGCACGTTCGACGCATGGGCCGCGCATGTACAGCTTGACCACGCAGGCGACATTGAGGCTGCACGGGCTGCATGGATGTGGCAGGGGATGGGTGCTGCTGAAGAGGTGTCATTCCTTGATGCGTCAGTGAAGGCACCCGCTGCCCCGCTGGAAGCCATGCTTGAGGAAATCGACCGGGCGGAATGGGAGTCAGACGAGCAAATCAGGCTGGCGAAAAACCTGCTTCGATTCGTGGATAACCTACCAAAGCCGAATCAACTTCAATGGCACAAGCGCATTGTCGATAAGACACCCTGGACAATGCAGCACCTCAGAGAGTGTCTGAAAGAGTTTCGCGCTGAATGGTACGGAGACACTGACGAGTTCGACCAACTTCAATTAGCGGGGCGTATTATCGGCAATATTGGGTCTGAGAATATTTTAGCCGATGGTGTCGGAGTGTGGTCGTGGCAGTCTCATGGTGTATGGCGGTTGGTTGAGGAACGCGCCTTGAAACAACTTGTTCAGCGGCAACTATCATCCATTGTCGATCAAGTGAACGCCAACACCGTGAACTCTGTAGCAGACCTGATAAAGAACGAGATTTATACAGGGGAGCATGAGTGGAATCGCGGCAACAAAGAATCGGTTAATTGCCTGAATGGTGAACTTGAGTTGTCAGATGATGGGTGGACACTCAAGCCCCATTGCCGGGAGGACTACAGCACTGTACAGGTTCCCGTGACCTATACCCCTGACGCGCAGTGTCCGCGCTTCGAGCAGTTCCTTAGGGAAGTGTTCGATGGTGATCCAGACGCCGCGCAGAAAGCCCAGGCGATACTTGAGCAGATGGGTTACAGCCTCATGCGCCATTGCCGTTATGAATTCATGCTTATGCTCGTGGGCGAAGGTGGTAATGGCAAGTCTGTCTTGATGCGCCTGATGGAGAAGTTGGCAGGCCCCAAGAATGTTTCAGGGGTGCAGCCGGATAAGTTCGACAGTCCTTTTCAGCGGGCCAGCCTGCAAAATAAGTTGGTGAACATCGTCACGGAGATGAAGAAAGGCGCGGTAATCGCTGATGCCGCCGTGAAGGCCATTACCAGCGGGGAAACATCCACGGTAGAGCGCAAGTTCGGAGACCCGTTCGAGATGGCCCCTTATTCAACTTTGTGGATCGGCACGAACCATATTCCGCATACTCGTGATTTTTCACATGGTCTGTTTCGCCGCATGGTGGTCATGAGCTTCAACAACACCTTCGATGAATCGCTGGGGAATGTTGACCCCAGGCTTGAGGAGAAACTTGAAGCCGAGTTGCCCGGAGTGTTGGTGCGTTGCCTGGACGCATACGCTCGTGCGGTGAAGCATGGGTTCACTATTCCCGACAGCACCAAGGCGCTACGTCAGAAGTGGCGGTTGGATGCGGATCAAGTCGCACAGTTCGTTGATGAGCAGTGCGATACCGGGGCAGGCGTCGAGTATCCCATGGCCAACTTGTACGACGCCTATCGCGTCTGGTGCCAACTCAGCGGCATCAACAAGCCGCTTGGGAAAAATCATTTCGGGGATCGTCTGGATCGTCTGGGCTACCCGTCAAAGCGAGGGACGGGCGGTATCCGCGTCCGCTGTGGTCTGACACTGAGAGTAGGAGGCTGATGCCATGTTCAGAAAGAAGGTGACGATTCAGGAGATGGAGCGGGTTCTGGAGCAACTGACACATGCAGAGACTGCACTGCGCAGAGCGCAGAGCGAGTGCCTGACAGCGGGTGTCAGTCGCAGGCTCAACCGGCAAGCCACACGGGTTCAGTTGGATCGGGAGAACATCCGCGATGAAATTTCACGGATGACGCCGAATTTTCTATGATCCGCAAAATTTTTGCAGATGGGCGGCCATGGTGCCGCCTTTTTTGTGGGCGAGTGACGCGGGAGTGACGCGGGAGTGACGCGACTTTTGAGGGTGCGTCACTCTTGAAACCCGCATGGTAGAGCGGTTCGTTGGGGTTTAGTGACTTTAGTGACGCTCATTTCAATATTACGCGCAAGGAGAAAAAACGCATCATGGTAAATGAGAATTATTCTTGCAGTGTGTTTTTCAGAACTTATATGTATATCGGGTTTTCGCGTCACTAACGTCACTAAACCGCTGAAAGCCGCATGGGGCCTGGCCTGGAGGAGTGACGCGGGTCTGATTCGTGCGTCACTCGTGCGTCACTCGTGCGTCACTCGCTGAAATACTGCACTTTTGCGAATGCTCGAATTTTGCGGATTGCCGAAATTTTTGCATTGGCTGAGCCCGCTGGAAGATTGGGAGTAGAAGCGTTCAAACGCTTGTTTTAATGGCCGCTACCCTCTGAATCCCGCTGATAATCCTCTGAACCCTAGACCTTGCCCTATATGTGGGGCTGTTTGTGGTGCGTTGTTGTGTGGCTAAGTGTTTGTTTGTGCTGTGATTTATTGGGCTTAGTGGGCTACAATGGTATTCACGGTGTCACTGATATGTCACTGATACACAGCAGATAGGCCAGCAATGCAGACCAAGTGCAAGCAGATACCAAACACATTCGTTCCGACCTGGCTTGAAGGTCTGGACAACCGCACCGCGATTGCACGGGAAATGCGCAGCCGCTTCGATGAGGTGGCGTCCGACCTTGGTGGTGTCGAGCATTTGAGCTATGCGAAGCGCAGCTTGATTGCTCGTTTCTTGTGGTTGGAATACTGGCTTCAGCAACAGGAGGAGGCGCTGGCCAACGGACAGGACTTTGACGCTGGCCGCTGGACTCAAGCCGCCAACTCCCTACAAGGCATCGTTTCCAAGTTGGGGCTTGAACGCCAGTCGCGTGAGGTCTCCCTCGATGCATTCGTGAAGGCCCGCAAGAAATGACTATCAGCGTCCGAGACATGATGACCGACCCCCAGCTATACGGGCGTCATTTCGGCGGTTCGAGCTGGGATGCATGGCGGGCGCTGCTGGCAGGCTTCTACGGTCTCACCCTGGCCCCGGAGGAGCTGGAGACCTGGCAGCAACTCACACAGCGTCAGGACGCGCCGCAGGACGCGCATGAGGAGTTGTGGCTGGTGGTGGGGCGTCGTGGTGGCAAGTCGCAGTGTGCGGCGCTGCTGGCCGTGTATGAGGCCGTGTTCACTGACTACAGCGTCAGGCTCTCCCCCGGCGAGGTGGCCACCGTGGCAGTGGTCGCAGCCGACAAGAAGCAGGCCCGCAGCGTGTTCAGGTACATCCGGGGTTTGCTCCACGATAACCCGATGCTCAAGGCGCTGATTGTCAGTGAGGACAAGGAAAGCATCACGCTGAATAACCGCGTGGTGATCGAAGTCACAGCGGCCAGCTTCCGCAGTTCACGCGGCTACTCATTCGGTTGCGTCATTGCTGACGAGGTGGCGTTCTGGCGTAGCGAGAACAGCGCCAACCCCGACTTCGAGATACTGAATGCCATGCGACCCGGCTTGGCCACGCTGGGCGGCAAGTTGATCTGCCTGAGCAGTCCTTACAGCAAGACGGGCGCACTCTATGACGCCTACCGCCGCTATTTCGGCAACGCTGGGGATATTCTCGTTGCCCAGGCTCCAACCCTGACCATGAATCCCAGCCTGCCCTCCAAAGTGGTGGAGCGTGCCATGGAGCGCGACCCCGCAGCAGCAGCAGCGGAGTACCTGGCCGAGTTCCGCAGCGATATCGACAGCGTTGTCAGTCGTGAGGAGCTGGATGCTGTGACCCGTTCAAGTCCTCTCACACTGCCACCCGTCGCCCGGACCCGCTACAGCGCTTTTGTTGATCCTACGGGTGGGGGCCGGGATGAATACACCCTGGCAATCGGTCATAGCCATAAAGGGCTGCTGGTGGTGGATCTGGTGGCAGGGCGCAAGGGTGTACCGGCTGACATCACCGCTGAGTATTCCAAGCTGCTGAAGGAATACGGTATTCGCAAGGTTCACGCGGATCGTTACGCCGGTTCATGGCCGAGTGACGAATATGCCAAGCATGGCATCACCGTTGTTCCCTCAGAGCAGCCGCGTACCGGCCTGTATCTGGACACCCTGGCCGCTATCCGTTCCGGGCAAGTTGAGCTGGTGCCTGACGAGAAGATGATTCTTCAGTTCCAACAACTCGAACGCCGCACCGCTGCCGGGGGTAAGGAAAATATTGACCACAGGCCCGGTGCCCACGACGACCGCGCCAATGCTGTAGCAGGTTTGGTTGCCCACAACCGCAGCAGCAATTTCATCGACTACGGCGCACTGCTGTAACCACCAACCGGAGATACCACCATGCCGACCGTCAACACCGCCGCAACTGAAGCCGTCGACACCATGCGCCCGCTGATCGAGGAGGCCACCCGCGCCGCTGAGAAAAAGCGAGCGGATGCCCTGGCGCGTCAGGATCGTGACAACGTCCGGGGCCGCCTGCTGGCCGCGCTGGATGCCGTCAAGTCCAACCCTGATGCCGCCATTGTTCAGCAATTCGCCGCCATGCTCCCCGTGCATCGCGTGACGGTTCTGAATTACGTCCCCCGGATGCTGATGGTCCTTCGCCGGGAGAACCATCTCAGTGACGATCAATGCATCGTTATTGCCCCCGCGCTGCTGGCGCTGATCCGTGGCGAGATTCCCGCAGGACTGATGCAGGTAGATGAAGACTGGCACAAGGACTTCAGCCTGGAAGACCTGTCCCGGCTGGTGGGCTGGCTGGCCCCCGACACCCTGGCCGGGATCGAGCAAGACCACGACACCGCCGCCCTGGACTTCGCCAGCGCCAGCTATGAGCTGAAGCGGCTGGGACGGATGCGGGAAGGCGTGGAGCTGCTGGCATCGCCGCCGTACAAGGCACAAGCCACCGTGAGGGTGCTGAACACCACAGACGAGCCAATCAGCATCACGGGCCAGCGGTTCGCGCCGGGGCGAAGAACCAGCATTGAGCGCTCCACACTGGCCACGCTGATGCAGGTGGACGACTTCAACACCGCCATTCATTCAGGAACCTTGGAGGTGATCCGATGAAGAAGATAGCGCCCATGCCCGGAATCAGTGCCGAGCAACTGAATCAAGAGGCGGAAGAGGCCGAGCGCCTGCACGGTATCAGCCGCGCCCGCTATATCGCCCAGCGTCTAGGCCAGCCGTTCAGCGACAGCGCCAGCCGTTCGGTGAAGCTGCGCCAGTTGGCCGACAAAGAGTTGTAGAGCCACCGCCTTGGTGGGCATGGGGTCTAGGCCGTCTCCCCCAGTCGAGCAAAGACGGCACAGGGTTTCGGGATGCCCCCTGACCACAGCAATGCATCCCACTTCTTCAGTCGCCGCCTTGCGCGGGTGCGTTTCAGTCGGTGAGTCACGCACGGTCACAAAGCAACCCCGACAGCCGCCGGATGGTCTTCACCTCCATGCCATCGCGGGCGGCATCCTTATCTGAAACGCGCCTGCCGTAATTACGTATTACGTAACCCTTACGCCGGGAGCCGAGGGCATTTGATGACAGACACCGCCGATACCGCGCCCACGACAGCCGTAGAGCTGGCGCTAGGCTGCGCCGATATTTGGTTGGCTGCCTTGCGCACCTACTACAGCGATTGCCGCAGCGTGCTACGCGGCGCTCGTGGTGCCCACCGTGAAGCCCTGGACGATCTGACAGGTAGCCGGGAGCTGCTGGCGAACCTGTGCCAGCCATTGGACGCCGACCCGCAGCGGGTGGCCGAGCTGATGCTGGAAGCCCTGGACGCGGGCAGACGCTGGACGCTGGATGCTTCGCTATCGGTAGAAAAAAATCCGACAGTGACATATCAGTGACACGGCCAGTCAGTGACACCCCGAAAAGAAAAACAGCCACCGCCGATGTGGGCTAAGTGGCTGTTTCCGTTGCTGTTTTCTGGCGCCCCCATCAGGATTCGAACCTGAGACCTTCCCCTTAGGAGGGGGACGCTCTATCCAGCTGAGCTATGGGGGCCGAGCGCTGCGCATTATAGGGAAAGTCGGCGGCGAGTGAAACCGCCCGGGTTGGCCAGGGCGGCTGCGTTACCTTGCCGCAGCGTTGGCCTCGGTCGTTCGTTGCCCGCCGCGGGCGGCGTATAGTAGACCCCGCTAATCACCGGCTCGGACCTCCCCATGCTCAAGCGTCTGCTTCCCCTGCTGATCCTCGCCCTCGGCATCGCCGGTTTCATGGCCCTGCGCTTGACCCGCCCCGAGCCGCCGCCGGCCGTCCCCCAGGAGCGCAGCTGGCGCGTCGAGGCGCTGACGGTGGCCCACGCCGAGCACGTGCCGGTGCTGCCGCTGTTCGGCGAGCTGGTGGCACCGGAGCGGGTCAGCCTGGTGGCGCCCATCGCCGCCCGGGTGGCCGAGCGCCCGGTGCGCGATGGTCAGCGGGTGGCGGCGGGGGCGCTGCTGGTGGCCCTGGACGACGCCGACCTGCTGCCGCCGCTGCGTCAGGCCGAGGCAGAGGTGGCCGACCTGGAGGCCCAGGCGGAGAACGAGCGCCTGCGCCATGCGAATGATCGCCAGGCCCTGGCCAGGGAGCAGGAGATACTGGCCAGCGCCAATCGCCAGCTGGAGCGCAACCGCTCGCTGGTGGAGCGTAACCTGGCCTCCCAGGCGGACCTCGATGCCGCCCGCGACGCGGTGGCCCGGGCCCGGCTCAGTGTGACCACCCGGGAGAGCGCCGTGGCCGAGCACCCGTCGCGCCTGGCCAGCCTGGAGGCGCGGCTGGCCCGCGCCCGTGCCACCCTCGAGACGGCCGGGCGAGACCGGGAGCGCGGCCGGGTGTTGGCGCCCTTCGATGGCGTGGTGACCGGCGTTCAGGTGGCCCCGGGCGACCAGGTGGCCGCCCGGGCGCCGCTGCTCTCGCTCTACCCGGGTGAGGGACTGGAGCTGCGCGCCCGGGTGCCGCATCGCTTCCAGGCCGAGCTGGCGGCTAGCCTCGAGCGTGGCGAGCCGCTGCATGCCACCGCCGAGGAGGGTGGCCAGCGCTTCGTGCTGTCGGGCCTGGCCGGCGA
>JBJHBY010000110.1:0-11095 GCA_050485745.1 Gammaproteobacteria bacterium | reverse complement strand
GCGTCCAGCAGCGAGCGCGGCTGGCCGAGGCGGTGGCTGTAGATTACTGAAAAGCTAAGGACGTTCTGGATGTACTGTCGCGTCTCGTGGTAGGGCAGGGTTTCGATCCAGATGTCGAAGGGCAGGCTGTCCCCCTGACTTTGCAGCACCCGGGCAATGCGGTTGGGGCCGGCATTGTAGGCGGCCGTGGCGAGAATGCGATTGCCACCGAATTCCCGCAGTAACTGCGCCAGGTAATGGCTGCCGAGGTTGACGTTGTGTTCGGGGCGCAGCAGGTCCCGGGGCTGGTGTGGCTGGCCCAGGCTGCGCGCCACTTCGCTGGCGGTGCCCGGCATCAGCTGCAACAGGCCGAGGGCTCCGGCGGGGGAGCGCGCGTCCGGCACAAAGGCGCTCTCCTGTCGGGCAACGGCGAAGAGCCACTCCGGGTCGATGGCAACGTGTCTGGCTCTTTCCAGCATCACGTCGGGATACGCGAGGGGGAAGCGTACGTCGAGGTCATCGCGAATATCGGCGCGCAGGGCAGTCTGAATCGACTGGTCGTGCCAGCCCCAGCGCTGGGCCAGAAGCGCCGCGGCCTGGCGTTGCTCCTGATCCAGTTGCTGCAGGGTACGGAACCATTCGCGCCGCGCCGCCAGGTTGTCCTCCAGAGAGAGCCACTCGCGTGCGCGCTGCACCCCCGGGTGAGTCTCGATCTGCTGCGGGGTCACACTGGAGTGCACCGGCGCATGGTTCATCCCATAGGCCCTCGCCAGCAGGTCAGCGGCGATGAACCCATAGAAGCTGCGCTCGCCGGACAGTTCAGTGAGGGTTTCGCGCGCTGCCTCGTCACGGCCCGTGGCTGCGAGCGTCCGTGCTTTCCAGTAGCGCCAGCGGGTGGTATTGGCCAGATCCTCCGGCAGCATGGTCAGCCAGCCGGCGGCTTCAGGCCAGAGACCCTGGCGCAGGGCCAGGCGGATACGCCACTCCAGCAGAAACGGGTCCTCCGCGTCGGGATCGAAGCGCAGTAGCCAGTCCATGGCCTCTGCGCCCTGGCTGGCGATGACCACGCGGGCGATATTCTGGCGCAAGCGAAAGGCGGTATCTGGATATTGCGCGATGCTGGCTGACCATTGCTGCCATTGGCGGGTTGCGGCATCGGGGTCACGCCGTGCCAGGCGCGACACGCCGTGGGCCAGAACCTCCCCTGCATGGGGGCCCCCCTGGATGGCCCGGCCCTGGCTGGCCAGGCGCTCCGGCTGGTGATGGATCTCAAGCAGTCGCTGTCCCTGGGCGTGCAGTGGCGGCTGTAACTGGCTGGCCAGGTAGCGCCCAAGACGATGTTGGTCGTGCTGCAGGGCCAGCATCAGGCGCTGCCAGATCATTGGCTGGGTGCGCTGTCCACTCGCCAGCCAGCGGCGGAATGGGTCGTCGCAGGCATTGGGCAGGGAATCCGCACGCATCCACAGATCGGTGGTGGCGGCAAGGGCCTGGGCATCACGGCCGGTTTCCCACAGCGCGCGCAGGTGCCAGCAGCGGTGGGTGGTTGTGGCACCCTCAAGCTGGTAGGCATCGAGGTAGTCCTGCCAGAGGCCACGGCGCGCGAGAAGGGTCAGCCAGCGTCGGCGCAACTGGTCCGCGACCACGGTACCGTCGTGCTCCAGCAGAAAACCGGCCACATCGGCTTTGGGCAGGGTGTGCAGGCGCCGCTGCAATAGTTCCATCTGCAGGTAGGGGGCGAGGGGGTAATCTCCCAGCTGCTCCAGTGTGTCCCGGGCAGCGCTGACCTGGCCGGACTGCAACTGGCGCATGCCCCTGGAAAACTGGTCACGGCGGGGGTCGAGGCCGGGGTCGGTCGGGCTGGTTTCCGCGGCAGCGGAGACGGGGAGGGCCAGCAGCAGGCTGCACAGCAGCGTGGTCAGGCGCCCGGCAGAGCGCCTGCATGTTTTGGAGCCAGGTGTTACGGGGCCACCCGGAAAGACGCATGACATACAGTTTGCCACCACCCGGTGCAGGGGTTGACGCATTCATCCATCTGTTCAGTGTAGCCAAGCCTGCCCCGACCTGGCAAAGCGGCACCGGGTGCCGGGTGAAGCTACTTCTTGCGCTTGCCGTTGCCGACACGCACTGCGAGGACGTCACAGGGGGCGCCGTGGAGGACGCCGTTTGCGGTGGAGCCCAGCAGCAGGGCCAGGCCGGAGCGGCCGTGGCTGCCCAGTACGATCAGATCGGCCGGGAGTTCGGAAGCCAGGGCGTGGATTTCACTTTCCGGGCGACCCATGACCAGGTGCTGATGTTCGCGCGCAACGCCGTGGCGTGCACCGAAAGCCTGAAGCTGTGCGTCCGCCTGCTTCTGGATCTCGTCCTGGATACCGGAGAAATCCATGGGGATATCGCCCCCGTAGGCGAAGCTGAGAGGTTCGATGACATGGACCAGATGCAGGGTGGCGGCGTGAGCCTGGCTGATGGCAGCGGCCTTGGCGGCAACCTCGTCCGCCTCGCTGGACAGGTCGATGGCCAGAAGGATGTTGCGGTAGCTGCTCATGGTCATTCCTCGAAAGTAGGGGCCCCTGAACATGTTATTCCCGAATTGATGTGGTCCGCAACGCCGGCGAATCGCCGGGGACCGGGCGTGCTGTGCTAACCTGCGCCACCGCCGCCTGCAAGGGAGCCCAGCCGTGTACTACCTGATTGCGCTGTTTGCCGCACTGCTGGTGTTGGCTCCCCTGATGGCGCTGTTGCCCAGCCCCCAGCAGCGTCACCGTGCACGGCTGCAGCGCCGGGGGCTCGACCTGGGGATGGAGGTGCGCCCGGGGTTACTGCCACAGTCGCGGATGTCGCAGCGCCTCGGCGACGCGCCACCCAGTGGTGCGGCGTACCGGCTGCCGGCGCGACTGCAGCCGCAGCGGCATGGGCTCTGGTGCCGCCGGGAGGATGGGTGTTGGGAAAACCCGTTGCAGTTACCGGCGGATGCCGAAGACCAGGCGTGGCTGGAGAGTCTGGAGCAGCGCTTGCCAGGGGGCGTGGCTGCTCTCGAGTTCGGCACACAGGGTATTACCGTTTTCTGGCGCGAGCTGGGTGATGAGGCTGACGTGGAGCGCCTGCACGCCGTGCTCTGCGAGTTGGCCGAGTCCTGGACTGTAGCGGCCCGGTGTGGCGAGGAGGAGTTAGAGGGGGGTGGCTCGGAGCAGAAGCCGGGTGTCGCCTCAGCGTCCCGCGACGAGTCGCACTGACGGCTCGATACTGGCGAGGCGGTGGTCGATAGCGTTCAGCAAGCCACTGTCATCCTCCATGTTGTTGTTTTCGGCGAGTCTGCGCCGGGCGCGGTTGAAGTGGCTGCGGGCACGACCGAAATCCCCCGCGCCGGCAGCCGCGTCGCCCGACTGCAGGTCGCCATTGATCTCCAGGCGGGTTCGCGCCTCGCGCAGGGTCTGCTCCAGTTGCCGGTGTTCGCTGGCGCTGATCAGGCCCCGGTGCCGTGCGCGATGCATCAGGCGCAGGGCATCATTGAGGAGCAGGCGCTGACGTGCCACGCTCTCGCTGTGTCCTGAGTCGGGGGTTGCGGTGCCGTCCGCGGGACTGGCGGTCGCGTCCAGTCCGGCGGGCCACTGCCCCTGTTGCAGGGTGGCCAGAAGCTCATCGTTGTAGCGAATGGCTGCGCTCAGGGCATCATCTGCGGGGCTGCGGCTCCGCAGCTTGTGCAGGGTTTCCCCAGCCAGTTGCAGCAGGGCCCGGCTGGCGAGAGGCGTCTCGACATGGGCTCTGACACTGGCTGCGAGCATGCGGAAATGGGCCGCTTCGCGCCAGAGGTGGGCGATGACCCGGCGGTTCAGCTCGCCGCGTGTCTGGCGCAGGCGCCAGCCCAGCGCGAGGCCGACAGCGAGGGTTGCCACGCCGGCGAGGCTGGTGAGGGCGATGATCCACATGGGGCTATCCTCATCGGGCCGGGGTATTTCCCCGCTATCTTCAGGTTGGGACAGTAGCAGCCGTATTGGCGCAACAGCTTGATCCAGTTCGCAAAACCGGAAAGTGGCCCGGGCCTGGTTGCGGGGTTGCCGGCCGGGATGCCGACTTGACCGCCCTCCGGGCAGGTCTTATATATGTCGCCTCTTTCGCTTTGTCGCGGAGTCACCGCAGGCGGGTGGTGGCGCAAAGCCAATGTCATGCACAGGCCAGGAGACTGGCCGGTTGCCTAGAAGGACGTCATGGGAAAATCTCTGGTCATTGTCGAATCGCCGGCCAAGGCGAAAACCATCAGCAAGTATCTGGGCAAGGATTATGTGGTCAAGTCGAGCATCGGCCATATCCGCGACTTGCCCACCAGTGGCCAGAAGAGCAGTGCTTCCACCGCCCGCAAGGGTGCTGGCGGAAGTGCGGCACTGAAAAAGATGAGCGCCGAGCAGAAAGAGCGCCATCGCCGCGATCGCGCTCGCGAGCAACTCGTCAATCGTATGGGCATCGACCCTGAGCGAGGCTGGACGGCGCGCTATGAGATCCTGCCGGGCAAGGAAAAGGTGGTGGACGAACTGCGCCGGCTGGCGGAGACCGCCGACCGGGTTTATCTCGCCACTGACCTTGATCGCGAAGGGGAGGCGATTGCCTGGCATCTGCGCGAAGCAATTGGTGGCGAGGATGGCCGCTATCGCCGGGTCGTGTTCAACGAGATCACTCGCAATGCCATCACCGAGGCCTTCAAACAGCCCTCCGAAATCGACATCAACCGTGTCAACGCACAGCAGGCCCGTCGTTTCCTCGACCGCGTGGTCGGCTATATGGTTTCCCCCCTGCTGTGGAGCAAGGTGGCCCGAGGCCTGTCCGCGGGGCGTGTGCAGTCCGTGGCGGTGCGCCTGATCGTCGAGCGCGAGCGTGAAATCCGCGCGTTCATCCCCGAGGAATACTGGGAGCTGCATGCCGATGTCAGCGGGGCTGGTGAGCGCTTTCGCCTGGAGGTCAAGCGTTGGGGCGACAAGGTCTTCCGGCCCACCGGCGAGGCCGAAGCCATGCGTGCCGTGGAAGCCCTTCGTGGCCAGGCCATGAGAGTTTCGGAGCGGGAGGACAAACCCACGCAGACCCGCCCCAACGCCCCGTTGATCACCTCCACCCTGCAGCAGGCGGCGAGCACTCGCCTCGGCTTCAGCGTGAAGAAGACGATGACACTGGCACAGCGGCTGTACGAAGCCGGCCACATCACCTATATGCGCACCGACTCGACCAACCTCAGCGCGGATGCGGTGAGTGCCGGGCGTGCCTACATCGAAGAGCATTTCGGCGCGAAGTATCTGCCGGAAAAGCCCAATGTCTACAGTAGCAAGGCCGGTGCCCAGGAGGCACACGAGGCCATCCGGCCATCGGATGTCAATGTCGGGGCGCGCCAGCTCGAGGCCCAGGGCACGGAGCGCGATGCCGTGCGTCTTTACGAGCTCATCTGGCGCCACTTCCTGGCCTGCCAGATGACGCCGGCACAGTTCACCAGCACCTCGATCACGGTACAGGCGGGTGACTTCGAGTTGCGCACCCGTGGTCGTGTGCTGCGTTTCGATGGCTTTCTCAAGGTGCTGCCACAGACGTCGAAAAAGGATGACGACGTCCTGTTGCCCGATGTGAAACAGGGCGATGCCCTGGACCTGCTCGAGCTGTTGCCGAGCCAGCATTTCACCAAGCCTCCTGCTCGCTACAGCGAGGCGGCGTTGGTCAAGGAGCTTGAAAAGCGTGGCATCGGCCGCCCTTCCACTTATGCCTCGATCATTTCCACCATTCAGGACCGTGGCTACGTACGCCTGGAGCAGCGCCGTTTCTATGCCGAGAAGATGGGCGATATCGTCACCGAACGCCTGGTCGAGAGCTTCAGTGATCTGCTCGACTACGGTTTCACCGCCAGTATGGAAGAGTCCCTGGACCAGGTGGCGGAGGGCGGCAAGAGCTGGAAGCAGTTGCTGGATGAATTCTATGCGGACTTCAGCGAAAAGCTGCGCTCAGCTGAAGCCGGAGACGGTGGCATGCGCGCGAACCAGCCCACCGAAACTGCCATTGCCTGTCCCAAGTGCGGCCGCAACATGCAGATCCGCACCGCGAGCACCGGTGTATTCCTGGGTTGTTCCGGCTACGCTCTGCCTCCGAAGGAGCGTTGCAAATCCACGATCAACCTGCTGCCGGGTGACGAGGCGGTCGCGGCGGAGGGTGACGAAGAGGCTGAGACTCGCGCCCTGCGCTCCAAACACCGCTGCGGCCTGTGCAACGCGGCCATGGACAGTTATCTGATCGACGAGCGCCGCAAGCTGCATGTTTGCGGCAACAATCCCGACTGCCCCGGATACGAGCTGGAAGAGGGGCAGTTCCGCATCAAGGGGTATGACGGCCCAACCATCGAATGCGACAAGTGCGGTTCCGAAATGCAGCTGAAGACAGGCCGCTTTGGCAAGTATTTCGGCTGTACCAACAGTGACTGCAAGAACACCCGCAAGCTGCTGCGCAATGGCCAGCCGGCACCGCCAAAGATGGATCCTGTGCCGATGCCGGAACTGCGCTGCGAAAAAGTCGATGACCACTACGTGCTGCGTGATGGTGCATCCGGTCTGTTCCTGGCGGCCAGTGGCTTCCCGCGGAATCGCGAGACACGTGCACCGCTGGTCAGCGAGTTGCTGCCGCATCGCGATGCCATCGACCCCAAGTATCACTATCTGCTGGAAGCGCCTGGCAAGGATCCCGAAGGCCGCGACACGGTAGTCCGGTTCAGTCGCAAGACCCAGGAGCAATACGTGCAGTCGGAAGAAAACGGCAAGCCCACTGGCTGGCGCGCATTCTATCGCGATGGCCGCTGGCAGACGGGCTCCGGTAGCCAGAAATGACGACCGCTGCGGGCCCGAAACCCGCGGGGCTGGTCAATCAGCGCCTGTACCACTGCCGCCTGTTGCTCGATCAGTCGGATGCCGCGACGCCAGCTGCCCTGGTTGCCGCGCTGGAGGAGTCCGCCCTGCTGCAGTTGCGTCTCGGCTATGCCTGCTACCTGCAGGAGCTGGCGGAGTTGCTGCGCGGTCCTGCCTGGCCGGCCCGTGCCGGTGAGCTGCGGGCAGCCCTGCGTGCCCAGGGTCGTGATGCGGCCGAAGTGGAGCATCTGGAGCACCTTGAGAGCAGCGGCTGGCTCGGCGACCTGCTGGTCTCGGTCGCCGACATTGAACGACCACACGGGCAGGCGCACAGCGGAGTCATTGCGGTGGACGTCGCGGTGGAGAGAGACTGCCGTCAGTGGTTGCATGCCCTGGAAGAGCTGGTGGCACGCCACCGGGAGCAGCTGCAGGAGTGGTAGGGGCCGCTCTGCAAGCTCGCCCGGGACTTGTTAGAATGGCGCCATGACGCTTCAGAACCCCGTGCGGTGACCCGTGTCGACCCTGTATGAAATCGTCGAGCTCGAAAATGGCGACATTGTGCTGCGTCGGGCTGACGGTGTGGGTGAGCCATTGGTCGAAATCCGCTTTTCGAAAGAGTCCCGTGCCTGGATGCAACAGGGGCAGCTGATGGTGGCGAGGGCCATGATCGAGGCGGGTCTTGAGGCCTTCGCCGAGATCGAGGATGACGACGAGGCGATATTCGAGCAGGACGGAGTCGGATTCCGGCAACTCCACTGATGGCTGTTGCCGGCTCCTTTTCTTGTGTTGTCTCGTCTTGCTTTTTGGTCTCAGACTGGCGTCTCAGATCAGGCGCAGCAGCAGGCAGTAGCAATTTCCGGCGCGCGCGGCCTCTTCAAGACGCAGTAACTCTGCCGGCTCCACGGCCTGTTCCAGCATGACCACTACGGTGTGACTGGTTCCGGCCGCCAGTGCCCGCGCGGCACAATGCAGCAGTCGATCGGGCTCACCGGCCAGCACCTGGCGCCAGCCGCGGGTGCGATTGCGGCCGATCCCACCGGCCAGCAACGGGCCTGGGCCAGGGCGTACCCAGGTCAGCCAGCGTCCGGGCTGCTCGCCGTCCAGTTCCCCTTCGAGACCTCCGAGCAAGGGCATGCTGCGGGCGAGCCAGTCGCCACTGCGGCGTGGCAGGATCCATTCAGCGATGCGGTTGGGCTCGCTTTCGCCAGCCACTGCCTCCAGCAGATTCATTTGCATTGCGGCACCCATTACTGTCCCTCCCGGCGCAGCACGCCAACACTTAGACCCTCGATGGCAAAAGCCTGTTCGCGCAGGTCCACCTCGATGGGGTCGTAATCCGGATTTTCCGCCAGCAGGCGCAGCTGATAGCGGCTTCGTGTCGTCTGCAGGCGCTTCACGGTCACCTCGTCCTCGATGCGGGCGACCACGATCTGCCCGTTCCGGGCTTCGCTGGCCCGGTGCACGGCCAGCAGATCGCCATCGAGAATGCCGACGTTGATCATGCTGTCCCCTCGCACCCGCAGGAAATAGTCCGCGCGGGGGCGGAACAGGGCTGGTGAGACCTCGCAGTAATCCTCGATGTTCTCCTCCGCGAGGATCGGGTTGCCCGCGGCGACACGCCCGATCACGGGCAAGCCGCGCTGCTCTTCAGGCAGGCGTATGCCGCGGGACGTCCCGGCAACCATTTCAATGGCCCCCTTGCGGGCGAGGGCGCGCAGATGCTCCTCGGCGGCATTGGCGGAGCGGAAACCCAGTTCGCGGGCGATATCCGCCCGGGTGGGGGGAAAGCCGGTGTCCTCAATGTGCTGGCGGATCACCGCGAGCACCTGTTCCTGCCTGGATGTGAGGTTCATGCTGGGCCTCTGTTTATTCATACAGTCACTGTCAGTATATACAGTCATTGGCGAAGCGCAAGCCCTGTCTATGAGGTGATTGCTGGCGCACCGGGCGGACCTCGGCCACAATGGGTTCATAACGCAATGGGTTCATAAACTGACAACGAGGTGCCCATGGACCAACGCAAGATGGCCGAGGCCTGGCGGATGCTGCGCATCCAGTCGGAGCTGGTAACGGGAACAGAAAAGCTGATCAAGCTGGGGCGGGCCGTATCGATCTTCGGTAGTGCGCGCCTGCGTCCCGACAGCCGCTGGTACCAGCAGGCCGAGGAGATGGGGCGGCTGTTTTCGGAGAGCGGCCTGGCGGTGATCACCGGCGGCGGTCCCGGCATCATGGAGGCGGCCAATCGCGGCGCAAGGGCCGGTGCCGCGCCCTCGGTGGGGCTGAATATCACCCTCCCCGAGGAGCAGGACGGTAACGATTTCCAGGATATCAGCGTGAGTTTTCGCTATTTCTTCGTGCGCAAGTTCATGTTCGTCAAGCACGCGGTGGGCTTTGTGATCCTCCCCGGCGGCTTTGGCACCCTGGATGAGCTGTTCGAGGCGCTGACCCTGGTGCAGACGGAAAAAGTCAGGCCGTTTCCCATTGTCCTGTTTGGCAGCGCCTACTGGCAAGGTCTGCTGGACTGGGTGCGGAATACCCTGTTGGCGGAAGGCTGCATCAGTGCGAGCGATCTTGACCTGATCCGCGTCACCGACGATCCCCAGGAGGCGGTTGACCTGGTGCTGCGTCACCATGAGCGCTTTGTCGCCGGTGACGATGAGGCACTCAGTGACGACGGAGTCTGACGACGGGTGTCAGATATCCGGGTCGTCGATCAGGCCGTTGATGACGTCCGGTTCGATGCGATCCAGGGGGTTGTCCCAGTCGTCGGGATGAAGCGGGCTGTCCGGGTCGCCGGAGTCGTCGCCGTCCACCTCGAAGGGGTGGCGCCAGTCCTCCGGTTCCGCCACCGCAGCGAGGTCCAGTTCACGCCAGCTGTCGGTGTCATATTCGCAGAGCTCCCCCTCCAGACATTGCACTTCGATGGTGCCCCCCTGATCGTCCAGGGCCACCACCTCGAACACCATGCCGGTGGGCAGTTCCTTGTACCATTGACCGATTTCGGGTCGGTACCGCGCCATGTCGCTGCTCCTCCACCCGGGAAACCTGCCCCTACCTTAACACCGGCCAGCCCCGGGTCAACGGCGGTCCCGGGTGTGCTGTTTTCGGCCGGTTTCTGCCCGGGCATCGCGCCGGCTGGCACAAGTCTTTAAAATACAGTTACCTGGGCGCAGCCCAAGACCCTTCGGGGCCATCCATATAGCTGCGACGCCGGATTGGCGGGCGAGCATCGCTGATATCGGTCTAAGCGCCATCAGTCCGCATCACGGGAGGCACATGGAATTCCTGCAACAGCTCTACCAGCGCCTGCAGCCGGAGGAGTATCCCTGGCTGTGGGAGGTCTTCCAGCTCACACTGGTGGCCAACTTCTCCGGCGTGCTGTTGAAGACCCTGGACATCATTCATCACCATGGTGCGGACGTCGCCTGTCCGACTTCGACCCTGAAGCTGGACCCGGTCATGGTCCAGGCGGGGGCGTCATCAAGCGGAGATTCCCAGTGAGCGATCTGGCCATTGTGGGCGGTACCGGCCTGAACCGGTTGGGAGAGGCGCAATTGCTGTCCGAGGCGGTACCGGACACTCCCTTTGGTGCCTGCTCCGGCAAGCTGCAACGAATGCGGTGGCAGGGGAGTGAGGTGGTGTTCATGGCCCGCCACGGACAGCCGCACCACATTCCACCGCATTGCATCAACTATCGCGCCAACCTGTGGGCCCTGCATGATGCGGGTATCCGGCGCATCATTGCGGTCAATGCGGTGGGAGGGATCAATCCGGCGATGCCGGCGGGCGCCATCGTGGTGCCCGACCAGATCATTGATTACACCTGGGGGCGGGAGCACACCTACTACGACGGGAACGATGCGCGTCTGGAGCACGTCGATTTTTCCTGGCCATACAGTCCCCGGCTGCGCACTGAGCTTCTGGCTGCCGCTGCACAGTCCGGTGTGGCCGCAACGGATGGTGGCGTTTACGGCGCTACCCAGGGGCCGCGCCTGGAGAGTGTGGCCGAAATCCGGCGCATGGCCCGGGATGGCAGTGACCTGGTGGGCATGACCGGTATGCCGGAGGCGGCGCTGGCCCGGGAGTTGGGGCTGGAGTATGCCTGCTTGTGCCTGGTGGTGAACCCGGCAGCCGGACTGACCGATGCGGAAATCACCATGGACGAAATCAACCGCGTGCTCGCCCAGGGCATGGGGCAGGTCCACGCCATTCTGGCGGCACTGGTGCGGCGCCTCGCCTGAAACCCGGCGCAGTGC
>JBJHBY010000109.1:0-11166 GCA_050485745.1 Gammaproteobacteria bacterium | reverse complement strand
GCGCTGGCCATCGTGGAGCAGGGTCAGTTCAAAGCCATGGCAGCAGTCCTCCAGGGCGGCCAGTACCCTGGAGTCCTCCCCCTGCAGGCGGATGCGGCGACGGAAAACGCCGCTGCCGTAGTCGGGGTTGGGCTGGTATTGCAGGGTATCGGAAGCCATTGACTTACCAGTCCTGGGGCCAGTTCTGGGGCAGGTCCTTGTACACCGGGTCGCGACCCTCGCGGCGCGAGCGGATCTTCTCCTCGAGGTTGGTGGTCATGCCGAGCAACAGTTGGTTGCGGTTCTCCAGCTCGATGGCGGCCTCCAGCCCCGGCACTTCGAGGTTGGCCCAGCAGGTGGCCTTGGTCATGGCCACGCCATGCGGGCTCCAGCGGCAGATCTGGCGGGCCACCTCCAGGGCGCGGGGCAGCAGCTCGGCATCGGGCAGGACCTCGGAGACCAGGCCTATGCGCTCTGCTTCGCGGGCGTCGAGTGTGCGCCCGGTCAGCATGATGTCGTTGGCGCGGCTGGCGCCGATCAGGCGCGGCAGCAGCCAGCTGACCCCCAGTTCGGTGCTGGTCAGGCCGTTGACGATGCCGGTGCTGTTGAAGGTGGCCGATTCGCTGCACAGGCGGATGTCCGCGCCCAGGGTCAGGCAGAAGCCGCCGCCGAAGGACGGACCGTTGATGGCGCAGATCACTGGCTGCGGGATGCGTCGCATCATCGGTACCACGCGGGCGAAGTGGTCAATGGCACGCATCGCAATGCGGGGAATGGTCAGGCCGTTGATGTTCGGGGTGATGCCGGCGTCGTCCAGGTCGAGCCCGGAGCAGAAGCCACGGCCCTCGCCGGTCAGGACCACCACCCGGGTATCGTTGTCCTGGCCGACGTTTTCCAGCG
Organism: Gammaproteobacteria bacterium; assembly: GCA_050485745.1. GTDB lineage: Bacteria > Pseudomonadota > Gammaproteobacteria > Pseudomonadales > CAMLJR01 > JBJHBY01. The sequence goes on along the minus strand of JBJHBY010000109.1, from coordinate 10,287 downwards.
CATCCGCGAGATCGGACATCAGCTGCGCGTTCATGGCGTTCAGCTTGCGCGGTCGGTTCAGGGTGATCACGCTGATGTGAGGTTCGGGCTTGTCAATGCGTACACTGGGGGCGGCATCGCTGGTCATGTTGTTATCCTCCTGGGGTCGGGTTCGCGACGCGGTTGCCGTGGCGATGTTCGTAAGCTTCGGGAAGCGCCCGGGACGCGTCAATGACATTTCCGATCAAGGCGTTCGCAGAGACGCTTGCATCCATCTCCGCTGCCACCGCCTCCTGCCCGGACCGGGTACGGGTGCTATTATTAGCCCGGCAATGAATATTGTCGGGTTAATGCGGCACAGGGATGTGCCTGCCATTGGCCGAAGGCCAATGCGAGCCCTGGAAATACCAGGGGTTCCGCGCAACCCCGCCAGTATTTCCAGGGCGCGCATGCAAACAGGAAGGGATACCTGTTTGCATGCCAGGTTAATATTGACGTCTGGCCGACGTATGAGGATGGTGTATATGCCCCACAGACAACTTCGCGAGCAGCTGGAGCAGCTGCGCTCCCAGGTGGAGGCGCTGCCGGTCGGCGATGCGCGCAAGGCCCAGATGCAGGAGCTTATCGGCCAGATCGAGGCTGAGCTGAACGGCGAGCAGGCGCCGGAAGCGAGCCTGCGCGAACAGCTGGAGCTGGCCATCTCCAGCTTCGAAACGGAACATCCAAGGCTCACCGGCGTTCTCAATCGCATTCTGGTGACGCTGTCCAGCATGGGGGTCTGACCCCCCTCCGAAGTCACGGCCGGAGGCCGGGTGGCGCCAGGGAAGTCGTTGCTCCGCCGCTGGCCCTGGGAGAGGTCGTCGATGTCATGAATGTGAGTGAAACCGGCAAGCTGTCGCCCGCCGAGCTGCAGTCGCTGCTGTCGCGGCTGCCGTTCCTGAAGGCGCTGCGCGATATTGGTGATGACCAGCTCGGTGCCCTGATGCAGGGCAGCTGCCTGGTCGAGCTGGGCCCCGGGGAGACCATCATGCGCCGCGGCGATAGCGGGCGCTGGCTGTACTTTCTGATTCGCGGTGAGCTCGATGTCTTTGCCGGTGAGCCCGGCGAGGAGCCGCCGATCAGTCGCATTACACCGGGGGAGCTGTTTGGCGACCTGGCGCTGCTGTTTGATCACCAGCGCCGTGCCAGTGTGGCGGCCTCGCGCCCGGGACGCGGTGCCCTTTTGTTTGCCTGCGACTTTCAGTTACTGGGGGATGTGGAGGATTTTTCCCGCCTCAATCTTGCCGCCAAGCTGCTGCTGTATCGCACCATGGTGCACAGCATCCGCTGGCGACTCGAAGTTCGACGCATGGAGCACCCGCAACACCCCCTGGTGGCGGAGCTGCGTCGCGTGCCGGTGTTTGATGGCAGCCGAGGCAGTAGCGACGAGCTGCAGGCCCTGCTGGTGCAGGCGCGCTTCCTGGCTTTGCTGCTCGACCGCTGGAATCGGGGTGAGGGTGGTGCGCCGACCCTGTTCGCGGCACCCGTGGCGGAGTCCGTTGCGGACTCCGTTGATGCGCAGGTGCAACCGGGCGGGGAGTGAGCGGGATCAGCCCGTGGCGTCATCCTTGCTGCCGCGCTTGCCAGTGGCACGGCTTGTGCTCTTGCCAGTTGTGGTGTCGCGAGCCTCAAGCAAGGATTCGACCTGATTGGCGAGGCGAGCCATGGCGGTTTTCAGGTTGCGCTGGCGGTCATTGCTTTCCTGCAGATCCTGATGAATCTGCCAGAGCAGCCAGGTGATCGCGATCAGCAGCAGTACGGTAATGAAGGTCATGGTGATCCCTGTCCGTCGTGTTCAGCAGCCCGCATTCTAGGGCACCTCTGACTGATTCGGTAGCGCTGCGCTACTGAATCAGTCAGAGGTGCCCTGGCGGCTGGTAGTCACAGGTCGCCGGCAAACCAGCGCTTGCGCCAGGCCGTCATCACCCGCTCCGGATACCAGTATTGGCCGTAGCTGCCGTTATAGCGGGCCAGGGCGTACATCCAGTTGCCATTCTCGCGCTGCATGTAGAACTGCAGGATACGGCAGCCATAGCGGATATTGGTGAGCATGTCGGTAAGGTTGTCGTCGGGGCGGCCGATCTCGTCTTTCCAGAATGGCATTACCTGCATCAGCCCCTGGGCCCCGGCGCGGGACACCGCATAGCGGTCGAAGCCGCTCTCGATTTCGATCAGGGCCAGCACCAGGTCGGGGCGCAGGTTAGCGGCCCGTGCCTCGCGATGCACGGTGCGCAGCAGGGTTTGCCGCTCTTCCGGGTCGGGAATGAAACGTTTCAGCCGGGTACCCATGTCCAGCAGCCAGACCTCGGCATCGAAGCGGTCGCGGAAGCTGTCGGCGCCGTCGAGATTCAGCAGCAGGTGCTCGCGCATGGCGGCGATATCCGCCGGCCCTTGTGCCGTCGCAGGGCTACCGTGCAGCACGCAGGCGAGCAGCAGGGCCACCGCGACTGTGCGCGATGGCCGCATGCCTGAGCGGCGCTCAGAGCGGGGGCAGGTGGCGCTGGAGGAAGTCGGGCAGCTCATCGATGGCGATATTCCGGGATTCGATGTCGCGGCGGCCCCGGTACTCGACCTGGCCGTCCTTGAGGCCGCGGTCGCCGACCACGATGCGGTGGGGGATGCCGATCAGTTCCATGTCCGCGAATTTCACGCCGGGGCGCTCCTCGCGGTCATCCATCAGCACATCATAGCCGAGCCCGAGCAGCCTGTCGTACAGCTCTTCAGCGCACTGGCGCACGCTTTCGGACTTGTGTCCATTCAGCGGCACCAGGGCGATACGGAACGGGGCGATGGCATCCGGCCAGATAATGCCCTGGGCGTCGTGATTCTGCTCCACGGCGGCGGCGACCACGCGGGTTACCCCGATGCCGTAGCAACCCATGACCAGGGTCTGCTCGCGTCCTTCCTCGTTGAGTACCTGGGCTCCCAGGGCCTCGGCATACTTGGTGCCAAGCTGGAAGATATGACCCACCTCGATGCCGCGCTTGATATCCAGCCGGCCCAGGCCGTCCGGACTGGGGTCTCCGGCGACCACATTGCGCAGGTCCGCCGCCTGCGGCAGTGGCAGGTCGCGTTCCCAGTTGACCCCGGTCAGGTGATGGCCGTCGCGGTTGGCGCCACAGGCGAAATCCGCCACGACCAGTGCGCTGTGGTCAGCGATCACCGGTACGGCAAGCCCCACCGGGCCGATCGATCCCGGGCGGCAGCCCAGCGCGGCGAGAATTTCCTCTTCGCCCGCCATGCGCAGAGGGCTGGCCACCTGGGGCAGTTTTTCCGCCTTGATCGCATTCAGCTGATGATCGCCGCGCAATACCAGCGCCACCAGCGGGCTGGCGGCTCCGGGTGCCGCGGCGACCAGCAGTGTCTTCAGGATGCGTTCCGCGGGCAGTTTCAGAACGTGGGCCACTTCCTCGATGGTGTGGCTGCCAGGGGTGGCGACTTCCACGAGGCTGGCCCCCGGCGCCGCGCGTTGTGTGACCGGTGGCAGTGCTTCGGCCAGCTCCACGTTGGCGGCGTAATGACTGCTGTCGGAGAAGGCGATGGCGTCCTCGCCGGAATCGGCCAGCACGTGGAATTCATGGGAGGCGTGCCCGCCGATCGAGCCGGTGTCGGCGAGCACGGCGCGGAAGTGCAGACCCAGCCGGGTGAAGATGCGCGAGTAGGTGGAGTGCATCACGTCGTAGGTGTGCTGCAGAGAGTCGCCATCGAGGTGGAAGGAATAGGCATCCTTCATAATGAACTCGCGGGCCCGCATCACCCCGAAGCGTGGCCGGATCTCGTCGCGGAATTTGGTCTGGATCTGGTAGAAGTTGCCGGGCAGCTGGCGATAGCTGCGGATCTCCTGGCGAATCAGGTCGGTGATGACCTCCTCATGAGTAGGCCCGAGGCAGAAGTCGCGCTGGTGCCGGTCCTGCAGGCGCAGCAGTTCTGCGCCGTACTGCTCCCAGCGGCCCGAGCCCTGCCACAGCTCGGCTGGCTGCACCAGGGGCATCAGTACCTCCTGCGCGCCGCTGCGGTCCATCTCCGCACGGATGATGCCTTCGACCTTGCGCAGTACTCGCAGCCCCAGTGGCATCCAGGTATAAAGGCCCGAGGCCAGTTTGCGGATCAGGCCGGCGCGCAGCATCAGCTGGTGGCTGACGACTTCGGCATCGGAGGGCGTTTCCTTCAGGGTGCTGATCAGGAACTGGCTGGCACGCATGGCGTTTTCGGTTTCCCCACGTCAGAATTGGCGGCATTGTAGTCCGCCACCCCGGGGCCGTACAGGGCCGCGGCGGCGGAGCCCGCAGGAGGTTTGACCGTGTTTGAGCTGCACCCCGTACTGGCCGCCGATACCCGTCCCGTGCTTGATCTGCCGCTGTGTCGCGTGTTGCTGATGAATGACGCGCAGTACCCCTGGTTGATCCTGGTACCGCGACTGCCCGATCTGCGCGAGGTCCATGACCTGCCCGCGCAACTGCGTGCGCAGTTGTGGGCTGAGGTGGATGCCGTTGCCGAGGCACTGGCCGGGCATGTTCAGGCCGACAAAATGAACGTCGCCACCCTGGGCAATCAGGTGCCACAGTTGCACGTGCACTGCATCGCCCGCTTTCGTGACGATGCGGCCTGGCCGCGACCGGTGTGGGGCGTGCATTCGCCGCGTCCCTATGACGACGCCGAGGCAAGCCAACGCATCGCCCGGCTGAAGACGCTGCTGGTGCCTTTGACTGAGGCGTTCTGATGTCGTGCGGCACTCGCGGAGAAGGCGTGAATGACGGCAATTCCGTTGCGTTAACCCCTGAAGTTGTCATTTGAAGCGATAAAACCGCTGTTTTTCGCGATCTCGCAAGGAAAATACCTTGTATTGCCCTGTGGCATCGTCTATATCTTTCGCTGGCGCTGGACCAGCAGTGGCAACCGAGGTGTTCCGGCTCGTTTTTGCGCCAGTCCAGAACTGATGGGTGAACGTTAACCTCTACAGGAATCCGACGATGGCGACAAAGAAGGCTGCTCCCAAGAAGAAGGCCGCTGCCAAGGCACCGGCCAGGAAAGCACCGGCGAAGAAAGCTGCTGCTCCCAAGGCTGCTCCGGCCGCACGCAAGGTCAACAACGCGGTCATCAAGGAAAAGATGACCAAGAGCCAGATGCTCAATGAGCTTGCCGAAGGATCCGGTCTGAACCGCAAGCAGGTGGCCTCGGTGCTGACCGAACTGGAGAGCCTGATCGAGCGCTCGGTGAAGAAGCGTGGTATTGGCGAGTTCACCCTGCCTGGCCTGATGAAGATCACCACCGTCAAGAAGCCCGCCCGCAAGGCGCGCAAGGGTGTCAACCCCTTCACCGGGGAAGAGACCATGTTCAAGGCCAAGCCGGCCAGTATTGCCGTCAAGGTGCGCCCGCTGAAGAAGCTCAAGGCGTTCGCTGAAGCCTGATTCCCGATCGGGCCGATCTGTCGCTGCAGGTCGTGATGCCGGGGCCCCTGGGTCCCGGCATCGTTGTTTTCAGCGCCCTTGTTTGCAGTGCTGCGAAGGCTCTGTACGTGCCATCCCGCGCCTGCCCGCAGGCTCCCCAGGGGCCGGATTTGCGCTATAATCGCGCGCTCTCCGGGGCCGCCGGCCGTGCTCTGTATCGCGTCCATCGGTCTTTCCGGAGGTGTTTGCATGCCGATTTATGAGTATCAGTGCGAGGGTTGCGGGCATCAGCTCGAGGCGCTGCAGAAGCTCAGTGATGCCGCCCTCACAGACTGTCCTGCCTGTGGCCAGGCGGCACTGCGCAAGAAAATCTCCGCCGCCGGGTTCCGCCTCAAGGGTGGCGGCTGGTACGAAACCGACTTCAAGGCGGGCAAGCGCAGGAATATCGCCGGTGATACGGCCGCTGCCCCGTCTGCCAGCAGCTCCACCGATGGTGCTGCTGCCAGCAAACCTGCCCCGACGAGTGGTGCCGCGGTCTGACGCGGCACCCGGGTTCACCTCCAGAAACGGGAACTCCAGAAACCATGCGCAGCCACTACTGCGGCACCCTGAACAGTGATCACGTCGACCAACTCGTCACCCTGTGTGGCTGGGTTGATCGCCGCCGGGACCACGGCGGCGTGATCTTCCTCGACCTGCGTGATCGCGATGGCATCGTCCAGGTGGTTTTCGACCCCGATGCGGGCGAGCACTTCGCAATGGCGGATCGGGTGCGCAGCGAATACGTGTTGCGCGTCAGTGGCCGTGTGCGCGCTCGCAGCGCGGCCACGGTCAACCCCAATATGCCGACCGGCGCCATCGAGGTCTACGGCCTGGAGCTGGAGATCCTCAATGCCGCGGCCACCCCGCCGTTCCCCCTCGATACCCACGCCGATGTGGGCGAGGAGGTTCGCCTGCGGCATCGCTACCTGGATCTGCGTCGCCCGGAAATGCAGCAGCGCCTGCAGTTGCGCTCGCGGGTGACCAGTGCGGTGCGGCGCTACCTCGACGGCGAGCGCTTTCTCGATATCGAAACGCCGATCCTGACCCGCGCTACCCCCGAGGGCGCGCGCGACTACCTGGTGCCAAGCCGCACCCATGCCGGCAAGTTCTTCGCCCTGCCCCAGTCCCCGCAGTTGTTCAAGCAGCTGCTGATGGTGTCCGGCATGGACCGCTATTACCAGGTGGCCCGCTGCTTTCGCGACGAGGACCTGCGCGCTGACCGACAGCCGGAATTCACCCAGATCGACCTGGAGATGTCCTTCGTCGACGAGGACGCGGTGATGGCCGTGGCTGAAGGTATGATCCGCAGTCTGTTTTCCGAGGTTATGGGCGTCGAGTTGCCCGCATTCCCGCGCATGCCTTATAGCGAGGCCATCGCTCGCTATGGTTCCGACAAGCCCGATCTGCGGGTGTCCCTGGAGCTGACCGATATCAAGGATCTGATGAGCAGGGTCGACTTCAAGGTGTTCTCGGGCCCGGCCAACGACCCGAAGAGCCGCGTTACCGCGCTCAGGGTGCCGGGGGGGGGCAGCCTTTCCCGCAGCCAGATCGACGAGTACACGCGCTTTGTGGGCATCTATGGCGCGCGTGGTCTGGCCTGGATCAAGGTCAACGATATTGCCGCCGGCATTGATGGCCTGCAGTCGCCGATCATCAAGTTCATTGGTGAGGCGGTGACCCTGCAGTTGCTGCAGCGCCTTGAGGCGCAGAGCGGCGATATCATCTTCTTCGGCGCCGACAGCCACAAGGTGGTCACCGAGGCCCTTGGCGCGCTGCGCCTGCGCGTGGCCCAGGATCTGGGCATGGTGGCCGGGGGCTGGGCACCGCTGTGGGTCGTCGACTTCCCCATGTTCGAGGAGGACGACGGCCGCTGGGCGGCGTTGCATCATCCCTTCACTCGCCCCAAATGCGATGCACAGGCGCTGCTGGCCGACCCCGGTGCAGCCCTGTCCCGGGCCTATGACATGGTGCTCAACGGCGTCGAACTGGGTGGCGGGTCGATCCGTATCCACGATGCCGAGACCCAGGCTGCGGTGTTCCGCATTCTGGGCATCGACGAAGCCGAGGCCGAGGAGAAGTTCGGCTTCCTGCTCAGTGCCCTCAGGTACGGTGCACCCCCGCACGGTGGCCTTGCCTTCGGCCTGGACCGTCTGGTGATGCTGATGACCGGCGCGCAGAGTATCCGCGACGTGATTGCCTTCCCGAAAACCCAGACGGCGCACTGCGTGATGACGGATGCGCCCGGCGCGGTCGATGCCAGGCAATTGCGCGAGCTGAGTATTCGCCTGCGGGAGAAGAGCCCGCAGCAGTGACGGGGTGGCCATCGGCACGAACCCGGTCGCCCGGTTACCAATAAACCCGTTGACAGTTGCCGGCGCGGCCGGTGTTCGAGTGGTGGTGAGGAGCGTATGGCTGGACACAGCAAATGGGCCAATATCAAGCACCGCAAGGCGGCCCAGGACGCCAAGCGAGGCAAGGTATTCACGCGTCTGATCCGGGAGATCGTGGTGGCAGCCCGCCAGGGCGGTGGCACCATTGAGGACAATCCGCGGCTGCGCGCCGTGGTGGACAAGGCCCTCACCGCCAACATGAAAAAGGACACCATCGAGAATGCCATCGCCCGTGGCACCGGCAGCGCCGACAACGACAACATGGAGGAGGTCACCTACGAGGGCTATGCGCCGGGTGGGGTGGCGATACTGGTCGAGGCCGTGACCGATAATCGCAATCGCACGGTGGCCGAAGTCCGCCACGCCTTCAGCAAGCGCGGTGGCAATCTGGGTACCGACGGCTCCGTGGCCTACCTGTTCGCGCGCAAGGGGCAGATGGTGTATGCCCCCGGCGTCGACGAAGAGCGCCTGATGGAGGTGGCGCTGGAAGAGGGCGCCGAGGATATCGTCAGTCAGGAAGACGGCTCCGTCGAGGTTCTCACTCCCTGGGAGGAATTCCACCGTATCCGTCAGGCCCTCGAGGCCGCGGGCCTGCCTCCCGAGGATGGCGACGTGGCCATGATTGCCTCGGTGCAGGTGCCTCTGGAGAAGGACGCGGCTGAAGTGGTGCTGCGCCTGATCGACGCCCTCGAGGACCTGGACGACGTGCAGAATGTCTACACTAACGCCGATATTCCGGAATCGGTCATGGAGGCAATGGTATCCTGAGCGCTGGCCGGCCACCTGGGCCGGTCCGCCGGCAGCGTGCCGGGCGTTGATGGCGGGAGGATATGGCAGATGAGGGTGATCCTGGGGATCGACCCCGGCTCGCGCAAGACGGGCTTTGGCGTTATCCGCGTCACGTCCGGTCGCCCCGTCTACGTCACCAGTGGTATCGTGCGCCTTCCCGACGTACCCTTTCCCGAGCGTCTGGGCATTATCTTCAGCAGCCTTGCGGACATCATCCTGAGCCACGCCCCTGGCGAAGTCGCGGTCGAAGAGGTGTTCATGTCGCGCAATGCCGCCTCGGCCCTCAAGCTGGGTCAGGCACGGGGCGCGGCGATTGCAGCCTGCGTGAACCAGAGTCTCCCGGTGAGCGAGTACACGGCGCGCCAGATCAAGCAGGCCGTGGTCGGTACCGGTGCCGCCGCCAAGGCCCAGGTGCAGTTCATGGTGCAGACCCTCCTTGGGCTGCCCGAGGCGCCGATGGAGGATGCGGCTGATGCATTGGCCTGCGCCCTGTGCCATGCACACTTCGGCGGAGGCCTCGCCGCCTACGGTGCTGTTTTGCGCCAGCGCCGCGGGCGCCTGGCCTAGCAGGTGGTTTTTCAATAGCACTGCTGGTGCGCAGTCCCTTGTCTGGCAGGAGTGTAATGGTGTGATCGGTCGTTTGCGGGGAGTGGTGCTGGTAAAGCAGGCTCAGGAGCTGCTGCTCGACGTGCAGGGTGTTGGCTATGAGTTGCTGGTGCCGCTGCTCACCGCGTTCCAGCTACCCGATATCGGCGATGAGGCGGTGCTGCATACCCATCTGGTGGTGCGCGAGGATGCCCACTCCCTGTACGGCTTTGCCAGCCTGCGTGAACGGGCTTTGTTTCGCGAGTTGATCCGGGTCAATGGCGTGGGGCCGCGTCTGGCGTTGACCATTCTTTCGGGTATCGACACCGACGATTTCGTGCGCAGTGTGCGCGATGGCGACAGCGCCGCCCTGGTGCGCCTGCCCGGGGTCGGCAAGAAGACCGCGGAGCGCCTGCTGGTGGAAATGCGCGATCGCCTTGCCGATTGGCAGGTGGATGGACAACCCCTGGCAACCGATGCCGGTGCGATTGCTCGGGATGGTCACCTGGCCGAGGCGGAGGCTGCCCTGGTGGCCCTGGGCTACAAACCCCAGGAGGCGGCTCGGGCCATCGCCGCGGCGGATGCCCAGGAGCCCGGTCGGGACAGCGAGACGCTGATCCGGCAGGCCCTGCGCAACATGGTGCGCCGTTGATGACATGCCTGCCGGAGTGTGACGCCGATGATTGAACACGATCGCCTGGTGGCGGCCACTGCGGCTGGCGCCGAGGACAGCCTCGACCGCGCCATCCGTCCGCGTACGCTGGTGGATTATGTGGGTCAGCCCGCGGTCAGCGAGCAGATGGATATTTTTGTTTCTGCCGCCCGTAACCGCGGCGAGCCCCTGGACCATACCCTGATCTTCGGCCCTCCGGGCCTGGGCAAGACCACCCTGGCCAATATCCTCGCCAATGAGATGGGGGTGTCGATCAAGTCCACATCCGGGCCGGTACTGGAGAAGGCCGGTGATCTTGCCGCGCTGATGACCAATCTCGATGCCGGTGATGTGCTTTTCATCGACGAAATTCATCGCCTCAGTCCCCAGATCGAGGAGATCCTGTACCCGGCGATGGAGGACT
>JBJHBY010000108.1:3245-11171 GCA_050485745.1 Gammaproteobacteria bacterium | reverse complement strand
ATCGAGGCCTTGCCGGTGCCCGACCCGGAGAGCGACCTGGCCTATGTGGTCGATGCGGTCAGGTTGATTCGCAGTGAGCTCGCTGGCAGGGTGCCCCTGATCGGCTTTTCCGGCAGCCCCTGGACCCTGGCCACCTACATGATCGAGGGTGGCTCATCGAAGGATTTTCGCGCCGCCAAGACCCTGTTGTTTGATCGGCCCGAGCTGATGCACCGGCTGCTGGACAAGCTGGCCCGGGCGGTGACGGTTTACCTCAATGCCCAGATTCGCGCCGGTGCCCAGGCGGTGCAGATTTTCGATACCTGGGGCGGGGCACTCAGCCACGCGGCCTACCGCGAGTTCTCCCTGGCCTACATGCGGCGCATTGTCGAGGGGCTGATTGGCGAACACGAGGGGCGGCGGGTGCCGGTCATCCTGTTCACCAAGAACGGTGGCCTCTGGCTGGAGGCGATGGCCGACAGCGGCTGCGACGCGCTGGGCCTGGACTGGACCATGGACATCGGCGCTGCCCGTGCGCGGGTCGGCGAGCGGGTGGCCCTGCAGGGCAATATGGATCCGGCCGTGCTGCATGCCAGCCCGGCGCGCATCCGTGCCGAGGTGGCGCAGATTCTGGAAAGCTATGGTTCAGGTAATGGCCATGTGTTCAATCTCGGCCATGGCATCACGCCGGAGGTCAATCCTGAGCACGCCCGCGCCTTTATCGACGCGGTGCACGAGCTTTCGCCGGCCTATCATCGGTGACGTCAGACGCGCAACCCGCCGCTATGGCACACTCCACTGGCCTGCGACGGTGGCCGTAGGCTGGGTTAGCCGCAAAGCGGCGTAACCCAGCGTTCTCACTACGATCGAATCTCGCACCGATGTTGGTTCCGAGAGCATCCCGGAGAGCTTCGTGAGCCGCTTCCGGGAATGCCCCGGTGTGGGTGGTGACGCTGGGTTTCGCGGCTGCGCCGCTAACCCAGCCTACCGGGGGGGGAACTTGCCGAGCATCTCCGTCACCGCTTCCGTCACCCTCGCCTGGGCGCGCTCGGGGTCGCCGGGGAGGTCCAGTTCGCGGGTGGCACGCCAGGTCAGGCGACCGCTCTCCGGCTCCAGAAAGTCGATGATGATCTGCGCGCGCTGGGTGATGCGGTCGCCGCCGATGGGGAAACCAATGCCGACGCCGAGGCCGACATTGCCCGAACTGCCCCCCATGCCAACGCTGCCGCGGGCGCGGGAAGACTCGGTTCGCGCCGTGCTGCTGACGAAATAACGCACCAGGAAGTCCGGTTCCCCGTCCTCCAGCCGCTCCAGGGAGCGGTCCGCCAGTGCCCGGCCGATGGCATTTTGCACGCGCTCCGCCAGCAGGGGGTTGAAGGCCTCACCGACACCGCTGCGCTCCTCCAGCCACTGGTAGTGCCGGTAGCCGCTGAAGTCGACGTGCTCATCGTAGTCCAGGGCGACGCGCTGCTGCGCGCAGCCTGTGGTCAGCAGGGCGGGGACCAGCAGGGCGGAGAGCAGGGTGATCCATTTCAGCTTCGGCATGACAGCACTCCTTCGATCGTGTCCTTCGATCTTAACAGGTTGTCGAAAGGTCCGTACCCCGTACCGAATCGCTATGGTTGCCTCGTGGCCTGGCCGGGCGTTGTCTTCTGCGCCGAGCCGTCGCAGAATGTCGGCGAGGCCTGTGCCGTGGTGAGCGGGTGGCGGGCGAGACGAGGGTGGGAGGGGAAATCATGCAAATTCTGATCAATCACCGGTCATGGCTGTGGCTGCTCGTGGCCATGCTGCTGCTTCCCGCGGCATCCGCCAGCGCCCAGTACAGCGGCTTCTCCACCAAGGGCAACCTGTCCGTGTGGCGGGTCAACCACGGCAATGGCGCGGTGTCTCTGTGCAGCTTCGAGGGCATGAACAACCCGCCGGACTGCTACCCCTGGAGCGTCGGCGCCGCGCCGGGCAACTACCAGATCATTCCCGGCGATGACGTGCTCTCGACCTGGCGCATCAATACCAGTATTGGCGCCGTCTCCCTCTGCGAATACCGGGATCTGACCCAGCCGCCGCTGTGTACCCCCTGGAGCCTGGGGCAGGGGCAGGAGGTGCAGTGACTGGCGGCACCGGAGTGCCGCGCCCCTTGGGGCTTTCAGGCTGACCTGCACCCTGCGTTACCCTTTCTTGACGTAGCACCGCTATGCCTTCGAAAGTGCACCTTGATTGCAGCTTGGCCTGAAAGCCAGAGAGCACACGGAGCTGTTCAAGGGCTCCTTAAGGCACCTCTGATCACTTCGGCGATCGCTCAGGCCTTGCGTTGATTCGTCTGGCGAGACGCGGTCACGCGGGAAGGCTGGTTGCCTTTCAAGTGACCGCAACGAGGTCAGGCGGATCAACGCAAAGCCCCGAAGGGCGGGCCTCTGGCGCACACTGGACGTCGTTGCAACGCTCGTCAAGGAGAGCAACCCTTGACCTTCGCGTTGCGCCTCGCCAGTGTCCGCCAGAGGCTCCGCTGAGCCATTGCCGAATTGATCAGAGGTGCCTTAATCTGGCCTTCGGCCAATGGTCGGCACATCCATGTGCCGCGGACGGGCGCAGCCCGGTCGCCAGGTTAATAGCATCAGGGATATGACGATGAAGCTTGCCGTTCTTGCCGGTCGCGGCTGGAAAATCCCGGCCGCAATCCTGTTGGTCCTGGCCCTGGTGGTGGCCTGTGCCACTTCACCCACCGGGCGGCGCCAGTTGTTGTTGTTCTCCGGTGCCCAGGTCGACCAGATGGGCGTTGCCGCCTTCGAGCAGATCAAGGAACAGCAAGCTGCCAGTCGGGATGCCCGTATCAATCGCCATGTGCAGTGTGTGGCGGATGCTCTGTTCGTGGTTCTTCCCGAGGCTGAAGCCCGGGGCTGGGAAGTGGTGGTGTTCGATGACGACAGCGCCAATGCCTTTGCCCTGCCGGGGCGCCGTATCGGTGTGCACACGGGGCTGCTCAAGGTTGCCGTGAACGATGCCCAGCTGGCCGCGGTGGTAGGTCACGAGATCGGCCATGTGCAGGCACAGCATGGTGGCGAGCGCTTGTCACTGCAGTTTGCCGCCGATACGGGCCAGCAGCTGGTGGCGGCCCTGCTCGGTGGGGCCTCGCCCCAGCGCGATGCGGTCATGGCGGCGCTCGGTGTTGGTGCTCAGGTGGGTGTGCTGCTGCCCTATGGTCGCACTCAGGAACGTGAGGCCGATCTGATCGGCCTGCGGCTGATGGCCGAGGCCGGCTTCGATCCGCGCGAGAGCATTCAGCTGTGGCGCAACATGAGCGCCGGCCGCGACGGTGCACCACCGGAGTTTTTGTCCACGCACCCTTCCCACGACACGCGTATCCGCGATCTCGAGGCCGCCATGCCCGATGCCCTGGCCCGCTACGAGCGCGCCCGCGCCCAGGGCCGCCGCCCGGCCTGCCCGCGGTAGGCTGCCGTCTGTGCCGCATCCGCCAATGCCCATGCCGTGCCGTAGGCTGGGTTAGCCGCAAAGCGGCGTAACCCAGCGTTGTCACTGTCATCTCATCTCGCGCGAAGCGGGTTCCGGAGCGCTCCGGAAAAGGTCCGTGAGCGGCTCCGGGGCGCTTCGTGGGGAGGCTCGCGGGGCGCTTCGCAGGGGCCTCCCAGGAGCGGCCTGGTGTGGGTGGAGTTTCGTGAGACACTCTCGGGAACGCTTGGCGTGGGTGGTGGCGCTGGGTTACGCGCTTTGCGCTAACCCAGCCTACCCGCGAGCTCACCGTCAGCACCGCTAACCCGGCCTGCCCGCCAGCCTACCGCCAGGTGACGCCGGGTTACGTGCATTCGCGCTAACCCGGCCTACGTCTTACAATGGCGCGGCGCGTCGCCCGCTCATTGTTGGCCGAGGTATCATGACCGACTATACCGCCGAATCCATTGAAGTCCTGACCGGGCTCGACCCCGTGCGCAAGCGCCCGGGGATGTACACCGACACCAGTCGCCCCAATCACCTGGCCCAGGAAGTGATCGACAACAGCGTCGATGAGGCCCTGGCCGGGCACTGCGATCGCATCGAGGTCACCCTGCATCGCGATGGCTCGCTGAGTTGCAGCGACAACGGCCGTGGCATGCCGGTGGATCTGCACCCGGAGATGGGTCGCCCCGGGGTGGAGGTGATCCTCAGCACCCTGCACGCGGGGGGCAAGTTCTCCGGCAAGATGTACCAGTTCTCCGGTGGGCTGCACGGGGTAGGGGTGAGCGTCGTCAATGCGCTCTCCAGCACCCTCGAGGTCACCATCCGCCGCGATGGCCAGGTCTGGCGCATGGGCTTTCGCGATGGCCACAAGGCCACGGAGCTGGAGGTGGTGGATACCTGCGGCAAGCGCAATACCGGCACTGCAGTGCGCTTTCTGCCGAACCCGAAGTATTTTGACTCGCCGCGTTTTTCCCTGTCGCGCCTGCGCCACGTGCTGCGCGCCAAGGCGGTGCTGTGTCCCGGGCTCACCGTCACCCTGCTCGATGAGGCCAGCGGCGAGCGCGATGAATGGCACTATCAGGATGGTCTGCAGGACTACCTGGCCGCCGCCACCCGTGGTTGGGAGCCGGTGCCGGCGGAGCCCTTCACTGGCAGCTTCAGCGGCAATCTGGAGGCGGTGGACTGGGCGGTGCAGTGGCTGCCCGAGGGCGGCGAGCTGCTCACCGAGTCCTACGTCAACCTGATTCCCACCGCCCAGGGCGGTACCCATGTCAACGGCCTGCGCACCGGTCTGCTGGAGGCGATGCGGGAGTTCTGCGAATTCCGCAATTTGCTGCCGCGGGGGGTGAAGCTGACCCCGGAGGATATCTGGGATCGCTGCTGCTATGTACTCTCCGCCAAGCTGGCGGATCCGCAGTTTTCCGGCCAGACCAAGGAGCGTCTCAGTTCTCGCGAGGCCGCCGCTTTCGTGGGCGGCGTGGCCAAGGACGCCTTCAGCCTGTGGCTGAACCAGCACACCGAGGAGGCGGAAAAGCTCGCCGATCTGTGCATCAACAACGCCCAGTCGCGCCTGCGCAAGTCGAAGCAGGTGGTGCGCAAGAAAGTGACCTCCGGCCCCGCCCTGCCGGGCAAGCTGGCGGACTGTTCCAGTGGTGAGCCGGAGCGCTCCGAGCTGTTCCTGGTCGAGGGCGACTCCGCCGGTGGCTCCGCCAAGCAGGCACGCAGCCGCGACTTCCAGGCGATCCTGCCCCTGCGCGGCAAGATTCTCAACACCTGGGAGGTGGACGCCGGCCAGGTGCTGGCCTCCCAGGAGGTGCACGACATCTCCGTGGCCATCGGTGTCGAGCCCGGCTCCGATGACCTCAGTGGCCTGCGCTATCACAAGGTCTGCATCCTGGCGGATGCGGACTCCGATGGTGCCCATATCGCCACCCTGATCTGCGCCCTGTTCCTGCGCCACTTTCGTCCGCTGGTGATGGCCGGGCATGTGTTCGTGGCGATGCCGCCCCTGTATCGCATCGACCTGGGCAAGGATACCTTCTATGCTCTGGACGCTGCGGAGCGCCAGGGCATCATCGATCGCCTCGAGGCCGAGGGTCGCCGTGGCAAGGTCCAGGTGACCCGCTTCAAGGGCCTGGGCGAGATGAACCCGCTGCAGCTGCGCGAGACGGTGATGAACCCCGATACCCGCCGCCTGGTGCGGCTGACCGTGGATCATGGCGACGATACCCTGCAGCTGATGGACATGCTGCTGGCGAAAAAGCGTTCCGCCGACCGCAAGCAGTGGCTCGAGAGCAAGGGCAATCTGGCCGAGGTGGTCGCCTGAGCCTGCGGCTGGATCAGCTGCTGGTCGAACGCGGGCTCGCGGACTCTCGCAGCCAGGCGCGGCGCTGGATCGAGGCCGGGCGGGTGCAAGTGGCTGCGCAGGCACCGGCTGGTGTTGTGGAGCCCGCCAGAGAGCCCGTCTGGGAAACCCTCACCCGCCCCGCCCAGCGCCTGGAACAGGCTGCCCGGCTTCGGGTACTGCCCGACCCGGCCGATCGCTACGTCTCCAGGGGTGGCCTCAAGCTTGCTGGCGCCCTGGGGCACACCGGGCTGAATGTGGCCCGCTTGAGCGTGCTCGATATCGGCCAGTCGACCGGGGGCTTCAGCGACTGCCTGCTGCAGGCCGGCGCCGCCCGCGTGGTGGGTGTGGATGTGGGGCATGGCCAGTTGCATCCGCGCCTGCGCGAACTGCCCCGGCTGCACTGCCTTGAGGGCATCAACGCCCGTGAACTGCCATACGACGCACTGCTGGCGGCCAATCAGGGGGGGCGTTTCGACGTCATGGTCATGGATGTTGCGTTCATTTCCCAGACCCTGATCCTGCCCGGTCTGCCCCCGCTGCTGCAGCCCGATGGGCATCTCCTGAGCCTGGTCAAGCCCCAGTTCGAGGTGGGGCGCGAGGGCATCGGCAAGGGCGGGCTGGTGCGCGACCCGGCCCTCTACGCCGAGGTCGAGGCGCGCATCCGGGCCTGCTGCGCCGGCGCCGGCCTTGAGGTGCTGGACTGGTTCGACAGCCCCATCACCGGGGGTGACGGCAACCGCGAGTTCTTTCTGCACGCCCGTCGCGCCGGCGCGCCGTAGGCTGGGTTAGCTGCGCAGCGGCGTAACCCAGCGCCACCCCTGTACGTCAACCCACCCCCGGATGTTGCTCACAAAGTGCCGTAGGCTGGGTTGGCCGCTACGCGGTGTAACCCAGCGTTCTCACCGTCATCGAACCCCGCACCGGTGTGGGCTCCGGGAGCATCCCGGGGCGCTTCGTGAGGTGTGTTCCGGGAATGTCTGACGAGGGGAGCGTCTGCCGTGGGGGAGCTTCGTGGGGCGCTCCTTGGAAACGTTTGGCGTGGGTGGGGACGCTGGGTTAGGCCGCGCAGCGGCAGCTAACCCGGCCTACGGCGCTTTGTAAGAAACATCCGTGGGTGGGGCTGGCGGGGTGGTGACGCTGGGTTACGCGGCGGAGCCGCTAACCCAGCCTACGGCACCGCATCGAAGCTGACCTGAAGCTCTTTCAGCGCGCTTACGAAATATGAGCGGATATGCCGGGGCGGCGCCTTAAGTTTGGGGTTTTTCATGCGAGTGAGCACTTCCTCCATCATCACCTTCATCTCCAGCCGCGCCAGGTGCGAACCCAGGCAGAAGTGCTGGCCGATGCCGAAGGCGCGGTGCTGGTTGTACAGGTCCGGCATGCGCTCCGGGCGGCGCACATCGAAGCGGTCCGCGTCCTCCCCGAACACGGCCTCATCGTGGTTGGCGCTCTGGTAGGAAAGGATGATCTTGTCCCCCTTGCGGATTGATGCCCCCTCCAGCTCCACGTCTTCCATCGCTGTACGGCGCATGCTGATGAAAGAGCCGTTGTAGCGCAGCATCTCCTCGCAGGCGTCGCCGATGCGTTCCGGGTGTGCCTGCAGCCAGGCAAGCTGATCCGGGTGCTCCAGCAGCAGGCGCATGCCCTGGGCGATGGCGGTGCGGGTGGTTTCGTTGCCCCCCACCAGCAGCATCACGAAGATCCAGCAGAACTCGTCCCGGGTCAGGTGCTCTCCGTCGACCTCCGCATCCAGCAGGGCCGCCAGCACCGGCGTACTGGCCTGGGGGTGGCGCTGGTGCTGCTCGTACAGGCGGATGGCGTACTCCACCACATGGCTGGCGGCGATCTGTCCCTCCTCCGGCGTGGTCGCCATGTCCGGGTCATCGGCGAAGATCATGGTATTGGTCCAGTGGAAGAAGTTCTTGCGGTCCTCCGGGTTGATGCCGAGGATGTCGAGAATCGCCAGCAGCGGCAGCTCCGCCGCCACTTCCTCCACGAACTCGCACTCCCCCCGCGGCAGCACCGCGTCGACGATTTTTCGCGCATGAGCGCGGAACGAGGGCTCCAGCGCGTCCACCGCCGACGGCGTGAAGGCGCGGCGTACGATCTTGCGGTACTTCATATGCCGGGGCGGATCCATGTTGATGACC
>JBJHBY010000108.1:0-3235 GCA_050485745.1 Gammaproteobacteria bacterium | reverse complement strand
CCCTCGACCATGGCCTGGTCGAACTCCATCGGCAGGGCGCTGCGCGCGGCGGAAGAAAAGCACTGCGGCTGCTTGCTGATGGCGTCCAGGGGTTCGCGCCGGGTCACCACCCAGTAGGGCACGCCGGTCAGCGGGTCATCCTGCTGCAGCAGTGCGGCCTCTTGGCGCATGGCGGCGAAGCTGTCGAAGGGTACGCCTTCGACGTAGGTGTCGGGATCGAGAACAGTTCGGAACGGACAGCTTGTCATGGCGGCTTCTCCTTGCGGACTCTGAGTTGTCGTGCGGATGGCAGCTCCAGCCACATCACGCGCTCGAGATCACCATGAACTAACGGTTGTTAGTCTGACAAGTCATCCGTTCGACTTTTTCAGGAAGGTCCCGGGTTATTTTCTCCGGGTTTGATACAGCTCAAGAAAGATGGCCGGCTCCTGAAATCTGCGCATCCAGGCGAATTGCTTCCTTGCCCGCCCGTGGCTTGTCGATTTTTTTTACGGAAAATGAGTTCGGAACAGGGGTAAAAATAGCGGCCGTTCGATGTTTTTGAGGTATTTGCCTGAATTAATAAGGGTTTTTAATTTCTGGCCCGGAAATTGTATTGTCTAAGGTGCCAGTCTGCCCTGGTGCTGTTACGCCGGTTTGACGTCGGATGTCACAGTCGCTGTTCCAGGCGGGCGGACATAAAAACGGAAGCAAGTGCAAGTCAAGCAACGCATAAAAAGCGCAGTGGCGATCTCCGGGGTCTGGGGCCATCTCGAAGCTCCACCCGATCTTCAGCAGCCTCTCCAGGCAGCCGGGACGACCACTTAATAAGTCTAAATTCGAGGAAGCACACATGAAAAAACTCACAGCAATCGCAGCTGTTTTTGCCGCCAGCGCCGCACTGAGCGGGCAGGCTTACGCTATCGGCGCCTCAGCAGGCGTTTTCAATGTCCAGGGCAACAGCACCGGCGCCAGCGTCAGCGCCTCCGGCACCGTCAACCTGACCTATATCCCGCTGCACGATGAGGACTTCGATTTCAGCGGCCAGTGGAGCTTTGTTGATCAGGGCGGCGGTGCCGTAGACTTCAACGGTAACATGGCCTTTGAGGACTACCAGACCTTCACCACGGTCAGCGTGACCTTTTTTGGCAGCATGAATGGTACTGTTACCGTCCTCGGCTCCGAGCAAACCATTGGCACCGATGTCAGTGGCCCTCAGGGTAGCTGGGACCCGGATACGCTGACCTTTACCTTCCATGTCCCCAATGCCGGTGGTAACACCAGCGGTGCTTCGAACTATACCGAGGTTGAATCCAGCTGTACCGGTTCCGGCTCGGTGCTCGGCAACACCGTATGTGGTACCCGTGGCAATACCACGCCGGAGTGGGAGGGGCTCACGATTTCCCTGGTTTTCGCCAGCGATCTGAAGTCCTTCACCGGAACCATCACTGCGGTTGAGGCCAGCGGCAGTGGCCTGACTGCGAACGTCACCACGCTGACCTATAGCGTGTCGGGCACTGAAATCCCGATCCCCGCAGCCGCATGGCTGTTCGGCACCGGCCTGGTCGGTCTGGCCGGGGTCGCCCGCCGCCGCCAGAGCCTCAAGGCTGCCGCCTGAGGCCTGTGAGGCCAGCTCAGGCTGGCCTCCAATCGATCCGTAACAGGGGGGCTTCGGCCCCCCTGTTGCGTTGCAGGGCTGACATTCGCCGCCCTGCTGTCTCCAGAGCCTGCTGTCTCTCTCCAGAGAAAGCCCCTTTTTGTCGCATCCCTGTAAAGTAGCGACTCCACAGGTCGGGACATTGTCGTGTGCCTGGCGATGACTTCCACTGTGGGTTTCGGGTTCCAGGTGTGTGCTTACCCTGTGCCGCGCATATCCCGCCAGCAAGCTGTCGATAAAGTTTACGTTTTTTTGTCGGCCCATATCAGTCGATCGAATTCCGGTTGCGCAGATGACTGAATCGAGCGTTTTTTTCCTCGCCCGGTGTGGTTCTTGCGTGCCTTGCTGTGGCGCCTTTCATTCGCGGACGCCATGTTGCCCGGCAACTTTGTCCAGTCAATGGAGGAGCCTTAATCAGCGGCGCAATGCCGCGCACACTCAGCAAAACCAAGGGTTCAATAATCACCCAGGAGGCCATAATGAAAAAATTCGCCACGCTTGCAGCGGCGTTAGCAGCAGCCACCCTCAGTGCCCAGGCGCTTGCTGCTCCATCCAATCCCTACATCATTAACGGGATCACCACAGGCAGCAATGTCGATGCCTCGGGCACGGTCAATCTGTCCTTCACACCGGAGGACAACCCCTTCAGCGGGGTCTGGTACTTCGTCGATAACGGCGACGGCACCGTCAACTTCAACGGCAACATGTATTTCGGGGACTACGAGACCTATACCACGGTCAGCGTCCCGTTCTTCGGCAGCATGGACGGCACCGTCTCTGTCGAGGGCGCCGAGCACACCATCGGTACCAATGTCAGCCCGGGCGAGCCCCTGGGCAGCTGGGATCCGGCTACCCTGACCTTCACCTTTGATGTGCCCAGCGGCGGCCCCAATTCCAGCGCCGGCTCCAACTACACCGAGACCGGTTCCTCCTGTGAGGGCAGCGGCTCCGTGCTGGGCAATACGGTTTGCGGCACCCAGGGCAATACCACGCCGGAGTGGGAGGGTATCAGCGTCGAGCTGGTGTTCAGCAGCGATCTGTCCTCGTTCACCGGCACGGTGGTGGCCACGGAGCAGAGTGGCAGCGGCCTGACCGAGAACGTGACCACGCTGTTCTATGAGGTCAGCGGTACCGAGGTGCCGTTGCCGGCTGCAGCCTGGTTGTTCGGCACAGGCCTGATCGGGCTGGCGGGCGTGGCCCGGCGGCGGCAACGCAAGACGGCCGCCTGAGCGCAGGCCGTCTGGCAGAGCGACTGATAGCGGCTTTCACTGGAGTCGCAGCAAGCGGTTGATCACGGGTACACCGGTTTCCGGTGTGCCCGTTTTGCGTTCTGCTTCCGTCGTTTGGTGTCTGTCAAAGAGGTCTATGCTGTGCTCAGTCAGCGAAGCGCTGCAGCAGCCAGCGCCGGAAGCCGCTGTCCAGTCGCGCAGCCTGCAACTCGGTGAGCAGGCTCTGATCGATACCATCCGCCGCCAGAGCGCGGTTCAGGAAGTACAACCCGGTGAGCCGGTCCCGCTCCGGGTGGCCTGCCGGCAGGCCAGCCAGGGCTGCGCCAAGTTGGTCGGCGGCGTGCTCGAAATCGCGCCGCGCAAAGCTTAG
>JBJHBY010000107.1:0-11316 GCA_050485745.1 Gammaproteobacteria bacterium | reverse complement strand
CTACTGGCGACTGCGCTGGTAATGCCGGTTTGTTCCCGTCCTGCGGAGCGGGCATAATCGCGCGCTCCGCCACCACTGCAAAGCAAGGCGACCCGTTCCCATGCGCCTGATGGCCCATCTGATCCGTCGTTATCCGCTGGCCAGCGGCCTGATGCTGCTGGCGCTGCTGCTCTCGGGCCTGGCCGAGGGCATCGGCCTGTCGGCCCTGCTGCCGGTGCTCAGCATCGCGCTCAATCCCGATGGCGCCTCGGCCGAGGGCGAGCGCAACGCCTTTGAACAGATGGTGATCGACCTGCTGCAGCGGGTCGGCATCCAGCCCGAACTCGGCCCCCTGCTGCTGCTGATCGTCGCCGCCTCGGCCCTGAAAGCGGTGCTGCTGCTGATCGCCCAGCGCCAGGTCGGCTATACCGCGGCACAACTGGCCACGGACCTGCGCCTGGACGTACTGCGCGCCATGCTGCACAGCCGCTGGCGCTTCTTCCTGCACCAGCCCACGGGCAAGCTCACCAATACCATGGCCTCGGAAGCCCAGCGCGCCTCCGAGGCCTTTGTGCACGGCGCCACGGCCCTGACTTTTCTGATCCAGGCGGTGGTCTATGCCAGTGTCGCCCTGGCGCTGTCCTGGCGGGCGGTGCTGGTGAGCCTGGCCGGGGGGCTGCTGATCATTCTCGCTTCGCACTTTCTGGTACGCATGGCGCGCAAGGCCGGACGCAAGCAGACCGGCCTGATGATCTCGCTGATGGCGCGGCTTACCGACACCCTGATGTCGGTCAAACCGCTCAAGGCGATGGCGCGGGAACACCTTGCCGACTCGGTACTGGCCCTGGAGACCAACCGCCTGAACAAGGCTCTGCGCCGCCAGGTGTTCAGCGCCGCCGCGCTGAATTCCGGCCAGGACCTGATGTTCACCATGTTCATCGTGCTGGGTATCTATCTGGCATTGAGCGTGTTCTCGATGGAGCTGGCCCTGGTCATGGTGCTGGTGGTGACCATCGGCCGCGCCTTCAGCTTTCTGGGCAAGGTGCAGAAGCAATACCAGAAGGTCGCCCAGGGCGAGAGTGCCTACTGGTCACTGCGCGGTACCATCCAGCAGGCCGAGGCGGAGCGCGAATCCCTGGGCAGCGGCGGCGCCGTGCCACAGCTGAAGTCCGCCATCGACTTGCGCGATGTCAGCTTCGACTACGACGGCCACCCGGTGTTCGAGCACCTCGACCTGAGCATTCCCGCCCATGCCTTCACTACCCTGATCGGCCCCTCTGGGGCGGGCAAGACCACGGTGATCGACCTGGTCATCGGCCTGCTGCGCCCGCGCGACGGACAGGTGTTTGTGGATGGCACCTCACTGGGCGAAATCGATATCAAGGCCTGGCGACGCACCATCGGCTACGTTCCCCAGGAGACCGTGCTGCTGCACGACAGCATCCTCAACAACATCACGCTGGGTGACCCGGAGGTCACCGAAGCGCAGGTGAGAAAGGCCCTGGAGGACGCCGAAGCCTGGGCTTTCGTGGAACAGCTGCCGGATGGCCTGCACACCATGGTCGGGGAGCGCGGCGGCAAACTGTCGGGCGGTCAGCGCCAGCGCATCGCCATTGCCCGCGCCCTGGTCAACCGGCCGCAGCTGCTGATCCTCGACGAGGCCACCAGCGCCCTCGACCCGGTCAGCGAAGCGGCCATCTGTGAAACCCTGCAGCACCTGAAGCAGGAGCTGACCGTCCTGGCTATTTCGCACAATACCCGGGTTGCGGAGGCCGCCGATCACGTTTACCGCCTGCAGTCCGGTGGCGTGGCAACGCTGGCAGGCGAGACGGTAGCGGACGAGCAGGGCTGAGCCACGCCCTCAGGCGCCAGCCTGACCCGTAAACAATGCGCGCACACGGGACACGGCGCGGGCGAGGTCCGCATCGGGCCGAGTTGCCCCCCGCTGCGCTGCTGACTCACCCAGCCAACTCGCCAGGCCCGCCTGCAACAGACGCGCGTGCACCCGGGAGATATCCCTGCTGAGGTGCTTCCAGCCCCAGCGCATCAGCGCGCGGTAGGCCAGGGATGCTGGGCTCAGGTCACTGCCGGGGGATGGCTCCGCATCCACCGGCACAACACCACCGCACGCCGCATCGCGGCGCATGCTGAAACGACCGTTGCCGAGGTCGAACATGTGCAGCGGCTTGCCGGTGCTGCTGGCCTCCGCCAGCATGGAGATGCTGTCGGCAGTCACAATCAGCTCATCGGCCAGTGCCAGATAGGCAAAATAGGGGTTATCGGGGTCGCCCGGGCGCCAGCGATAGCAGTGCACCGGTACCTCACGCTGTGCCTCGAAGGCGTCGATCGCCGCCGCCGGTGTACGCGCACTGGAGGTGACCAGCAATGAGCCATGCCGCGACTTCGCCAGGGCCAGGGCGTCGCGCAGCAACCGCGCCGCCGCCTTCGGCCCGAAGCAATAGGGGCCGCTGGAGCCCCCCATGATCACCGCGATCCGCGGCCCGGGCAGGTGCGCCAGGCGCGCTGCCCATTGCTCCCGGGCAGCGTCGAGCCGGGCCGCGGAAACCCGGTGCAGCGGCAGATCATTGCGCAGCACATTGGGGTGCTCCGGCACCCGGTACTGGGGTGTGGTGATCACCAGGTCGAAATGCTCAGGGGAAGCCCATAGACGGCCGGCAAACACCAGCCGGGTGCGACCGCCGGACTGCTCGCGGATCCAGCGGCAGACGGGCTCGTTGCGCATCCCGGCGGAGATCACCAGGTCAGGCCAGGGTGCTTTCAGTGAGGCGGCGGACACAGGCCGCAAGCCGCCCAGCGTTCGACCCCGCAGCAGGTTGCTGCGCAGCGCGTAGGGGCGGTAAGCGAGATCCCTGACCTCGAAAGGCCAGCCCAGTGCCTCGGCCAGGGCCAGTAATTGCCCCTTCTCGCCGGCACGGTAGGCATTGATGATCCAGACCCGTGGCGCCGCGGCCGACGTCTCCGGATCAGCTTGCATGGAATGACGGAATGGACGGAATGAATGGCAATTGCGGCGCCCCGGCGGTATATTATTACGGCCCGCGAAGATAGCAATTCCGCAGGGATCGTGGCAACTTGCGGATGCTGGCTGGTGCAGGGCCCTGCACCAGGAAGCCGCTCCGCGAAAACACCACGGCCAGATCACCACGACCAACCAGGATCCGCCTTCATGCCGTATCAGAGCAGCCCGCAGTACCAGGAATACCTCAGCTTCATCTACCGGGCACTCAGCGAAACCGGCAAAAGCCCGACCTTGCTGTCGGAATCGACGGACCTGGTCGCCGACATGAACCTCAGCTCCCTGCAGGTGATGGAGCTGATCGCCAACATCGAGGACGAGTTCGACCTGTCGGTCCCGCTGAACATTCTCCCCGACATCCGCACCGTCGGCGATCTCGCGCGCAAACTCTACGAACTCAATCAATAGCGCCGGGGCGGGCGGTAATGCCCTTCCATCCACAACCATCATACCGGGGATCATTCAGCTGACTATGCTGCTCGACAAATTCCAAGGCATAGCCGACGTCCAAGCTGAGCTCGCCGAACTGGGTACCCAGCCCTTCGGCGCCGTCATGGAACGCATCGATTCCGCCACCCGCGGCGTCGTCAACGGCCACCCGGCCATCCTGGCCGGCACCAACAACTACCTTGGCCTGTCCCACGACCCGCGCTGTGTCGAGGCCGCCTGCCGTGCAGCCCGGCAATGGGGTACGGGCACTACCGGCTCGCGCATGGCCAATGGCACCTTCACCGAACACCTGATGCTGGAGCGGGAACTGGCGGCGCTGTATGGCGTCGACCAGGCCATCGTCTTCACCACGGGTTATGCGGCAACCATGGGGCTCTGCGCCACCCTCGCCGGCCCGGGGGATGTCATCCTGCTGGATTCCGACAGCCACGCCAGCATTTATGCCGGTGTGCAGCTGAGTGGTGCGGAGGTCATCCGGTTCCGCCACAACAGCCCAGAGGACCTCGAGCGCCGCCTGCGCCGCCTCGGTGACCGCGCCGCCAACACGCTGATCGTGGTGGAGGGCATCTACAGCATGCTGGGGGATATCGCGCCACTGGCGGAAATCGTCGCCATCAAGCAGCGCTACGGCGCCATGCTTCTCGTGGACGAAGCCCACTCCTTCGGCGTCATGGGAGAGCAGGGCCGCGGCGCGGCGGCCGCGGCGGGGGTGGAGGGCGACGTCGACTTCATCGTCGGCACCTTCAGCAAGAGCCTGGGCACCACCGGCGGCTTTTGCGTCAGCCCGCACGCGATACTGGAAGCCATTCGCTTTTCCGTGCGCGCCTATATCTTCACCGCCTCGGCCTCGCCCTCCGTGGTCGCCTCCGCTCGGCAGGCCCTGCAGATCATGGGCTCGGAGCCGGCCCTGCAAGAACAACTCTGGCGCAACGCGAACCAGCTCTACGCCGCCCTGGGCGAACTGGGCTTCAAGGTCGGCCCCACCATCAGCCCGGTGATCGCGGTCACTATCGATGACCGGCGCAAGGCACTGGACATGTGGCAGTACCTGCTGGAGCAGGGGGTGTATACCAACCTCGTGGTGCCACCGGCCTCGCCCACCACGGACAGCCTGTTGCGCTGCAGCATGAGCGCGGCCCATACGCAGCAGGATGTCTCCGAGATCATCGATGTATTCAGACGCGCGCGAGGCCGTTTCTGGCAAGCCCACGGGACCACATAACAATGAAAGAAAAACTGGTCATCACAGGTAACGGGCCCCTGGCGGGAGAGGCCCGGGTCGCCGGTGCAAAGAATGCCGCACTGCCTGTGCTCTGCGCGTCGCTGCTGAGCCACGAGAGCGTCACCATCGGCAACGTACCGCGGCTGCGCGACATCACCGTCATCACCGAACTGCTGCATACGCTCGGCGCCCGGGTGAGCGACGACGGCGGCCAGATCACCGTAACCGCCGACCAGATCCACTCCCTGCAGCCCCCCGCCTCCCTGGTCAACCAGGTGCGTGGATCCATCCTTCTGCTGGCCCCGCTGCTGGCCCGGTTCGGAGAGGTCCATCTGCCCCTGCCGGGAGGCTGTGCCATCGGGCCACGCCCCATCAACGAACACCTTGAAGGCTTGCGCAAGATGGGCGCGAGCATCAGCCTCGCCGACGGGCAGGTACACGCTTACTGCAAGCGGCTCCGGGGAGCGCACATCCGCCTGGGCATTCCCTCGGTCACCGCGACCAAGAATCTGCTCATGGCCGCGGCCCTCGCCGAAGGCGTCACCGTGCTCGACAATGCCGCCCGGGAGCCAGAGGTTTCCGATCTGGCCGCACTGCTGATCCGGCAAGGTGCCCGCATCCAGGGCCAGGGCAGCGACAGCATCCGCATCGAAGGTGTACAGCAGCTCGGCGGAGCACGGCACCGGCTGATCCCCGACCGCATCGAGACCGGTACCCTGTTGGCCGCGGCCGTGGCCAGCCGTGGCGCGGTCATGCTTCGGGATACCGACCCGACCCTGCTGGGCACCGTACTGCAAAAACTCGAAGCCACCGGGGCCCGTGTCCGGGCGGGCAGCGACTGGATCACTATCGACAGCGGTGGCCGCCGCCCCCGGGCAGTGGATTTCAGCACCGAACCCTACCCCGGCTTTCCCACCGACATGCAGGCGCAGCTGATGGCGGTCAACGCAGTCGCCGACGGCGTCGCCCACATCAAGGAAAACATTTTCGAAAATCGCCTCATGCACGTGGCCCACCTCGTGCGCATGGGCGCCGATATCAGCGTCGATGGTCATCGCGTAAGGGTACGCGGTGTTCCCCAACTGCACGGGGCAAGGGTCACCGCCACGGATCTGCGCGCCTCCGCCTCCCTGATCATCGCCGGGCTCAATGCCCGTGGCCAGACGGTGATCGAAGACATCCACCACCTTGATCGCGGTTATGAGAGTATCGAGTGCAAGCTGACCGCTCTGGGTGCGGTCATCCGCCGCGAGACGGTGGCGGACGCGCCTGAAGTAGCACCGGAAGAGCACAGCGGCACTATGGCCGTGGCCATGACCGGCTGAGGCGGCGCTATGGCCACCCCACCCCTCGCCGGCAACACCACCCGCTTCGTCCACCTGTCGGATCCGCATCTGACCCAGCCCGACCCGGAGCACTGGTCCCGGTTGCTGGGCAAGCGCGTTCTCGGCTATCTCTCCTGGAACAGGCGGCGGCGCCACGAGCATCGCCCCGAAGTGCTGGCCGCACTGCAGCGGCAATTGCAACAACTGGAAGCGGATCAGATTCTGGTCACCGGCGATCTGACGCAGATCGCACTGCCCAATGAATTCATACAGGCAGCACGCTGGCTGCGGGACCTCGGAGACCCTGCTCACGTCGCCCTCGTCCCCGGTAATCACGACAGCTACGTGAAGATGCCCTGGCAGGACAGCTTTGCACACTGGCTGCCCTACCTGCAGGGCGACAATGCGCTCGCGGAATCCGTCACACCGGGACGGGCGAACAACCCGCCCGATACTCTATACCCGCAGATCAGGATACGGGGTGACGTCGCTTTCATCGGACTCTCCAGCGCCATCCCCACCGCCCCGTTCATGGCCACCGGCAAGCTGGGGCAGCGCCAACTGCAGGCCCTCGCCGGCCACCTCGACGCGACGGGCGCCGCAGGTCTTTTTCGCGTCGTGCACCTGCACCACCCGCTCTCGGTCAGTCGCGAGAAATGGCGCAAGCGCCTGATCGACACGGAAGCACTGGAAGCACTGCTGGCGCGGCACGGCGCTGAGCTGGTTCTGCATGGCCACCGGCACCGTACCATCCGTGCGGAGCTGTCGGCCGGCGGGCGACGGATCCCGGTAATCGGCGCGGCATCCGCCTCGGCCCGCGGCGACCACGCTGAGGCGGCCACTTTCTCACGCTACACGGTCAGCCGTCCTGACGAGTCAGAGGGTGGCGGATGGCAACTCAGCACGGAAACCTGGCGCTGGCGACCAAAAGGCGCCGTCTTCGAATGCGACGACGTCCGGGACTGGTCCATTGCCCGACCGGCATCAGGCGCGGGCCGGCGTCGCGCAGGCTGAAGCAGGCCCCGGGGCGAACATTCAGGGGTCGCGCGCAGCGTCTTGCGCCGCGGACTCGGTATGCTCGCGCACCAACCGGTAGTCCGCTACCGAATCAACATCGATGGCGGCATCGGCGTAGGGCAGGATCACTGCGCCCACCCGCAGATCGAGACGCTTTGACAACTGCTTCAGCGCCGAATCCAGGCTCAGCCAACCCATGCGATAGCGCAGCACCGCGACGATTCCCAGCAGCCCGATCAGCAACAGGGGCTTCTTGCGTTCGTTCTCGATACGGCGCCAGAAGTCAGCGACACTGCGGCCACGGGGACTCATGAAGGCAAACAGATTGCACCCGCAGTATTCGTTGTCACGAAATTTCAGTACAGTTTTTCTGATTCCGGGGTAACTGCGCAGGATCAGCTCATGCGGCGCCAGGCCGACCAGCACATCGCACTCCGAAGCGCGGCTGTCGTCGCAGAAGCGATCCACAATCTCGCTGCTCAGCAACGGGTGATCCGCCGTGGTGATCAGCACCGGTACATCGTCGGGCAGGGCCTGCATGGCCTGGTAGGCGCTGGTACTCGGTGAACCCTGCGGGGGAGACCAGTCGATGGTTCCGCTCGCCACCCACTGACTGAGTTCCACATCGGACTGCACATCCTGCGACTCGGGGCCGGACAAGCCAATGCGCGCAATATTGCCCGCCCCTCGCAGTGCCCCGATCACCCGATGCACCATGGGCACACCCGCAACACGGATCAAGGCCTTGCAGCTGACTCCGGAATATTCGCGCAACGCATCCTGGCGGGTGCGATCTCCGGCAAGGATCACCGCATGAAATAGTTTTCTGGTCATCGTTTCTTCAACAAGAATTGTCCGCATCGGCCGCCACACCGGGCCGATGCCCGGATGCAGGGGGCGCCAGAAAAGCGAGGCAGGCGACCACTACCGGCAACAGCCGCGGATGTGGCGATCACAGCGGCTTCTGATAGAGACGGTAGCGCTAGTACATGCTACCACCAATGAGTTCGATGATGTGGCGCATCCCGGCATTGCTCTCCAGGATCCAGCCCATCTCCACGGAGGTGACGCGGCGCCGGATCATCTCCTCGCGCAGGGCATCAATGACCATGAAGGCCAGGGTCGGCCCCAGCCTGGAATGCTGGTATTCCCGGCGCACCCCCATCAGCGCGACCCGTGCGGTTTTCGGTGGGCGAAAGCGAAGCCGCCAGAGCAGCCGGGCCCAACCCCAGGGCAGCAAGCGGCCATCCAGATCAGCAATGATTTCGTTGAGATTGGGAATGCCGACAATGAACGCAACCGGGCGCTCGCCGATTTCGGCAATCTGTACGTCCTCGTCCTTCAGCAACAACGCCAGGGTCCGGGCCATATCGGAAAATTCCGCCCGCGTATAAGGTACGAAACCCCAATTGCCGGACCAGGCATCATTGAAAATATCCCGCAGGATCTCGAAATCCTCGGCCTTTTCCGCGCGGCGCAGCGGACGCACCCTCACGGTCTGCGCCGCCCTGCGCGCAAGCCGCCCCATCATCGCCGGCGTTTCGAAATCCGGATGAATGGTGTAGGTCAGCAGATCCTGCACACCGGCATAACCCTGCGCGTCCAGCTGCTGTCGTGCGTAGGGCGGCGCGTGGCCCATCATGATGAAGGGGGGCTGCTCGAAATTCTCGACCAGCAGGCCGACCTCCTGGTTGATCGACAGGTTGTAGGGGCCTCGCACGGCGATCATCCCCTGCTCCCGCAGCCAACGCTCCGCCGTGCCGAGGAGGGCGGCGAACACCGCGGCATCATCCTCTGCGTCGAGCATGCCGAAGTAACCCACGCCATCGCCCTGTTGTCGCGCCTGCAACTCATCGACCTGGGCACTGATCCGCCCCACCACCCTGCCGGAGCGCCGCGCCAGCCAGGTCTTGACCCTTGCGTGTTCGAAAAACGGCCCCGGCCCGAAGGCGCGCAAGCGCTGCTCCAGCAGCAACGGCGGCACCCAACCCGGCAGCCCCCGGTAAAGGCGCCCTGGAAAGCCCAGGAATTCGGAGCGCAGGCGCCGGCCAGAGACCTCGACGACCTCGACCCTGGCGTCCCCGGTGGCTGCTCCTGGCATGAATCCGGCTCCTGGCGGAAGGTAAGGAAAGAGTGGCAAGGCGGGCATGGGATACAGCGGCCTTGCCCGCACCCAGCCGAACCCGGCGGGTATTCTAGTGTCGTACAAGCATGACCGCCAGCAATCCATGCCCGGACCCACGACCACGGCGAGACGCAAAAGCCCTGCTATAATGTGACAATCTCCACCAATTCACTTGAAAAGCCCCAACAGATCGCCAATTTGCGTTAAACTAGGCATTGATTGGAATTGTATCGATGGCGCCACCGGAACAGCGCTCTCACCCCACAACCTGCCGCTGCAGGGCCTCCTGGCGAACATTTGCCACGAGCGCACCCGGGGAAGGGCTCGAATTCGGCGATGGTGCCATGCGCTCTGCATCATTCCGGAACCGGCAACCAGACTGATGAGCGCATTCCGCACCCCGGGGAGAACCGCTTCGCTGATGAAATCACTACCAGGCAATCACTCGCTCCCTTTCCGCGCCGCCGATTTCGCCACCCTTACCGAAGCCCTGGACTACGCCGCCCAGGGAGAGACCGGAGCCAACTTCTTCTCCGGCAGGGGTGATATCGTTGAGGCACTCAGCTACCGGCAACTGCAGCAGGACGCGCAATCACTGGCGCGCAAGCTGCTCGGCCTGGGGCTCTCCAAGGGTGACCGGGTCGCCCTGGTGGCGGAGACCAACGCCCACTTCCTGCGCTTTTTCTTTGGCTCCCTCTATGCGGGGCTGGTCCCTGTGGCCCTGCCCGCATCGGTCAAGCTCGGCGCGCACCAGGCCTACACCGGGCAACTGCGACGCCTGCTGCAGGCCAGCGGCGCGGCGGTGGTCGTCGCCTCCGATGGTTACCTGCCCTTCCTGCAGGAAGCCGGCGAAGGGCTCGACCTGGTCAAGGCAGCAACGCCCGAGGACTTCTACGAACTGACCGCCCCGGAAGACATGGCGCTGCCCGCCGTGGAGCCGGACGACATCGCCTACCTGCAGTACACCTCCGGCAGTACGCGCTTTCCCCGCGGCGTGATCATCACCCACCGCATTGCCTGCAGCAACCTGCAGGGTATTGCCGGCCCGGGTATCGGCATCAGCGCCAGCGACCGCTGCATGTCATGGCTGCCCTTCTACCACGACATGGGCCTGGTCGGTTTCGTGCTGGTTCCGGTGGCCACCCAGATCACGGTGGACTATCTGGACACCCGCGAATTCGCCATGCGCCCGCGGCAGTGGCTGAAACTGATCTCCGATCAGGGCGCTACCATCTCTTTCAGTCCTTCGTTCGGCTACGAACTTTGCGCCCGCCGGCTGCGTGATGGCGAGGCGGAAAAATACGACCTGAGCAAATGGCGTGTGGCCGGTATCGGCGCCGAAATGATCCGGCCTGATACGCTGGACTACTTTGCCGACATCCTTCGCCCTGCCGGCTTCGACCCAAGGGCTTACCTGCCCTGCTACGGCATGGCGGAGTGCACCCTGGGTTTCAGCTTCTCCCCGCTGGGACGCGGCTATACCACGGATTATATTGACAGCGACCACCTCACCGAACACCACGAGGCGCGCGCACCGCGCCGCCCGGGTGGACGCGGTCGCCATTTCGTCAACTGCGGCACCCCCCTGCCCGGTCACGACATCGAGATCCGCGACTCCCGTGGCAATGCCCTGGAAGACCGCCGGACGGGCGTGATCTTCGTGCGCGGACCCAGCGTGATGCAGGGCTATTTCAACGAGCCCGAGGAAACCCGCAACGTCCTCGACGCGAAAGGCTGGCTGAATACCGGTGACATCGGCTACATGGATGGCGGCACACTGACCATCACCGGCCGCAAGAAGGATATGATCATCATCCGCGGGCGCAATATCTGGCCACAGGATCTCGAGCACCTCGCCGAGACCCTGCCCGAAGTGCGCGTGGGGGACGCGGTGGCTTTTTCCGCGCCCGACGAAACCGACGTCGAGCGCTGCGTGATCATGATTCAGTGTCGCGAGACCAACGAGCACGCCCGCCGCAACCTGATACAGCGTGTTACCGCGATCATCTACGAGGAGCTCAATCTCGAGTGCCACGTGGAGCTGGTGCCACGCAATTCACTGCCCAAGACGTCATCCGGCAAGCTGTCACGCTCGCGGGCACGCCTGGACTACATCAACACCGTATTGGAGCGCGGCTGCGCCTCAATGCTGGAGCACCAC
>JBJHBY010000106.1:0-11443 GCA_050485745.1 Gammaproteobacteria bacterium | reverse complement strand
AGCCAAAGCCAAGCCAAAGGCTGCCAAGCCCAAGCCCAAGCCCAAGCCCAAGCCCAAACCCAAGGCGGCCAGCGCTCCGGCGCCGAAGGCCGGGAAGACCGGAGCCAGGTCCAGGGCAGCAGCGGTCGCGAAGAAGTCATCTGCGGCGGCGAAGAAGGCCGTCGCCAGGCCAAAGTCAGCTCCGAAAACCAAGGCGGCGCCCAAGACCAGGGCAGCCCCCAAAACCGGGGCGGCGACCAAGGCCAAGACCAGGACGGCGCCCAAAACAAAGACGGCGCCGGGTGCAAAGTCCGGGACTTCGGTGAAAACCGCAGCCGCTCCGGCGAAGAAGACTGCTGCAAAGACCCCTGCTCGAGCTGTGGCCAAGGCCAAGGCGTCCGCCCAGGCCACGCGTCCCGCGACTGCTGCAAAGAGCAAGGTACGGCGTGCCGCACTGGTGAAGGAAGCCGCTCCGGCTCTGTCCCCGTCGACGGCGCGCAAGGTTGCAGAGGTGCGGCAGAAAGTCGCGCGTGAGGTGAATGAGGCGGCACGGCAGGGGGGAGTACCCCAGTCTCTGAAAGTGAACACCCGCCTGGACACACCGGCGCCTGTGAGCAAGCCAGCCGCGGGGAGCAGTGTGCCTGCGGAGCCCGTGGCGACTCCGCCCCGGCCCGCGCCAGTCCGGGAGGAGAAACCGGGCTCGCCGAAGCGTGATGACGGGACCTTGCGCAGCCTGTTTGACCCGATCGACGACTGAGTGCGGCGCAGACCCGTGTTCGTTCCGGGCGCTGCCAGCCTGGCGCGCGGGTCTGCCTTCAGGGAGGGCTTGCCGGTCGGGGGCTCTCAGGCGATATCCGAGAACTCGTAATCCATGTTGTGGGCGGGCGCCTGCAGGTAGTGTCCCTGAATGTAGTCGATGCCCATTTGCCACAGGATCGCCAGTACACTGGCATTTTCCACACAGGGAATGGCAACCCTGACCGACAGGTCGCGGACGCCTGAGACCAGCGCGGTCAGCAGGGCCGGATCACCCTTGTTCTGCAGCTCAAGGGTGAAGGCACCATCGATCTGGACCAGGTCCGCGCCGACATGACGCAGCATCTTGACCGGGTCCGGGCTGCGCCCGAAGCGGCCCACGGAAACCTGGCAGCCCAGTTCCCGCAAGCGCTCGCTCAGCTCCCGTGCCTGTTTCAGGTTATGGCAGACATCCGCTTCCGTGAGTTGCCATACCAGGGCCTGGGCAGGTACGCCAGCGGCTTTAATCACCACACCGAGCCAGGGGGGCAGGGTCTCGTCCTGCAGGGCCTGCCCCGTGAGGTTGATGATCAGCCTGACATCGCTGCCATCCGCTCTGCGTTCGGCGAGGCGCTTGGTGGCCTCCATGATCAGCCAGCGGTCCAGCCGGGCCCTGGCGTTGCTGTTTGCCAGTGCCTCGAGAAAGTTGTCGGGTACGATTTCGTCCCCGTTGTCGTCGCGCATGCGCAGCAGCACTTCATAGTGCTCGCCGGAGGCGCCGCGCAAACTGACCATCGGCTGGAACAGCAGCACAAACCGCTCGGCTTCCAGCGCCTCCTCAAGTGCCTGCTCCGCGTCCAGCTCGGTTGGCATGCTGCCATCCGGCCTGGAGATGTCTGGACGTCTGGCCTGACTGCCGCCGTCCCTCTGTGCCTGGGCTGCCGCCAGAAACGCCTGCTCCAGGGCTTCGCCAGGGGTATCGCTGCCGGTCCCCACGGAGGTGATACCGACGCTGAGTGTGCATTGCAGGGATTGTCCCTGGGCTTCGATGATATGTTCCCCTGTGCGTCTGCACAGGTCTTCCACGAGGGGCAGTGCGTCCCCCGCCGTCAGGTCGGGGAGAGTCAGGGCGAAACCATCGTCGCCACAGGCATGGGCCTGGCCGCGGCCTTCAAGGCATTGCTGCAGCCAGGCTGCAAGCTGTTCGCGCAGGATTCTCGCGCCGGCGAGCCCGAGGCGTTCACGCAACTCTGCGTGGCGATCGATCAGGGCGTAGCCGAGGCTGCCCCCTGTCGCCGCCAGGGCATTCAGGTTCGCTTCCAGCTGTCCGGCCTGGGCAGCTCCGGCGCCGGATGTCTCCCCTGCTGCGCCATCCCTGATGACCAGTTGCGTGCAGGCTTCATCATCGTAGACCGCAGGCGAGAGCTGCAGGGTGATGTCGAAGGTTTCGCCCTCCAGTGTCTGCCCACAGGCGGGACTTTCCAGGGCCTCCCCCGCGCCGGCGCGCTTGAACAGGGCCTTGATCTTGTCGTGGTCTGCCGGGGCGATCAGGTCAACGACCGGCATGCAGTCCATGTCATCGGGGTCTTCGCAGCCAAAGCGGCGCGCAAAGACCGCGTTGGCGTGGATCACCATGCCGTCGGTCACGTAGGCAATGGCATCCTTGGCTTCGGCCAGCAGGAGTGCATTGCGCGATTCCGCTTCATGCAGCTGCCGGCGCAGGTCACCCAGCTCCCTGTTCACCTCCCGGTGTTTCAGCTCGCGCAACGCTGTGGCCAGAAAGCGGGCGTTGTCATCCGGTTCGAAGACCGCTGCCGCGCCCGCGTTGCTGAGCGTGGAGACATCCGCACCGGCCTGCAGGATCAGCACGGGCAGCTCCGGATCGTGTTCCACGACATGGGCCAGGCTATGCGGGATATCGAGATCCGGGCAGCCATCTTCGATGACCAGCAGGTCGCAGTCCTGTTGCAGTGCCTTGACCAGATCCTCGGCGCAGTCGACTCGCTGCACGCGAGCCACCCGCCCGGCACCGCGAAACAACGCGACCAGGCGCTCCGCATCATTGTCTGTCGGGGTAACGGCCAGGAGCCTGATCGTGCTTTTCCGTGCCATGAGAGTCCGTATTGATTGGACGAAAGCCGGGTGGGCGCTGCACGTCTGTTTCAGAGCTTGTCCCAGAGGCTGTCGAAGCCGCCGTTATTCTCGGAGCCGGTGTCCGGCGCGCCCCTGGGGTCCGGCAGGCGCCGGAACTCGAACTGGCTGAAGGCCCCGGCCGAAGCGATCTGTCGCGTCAATTGTACACGAGTTTGCTCGCCGTACTGTACCAGCAAAACCTTATGCTGTTCACGGAATGGCAGACGCGGGGTGATCAGTGTGGTGGGCTGCCTCAGGGCCTTGATTTCAGGCAGGACCAGCACACGCTGATATTCCCCCTGGGCCTCGCCGTGCTGCAGGACCCGGGCAGCGAAGGGAACCGCGCCTGGACTGAGCAGCTCGACCCCGAGGCGTGGACCAGCGGGCAGCAGCTGTACCCAGCGGATCCGGGCGATCATCCACTGCGCGGTGTCGCTCTCCAGGCGTAACCCGATCAGTTCGCCACTGCGCAGGGTCGCGGGATTGTCCGCTGGCCACTGCAGGCAGTAACCGCGAGGGCTGGCGTCCAGCGCCTGCACGGGGTGGCTGCGGAAGCGTTCCGTGTCGCGGGGCTGGGCCTTCTGGTGCTGGCGGATGTTGTAGTCAATGGTTTCCACGGAGACGCGGATCTGCCCGTAATTGTCCTGATAGGGGCGATCCCAGATGTCCTTGCCTCTGGCCGGTGTGCGCGGAGCACCCTTGATGAACGGATTGCTGCGCTCGACGGCCAGGGGTGGCGCCTGGTCACCATGGATAAACAGCTGGAAGTCCTCTTCGCCGCTGACGAAGTGGTGGGTGGCGCTGAGCCCCAGGCTGAGCTGCAGCCGGTCATTGCTGGCGACACGCATGGAGCTGCGGTTGCGCGTCTGGCTCCAGGCGTGGATCAGGTGCATCAGCAGCTCGCGTTCGGTATCCGGGGTTGGCTCGTCCAGGGTGCGTTGCAGGTCGGCCACCAGGCCGCGCAGGTCCAGCCCCAGCCAGCGCAACCCGATTTCACCCGCTTTGATCCGGTATACAGGCCCCTCGTCACTGGCCGGGTTGGCGGCCAGAATGCAGGCCTCTGGCGCCCCGGGAATGAGGTCCACCCGGCCTGGCCAGTCGCGCAGGCGCCGGGTGAGGCTGTCCAGATCGCGTTGGCGCAACTGGTTGGGGTTGGCTCCCGCGAGCAGCAGGCAGCGCAGGTAGGCGCTGCCCGGTGTGTCCGTGTCGTCCATCGCCCCCACAGCGTCAACGCCGCGCTGACAGGCGAGCTGATAAAGCGCATGAATGGACTGCCACAGGCCGGGGGCCGCGGGTTGATAAAGCTGGCAGTGCAGCAGGAGACTTTGCAGGTGCTCGTCGAGCGCGCCGACCAGGGCGGTGGCGATGACCCTGTTCGGGTTGCCGCCACCGCGCGGATTGGCGGGTTCTGCCTGCACCGCGGCCAGGCTGGAGCCGGTGGCGGTGGCCTGGTTGATGGCGCGCACCAGCTCGGCGACGCGGCGCGGCTGCTCCGGCAGCAGAATGGGCTGGTCGAGGTAGTGTCGGCGCAGATTCTGCCGGACCAGGTCGATGGCGGGCTGCAGGGCGGCCATCAGGTCGAGGCGCCTCACTGCGGACATGCGCACGCGGTTCCGCTCGATGATCGCTTCGTACAGTGAGCGGGTGGTGAGGCCGATGTTGGCGCGGGGCAGCTGCGCCAGCCACTGGCGAACGGCACCGGGCTCCAGGCTGAAGGCGCCGTGGTTGTCCAGGTCCTGGCGAGGCAGGGCCATCAGGGTGCCGGGTTTCTGCATCATCGCTGCCGTTGTGGTCCGCTGCGGGCTGCGCTCAAATACTTGCGCTCAAACACTTTTGTTCAGCCACTATAGCATGGGGGCGACGGGTAGCTTGGAGGCAGCGCCGGCCTGGTCCCGCACCAGCCTGGGCACCAGATAGCCCGGCAGGCGTGCCAGCAGGTCGCCGAGCAGGGCCCGCGCCCGGTCGGAGGTGACCTCAAAGTGAGCCGCACCACTGACCC
The DNA here is from genome assembly GCA_050485745.1 of Gammaproteobacteria bacterium. Taxonomy (GTDB): domain Bacteria; phylum Pseudomonadota; class Gammaproteobacteria; order Pseudomonadales; family CAMLJR01; genus JBJHBY01. Next base: position 6,597 of record JBJHBY010000106.1, on the reverse strand, counting down.
GGTCCAGCAGGTGCAGGTAGTAGGGCATCACGCCCAGTTCGAACAGTCGTTTGCTGAGCTCCACGAGCGTGTCACCGTTGTCGTTGATGCCGGCCAGCAGCACGCTCTGGTTCAGCAGCGGGATACCCGCCTCGCGCAGTTGTGCAAGAGCCGCGGCGACGTTCGCGTCGAGTTCCCGAGGGTGGTTGCAATGCAATACCAGGACGGGGCGCAGGCGTCCTCCGCCAAGCCAGCTGATCAGATCCGGGTTGATACGGGCGGGAATAACCACGGGCAGACGGGTATGCACGCGCAATCGCATGACATGCGCCATGCTGGCCAGGTCATCCACCAGTCGGGCGAGGTGACGGTCGTCGGCAGCCAGCGGGTCGCCGCCGGAGAGAATGACCTCCTCAATGGAGGTGTCGGCGCTGATGTAATCCAGGGCCTGTTGCCAGCCGCGGCTGCCGGGGTTGTTGTCCGCATACGGAAATTCACGCCGGAAGCAGTAGCGGCAGTTGATGGCGCAGCCGCCACTGGCGATGAGCAGCACGCGCCCCTGGTACTTGTGGATCAGGCCGGGAACCGGGTTGTGCGCGCGCTCGCGCAGAGGATCGTCGTCGAAGCCCCTGGTGGTTAACAGTTCGGCGGCCGCCGGAAGCACCTGCAGCAGCAGAGGGTCCTGCCAGTCACCCGGGCGCATGCGCGCAACGAAGGGACGTGGCACTCTCAACGGAAACGACAGGTGGGTGTCGGCCAGGGGCCGCCAGGCTGGCGGAGCCTGTTGCGGATCCAGGCCCAGTTCGGCGAACAGGGTGACCGGGTCGCGAATGACATTGGCCAGCTGTTGCTGCCAGGGGGGAGCCTGCCATCCGGCCGGAGATCGCGCTATCATATTGGACTTTATCTTCCGGCTCAGATGTGGGTGATCCATGGCGACTTATTCTACCAACGAATTCCGTTCCGGGCTGAAAGTGATGCTGGACGGCGACCCCTGCAGCATCCTGGAGAACGAGTTCGTCAAGCCGGGCAAGGGCCAGGCGTTCAACCGTGTACGCCTGCGCAACCTCAAAACCGGTCGTGTCTGGGAGCGCACCTTCAAATCGGGAGAGTCTCTGGAGGGAGCCGATGTCGTGGACGTCGAAATGCAGTACCTCTATAACGACGGCGAGTTCTTCCATTTCATGAACCCGGAAAGCTTCGAGCAGTACTCCGCTGGTGATGCCACTGTGGGCGATGCTGCGATCTGGCTGAAGGAGCAGGACAACTGCACCGTGACCCTCTGGAACGATGCCCCCCTGGCGGTGACACCGCCGAATTTTGTCGAGATGGAAATCGTCGAGACGGACCCGGGTCTGCGTGGTGATACGGCAACGGGCGGCACCAAGCCGGCGCGTCTGCCCACCGGTGCCGTGGTCAAGGTACCGTTGTTCCTGAACCAGGGCGAGGTGATCAAGGTCGATACCCGCACCGGGGAGTACGTCAACCGGGTCAGCAAGTAAAGCCCATGAGCAGCGCCTGGGAGCCCACTGCCTCCTGGGCCCACCTGCATCGGCGGGCGCATTTGCTTGCCGATGTTCGCGCCTTTTTTGCCGGCCGTGGCGTACTTGAGGTGGAAACGCCCCTGCTGGCCGCGGCGCCTGCCAGTGATCCACATCTCGATGCCTTTTCGGTGCCCGGACCCGACGGCACGCTGTACCTGCAGACCTCGCCCGAATACGCGATGAAGCGCCTCCTGGCTGCCGGCAGCGGGCCAATCTATCAGCTTTGCAAGGCCTTTCGCCGGGGTGAGCGCGGTCGCAGGCACAACCCCGAATTCAGCATGCTGGAGTGGTACCGCCCCGGCTTCGATCTCGGCGCTCTGATCGACGAGACGCTGGACGTCGTCACCCTGGCGCTGGGCGAGCGCCCGCGCCGCCTGTGCAGTTACCGCGAGATATTCCAGGAGGCGCTCGGGGTGGATCCGTTGCGGGCGGATGTCAATCAGCTGCGCACTCTGGCGCGCTCCCGGGTGGATATCGCGGCGCAGAGTGATGACCCCGATTTCTGGCTGCAACTGCTGCAGGCGGAGTGTGTCGAGCCCGGTCTGGGCCGGGGAGAGCTCACTGTGGTCACGGACTTCCCCGCCAGCCAGGCCGCCCTGGCCCGCGTTGTGGCCGATGCCGGGGGTAACGCCGTGGCGCGGCGCTTCGAGGTATTTGTGGAGGGCATGGAGCTGGCCAATGGCTACGAGGAGCTCAGCGACCCGGATGAGCAGGCGCAGCGCTTTGCTCGCGACCTGGCGCAGCGTGGTCAGGCAGGGCGTGAGCAACCCCCCCTGGATGAACGCCTGCTGGCGGCTCTGCGCCATGGTCTGCCCGACTGCGCTGGCGTTGCACTTGGCTTTGATCGCCTATTGATGCTGGCCTGTGGCGCGGTCCGCATCGAGGACGTACTCGCCTTCCCCATCGAGCGCGCCTGATGGCATTGTTCGCAGACGTCACGGCCTCCTCATGTGGCTTGGGTGGCAGCGTCCGGCGCGGGGTGGCGCTGGGTTACGCGGCTACGCCGCTAACCCAGCCTACGCGCTGTGTGTTGACCCGGCTGCCCTGGCCTGGATTTCGCCAAGTGTCTGGCCCATGCGCACCGGGCTGCCCGCGGCGAGGTCCGGCTCCCAGCGTGCGACATCCTTGCCGAACAGGACGATGGCGGTGGAGCCCAGCAGGAAGCGGCCCATTTCCGCACCGCGCTGCAGTTCGATCTCTGCGCGGGGTTCACTGTAGTCGGTGTCCCGCAGCGTGCATGGAGGTGGAGCGACCTGGCCGGCCCAGACGGTTTCGATGCCGGCGACGATCATCGCTCCGACCAGAATCACCGCCATGGGCCCGCTGTCCGTGTCAAACAGGCATACGGCCCGCTCGTTGCGGGCGAACAGGTCCGGCACGTTCTCCGCGGTCACCTGGTTAACCGAAAACAGCTGTCCTGGCACGTAGATCATGCGGCGCAGGCGTCCGCCCCGAGGCATGTGTACGCGATGGTAGTCGCGGGGTGACAGGTAGATCGTAGCGAAATGGCCACCATCGAAAGCCGTTGCCAGGGCCGCATCGCCACCGAGCAGTTGCTGCAGGGAGTAAGTCTGCCCCTTGGCCTGGAGAACGCGCCCATGCTCGATCACACCCAGTTCGCTGATACTGCCGTCGGCCGGGCAGCAGATCGCTTCCGGCGTTTCCGGCAGTGGGCGTGCACCAGGTCGCAGGGCGCGGGTAAAGAACGCGTTGAAGTCCGCATAGGCGCGGGGATCGGGCTCGGCGGCCTCGTCCATGTCCACCCGGTAGCGGCGAATGAATGCAGTGATCAGCGCGTTCTTCAGCCAGGGCAGGCGTGATGCCGCCATGCGTCCGGTGAGACGGGACAGCGCCTGGTGCGGCAGGAGGTACTGCAGGAGAATGAACAGCAGATTCACGGCTTGCTCCCGGTGGTCACTGGCAGGTCCTCGCGGTTGCCCCATTCCGACCAGGAGCCGTCGTAGGCGCGGATATGGCGATAGCCGAGGACTTTCATTGCTGCGTAAGTGAGGCCTGAGCGGTGGTGGGTCTGGCAATGGGTGATGATCTCCCGCTCGGGGGTCAGGCCCAGTGCGTCCAGACGCTGGCGCAGCTCCGGGATGGGCAGCAGGCGAAGGTGCCGCTGTCGATCCATCAGCTCGGTCCAGTCCAGATTCACTGCCCCCGGGATGTGGCCGCCGCGGGCGGCAAACAGGCGCTCGCCACTGTATTCGCCGGGGGAGCGTGCGTCCCAGATGCGCACGTTGTCATCGTTGAGGTGTGCCAGGACGTAATCGGCGTCGGCAATGGCCTCGGGGTGCAGGCTGGCGGTGAAATTGCTGGGCCGGGGGGTACCGGGCTCCAGGCTCACCGGGTGATTCTCCCCCAGCCAGGCGTGGAGACCGCCATTCAGCAGGGAATAGCGCTGATGTCCGAGGACGTCCAGGGTCCAGAGCAGGCGCCCGGCCCAGCCACCGCCCTCGTCATCACAGGCGATGACGTGCCTGTCCGCAGACAGGCCCAGGCGGGAAAACAGCAGTGACAGGCTTTCCACGGCGGGCAGCTTGCCGACTGCGGGTTTGATGCCACATTGCAGGGCCTGGGCGGGCAGATGCAGGGCGCCGGGAATATGGTGGCGAGCATAGTTCTCGGCACTGGACAGGTCGATGATCAGGAGGTCGTCGCGGTCCAGGACAGGGGCGAGATCGGCGGGCTCCAGCAACAGCGGAAGGGTGGGGTAGTCGGTCATGAGGATCTGCCATGCGCTTGAGGTGGGCCGGATTGTACCGTTATTGCCCCGACAATGTTCACCCGCCCCGCTTCCTGTGCCGGGCCCGGATCAATCAAGCGAGGGTCTTGCTGCTGCGGCCATGCGCCGCAGCAGCCGGTACTGCTGCTCATCCGGCGCCGGGCCGCTGTTGCCGTTATCCGCCAGCAGCAACCATGCGTGGGCCTTTCCCGTCATGGCACAGAGTGCCAGGCCCTTGCCCGCTCGCAGGCAGGTGGGCAATGTCGTCCAGGCGGGATGCTGTTCGGGCTTCAGCAGCAGCGCCCCGCTGCGGCCCGTGAGCAGGGCCAGGGGGGTACCCTCGGCAGCTGGCAGCGGCCACTGCGGTGATGGCCAGGGCTCACCCGCACTGCCCATGTGCTGCCAGGCACCATCCCCCCAGATGGCGACACTGGCCCGGGCAAAGCCGGCGCTGGCGAGCAGGGCGCGCAGCAACAGTGGTACCGTGGCACGCGGACCGCGGGGGCTGAGGCTGCGAAGACGCGCAAGAACAGGGGCGATGGAGGACGCTGGCGCCGGGTCGCTGCCAGGCCATAACAGGCGCTCCGCGGGGTTGGGTTTGCTGGAGGTCAGCAAAGGGTCCCGGCAGGCGATCGCAGCGCTACGGTGTGCCAGGCTGGTGGCTCCCTCCACAGGCAGGTGTAACCACAGGGCGCTCAGGCGCAGCCAGCGCCGGCACTCCCGGTCGCTCCAGTTCCATGCGGCGGCCCAGGCCAGTTCATTCGCGAGGCGCACGCCCACCGGGAGTTGGCTGCGCCAGCGCTGCAGCATGGTGTAGCGCTGTGGACGTTGCAGCCGCAGCCATGAGCCGGGCCTGCCCAGTTCCTGTGTCTGCCAGCAGCGCTGGGCCTCCTCGGGCAAATGCCAGCGCGAGGCGCCGAATTCCGCCAGCGTGGCCCAGGAGGCTCTTGCGGGAGTGGGTGGTGGTGCGGCGGGCCAGTCATCGGCATAGGGCGCGCTCAGCGCCAGCCGCCACAGGGGAGCGCCAGCGAGGAGCGCCGCCGTAGCGAAGCGGTCCTGGTCGAGATGCCGGTGCCTGGCCCAGGCTGTGGCGAGTACAGCGGCGTGATGACTGATGCCGAGTGCCCGCAGGTAGATGGGGCCCTGCGGGTGGGTATCCGGCTCGATAACGGGTAGTGTTTCAACGATCTGGCGCAGGCGCAGACGCCCCAGCAGGCTGAGGGCGTGCCCCGGGTGATGCAGGCCGCTGCTGCGGCGGCTGGCTACGGCACGCCCGGCACTGGACATCACCGCCAGCAGCAGGGCCGGGTCCTGGCGCAGGGTGGCCAGCAATTGTGCCTGGGGGGCATCCCGTAGCAGTAGTTTGCGCAGTGCCTGGCTGGTGGCTGCCAGTGCCGGAGGGGGCTCGCGCAGCAGTTGCTGATCAATCGCGGTGGGCGCGGCCCGGCTCATGCGCCCTCCCGGATGCTGTGCACGATGGCGTCGAATGAAGCCTTGCGCTCCGCGCAGATCAGGCCCTTGTCCAGGGCATCGCGCAGTGCGCAGCCCGGCTCCTGCAGGTGGCGGCAGTTGCGGAACTGGCAGTGCCCGAGCAAGGGGCGCAGCTCCACAAAGCCCTCGGCGACACGCTCCGGATCCAGATGCCACAGGCCAAACTCCCGGATTCCGGGTGAGTCGATGATGTCGGCGCCGAACGTGGTATGGAACAGCTGTGCCGTGGTCGTGGTGTGGCGACCCTTGGCGGCGGCTTCGGACAGTGCGCCCACGGCGGTGTCGAGGCCGGGCACCAGAGCATTGATCAGCGAGGACTTCCCGACTCCGGACTGCCCGACAAAGACACAGGTCAATCCTTCGAGTGCGTGCTGCAGGGCGGCCAGACCGGCACCATTGTGGCTGCTGGCCTCGATCACTGGATAGCCGATGTCGCGGTAGCGCTGCAGCATCGGCGCCAGGAGGGTGGCGGCGCCGAGGTCGCATTTATTGCACACCAGCATGATGGGGATGCCGGTGAGCTCCGCGGCAACCAGATAGCGATCGATGAGTTGGGCATGGGGCTCCGGTTCCGGCGCGATGACCAGCACGATACGGTCGATGTTCGCGGCAATGGGGCGTAGTTGCCCGTGCCCATCCGGGCGTGACAGCAGCGACCGGCGCGGCAGCAGTTGTTCGACCACACCGCGGTCCGGTCCCGGCCGCCAGATCACCCGGTCACCGGTGACCGGCTCGCCGACGTTGGCGCGCTGGTGGCAGCGCTGGCGTCGGCCCGGCTCGGTGTCGAGGCTCTCGATGTCGAGTTCGCTGCGATAGTGCGCGATGACCATTCCGGTGCGTTGCGGCTCCAGGTGA
>JBJHBY010000105.1:0-11451 GCA_050485745.1 Gammaproteobacteria bacterium | reverse complement strand
TCGCCCAGGACCTGCGCTTGCTGCACGCCCTCGCACGCCGGGTGGCACGCTGGTTGCCGGACGGCCGCCGTCTGCGCCCGGTGGAGGTGGTACGTGAATACGAACACACCATCAACGGGGAGCTCGACCTGTGCCGCGAGGGTGCCAATACCTCCCAGCTGCGGCGCAATTTCGCCGGCTCCGACCTGCTCTATATCCCGGAGATCCACTGGGACTATACCCGCCGCAATGTGCTGGTGATGGAGCGCATCAACGGCATCCCGGTCAGCGATGTGGCGCGCATCCGGGCCGCAGGTATTGATCTGAAGAGCCTGGCCGAGCGCGGCGTCGAGATCTTCTTTACCCAGGTGTTCCGCGACAGCTTCTTCCACGCCGACATGCACCCCGGCAACATCATGGTGGCACCGGAGCCGGCGCACCCGCCACGCTATATCGGTATCGACTGCGCCATCATCGGCAGCCTCAGCGAGTCAGACCAGTACTACCTGGCGCGCAACCTGCTGGCGATGTTCCGGCGCGACTACCGCGAGGTGGCGCAACTGCATGTCGAATGCGGCTGGGTACCGGCACAGACCCCCGTGCACGAGTTCGAGGCGGCGATCCGCACCGTGTGCGAACCCATTTTCGAGAAACCTCTCGGGGAGATTTCCTTCGGCCAGACCCTGGTTTCCCTGTTCCAGACCGCACGCCGCTTCGACATGGAAGTACAGCCCTCCCTGGTGCTGCTGCAGAAAACCCTGCTCAACGTCGAGGGCCTGGGTCGCGAGCTGTATCCGCAACTCGACCTGTGGTCCACCGCACAGCCCTTCCTGGAGCGCTGGCTGTGGCAGCGCTATGGACCGAAGCAGATGCTCGGGCGCCTGGCCCGGCGCCTGCCCGGCTGGCTGGAGCGCCTGCCAGGAGCGCCGGACCAGTGGCTGGATCGCCTCGCCGACCCGGCCGCGGAGCACCGGGAGCTGACGCGGGAACTGCGCCAGTGGCGCCTGCAGGCGCGCCATCGCGAGCAGCGCGCGCGGCGGCTGGCGGCGGCCCTGGCCCTGGCCGCTGCCGCGGTGCTGGCGCCGGCTGCCCTGCTGCCCGTTCCCTCCCAGCTGGCCAGCCTGCTGCTGGTGGCCAGCGCCATCGCGATCTGGCCCTGGCGGCGCTGAAGCGCTGTCTCGGCTGTGCCATAATGGCCGATCCCTGAGACCGGGACGACAACATGTCCGACGAATTTCTTGATGCGGTGCGCTGGAACGATGACGGGCTCGTTACCGCCGTCGCCTGCGATGCCGAGGCCGGCGATGTGCTGATGCTGGCCTGGATGAACCGCGAGGCCCTCGCCGCTACCGTGGCCGAGGGCTATGCGGTGTACTGGTCGCGCTCGCGCCAGCGCCTGTGGCGCAAGGGCGAGGAATCCGGCCATCGCCAGCGCATCCGCGACATTCGCCTGGACTGCGACGGTGACGCCATCCTGCTGAAGGTGGAGCAGGTCGGCGGCTGTGCCTGCCACACCGGCCGCCGCAGCTGCTTCTTTCAGCAGCTGGACGGCGAGCGGCGCTGGCAGGTGGTGGATCCGGTGCTGAAGGACCCGGAGCAGCTGTACGGCGGGGGCAAGCCATGAGCGATGCCATCCTGGAACAACTGCAGCAGGTGCTCGAAGCCCGCAAGGGCGCGGCGCCGGACAGCTCCTACGTGGCACAGCTGCACGACAGGGGCCTGAACAAGATTCTGGAGAAGGTCGGCGAGGAGTGCGTCGAGACCCTGCTGGCGGCAAAGGACGCCGCCAGCAGCGGCGATACCGCGCCCCTGGTGGGAGAGACCGCCGATCTGTGGTTCCACAGCCTGGTGATGCTGTCCCACCTCGGGCTCGGCTACGCCGATGTACTGCGGGAGCTGGAGCGGCGCTTCGACCTGTCCGGCCTGGAGGAAAAGGCGCGCCGACCGGCACCCTGATCCACAACAATTGAATCCTGGAGATCATCGATATGGGACTTGGCGGCATTAGCATCTGGCAGTTGCTGATCATCCTCGCCATCGTGGTGATGCTGTTCGGCACCAAGCGCCTGCGCAGCCTGGGCAGCGACCTGGGCAGCGCCATCAAGGGTTTTCGCAAGAGCATGAGCGACGAGGAAGGCAGTCAGCTCGAGGACCGCAGCAAGGACGATACCATCGACGGCCAGTCGGAGCGCGATGCGGATGAAGCGCGCCAGGAGCCGTCCGGCGAAAAACGGCCACCGAGGTCCTGAGCCCGCTCCGGCATGTTCGATATCGGTTTCCTGGAGCTGCTGATCATTGCCATTATCGGCCTGCTGGTGCTCGGCCCCGAGCGCCTGCCCGGGGCGGTGCGTACCGCCAGCCTGTGGCTGGGGCGGCTGCGGCGCAGCTTCAATGATCTCAAGCGCGACATCGAGCGCGAGGTCGGTGCCGACGAAATCCGGCGCCAGCTGCACAATGAACAGGTACTCAAATCCCTGAAGGAAACCCACAAGGACCTGGAAGACACCCTGCGCCAGGCAACCGACGCCTCCGACAGCAACACGGATAACCCCGGCAAGCAACGTGATGACTGACGCGGGACGTGACCGGGCACAACCCCTGATTGCCCACCTGACCGAGCTGCGCAGCCGCCTGCTGCGCTCCGTTCTGGTCATCCTGGTGCTGTTTCTCGGCCTGTTTTATTTCGCCAACGACATCTACACCTTTGTCTCCGAACCCCTGCGGCGCTACCTGCCGGAGGGCACCAGTATGATCGCCACGGAAGTGGCGTCGCCCTTCCTGACGCCCTTCAAGCTGACCCTGGTTGCGGCGGTATTCCTGAGCGTGCCTTTCTTGCTGTACCAGGCCTGGGCCTTCATCGCACCCGGCCTGTACCGGCACGAGAAGCGCCTCGCCATCCCCCTGCTGGTCTCCAGCGTGCTGCTGTTCTACGCCGGAGTGGCCTTCGCCTACTACGCGGTGTTTCCACTGGTGTTCGGTTTCTTCAGCAGCGTCATCCCGGAAGGGGTGGCCTACACGCCAGACATCGCCCGCTTTCTGGATATCGCCCTGAAGCTGTTTTTCGCCTTTGGCCTGGCCTTCGAAATTCCCATCGCCATCCTGTTGCTGATCTGGACCGGTGTTACCACACCGGCGGCCCTGGCTCAGAAGCGACCCTATATCATTGTTGGCTGCTTCATCGCCGGCATGCTGCTGACGCCGCCCGACGTGCTGTCCCAACTGCTGCTGGCGGGGCCGATGTGGCTGCTGTTCGAAGCGGGGATTCTGCTGGGGCGACTGATTCCACACGGGGGTGGTGAGGACGAGCGCGCCCCCGACTGAGCCGTGCAGCGGGCGGCAGACCAGAGCAAACAGGAAGGGATGCCTGTTTGCATGCCAGATCAATAAGCGTCGTCACCACCGTAGCTGAGGGCGAGATTGTCGAAGCGGGTGTACTGGCCGATGAACGCCAGGCGTGTGGTACCAATCGGGCCATTGCGCTGCTTGCCGATGATGATCTCGGCAACGCCCTTGTCCGGCGAATCCTCACGATAGACCTCGTCCCGGTAGATGAACAGGATCACATCGGCATCCTGCTCAATGGCACCCGATTCCCTCAGGTCGGAGTTCACCGGGCGCTTGTTGGGGCGTTGCTCGAGGCTGCGATTGAGCTGCGACAGTGCCACCACCGGACAGCCGAACTCCTTGGCCATGGCCTTGAGTGAACGCGAGATCTCGGAAATTTCCGCGGTTCGGCCTTCGCTGCGCCCCGCCACCTGCATCAGCTGCAGATAGTCGACCATGATCAGACCAAGGCTGCCGTGCTCACGGATCACGCGGCGCGCGCGTGAACGCAGCTCCGTCGGCGTCAGCGCCGGCGTGTCGTCGATGAACAGCGGCTTGTCCTTGAGCTTGCCCACCGCGGCGGTGAGCTTCGGCCAGTCCTCCTCGTCGAGCTTGCCACTGCGCACGCGGCTCTGGTTGATACGCCCCAGCGAGGAGAGCATGCGCATCACCAGTTGTTCCGCCGGCATCTCCATGCTGAACACCAGCACCGGCTGAGGCCGCTCCGGCAACATCAGCGCGTTTTCGACCAGGTTCATGGCAAAGGTGGTCTTGCCCATGGAAGGGCGCGCCGCGACGATGACCAGATCGCCGCGCTGCAGGCCAGCGGTCATGTCATCGAGATCGGTGAAACCGGTGCTGATCCCGATGAGATGGCTGTCGCTGTTGAACAACTCGTCGATGCGATCGACGGCACGCTTCAACAGCGGGTTCAGCCCCTCGGGGCCACCGCCCTGCGGGCGCGACTCGCTGATCTGCAGAATGCGGCGCTCGGCCTCATCGATCAGTTCTGCGCTGGAGCGTCCCTCGGGCTGAAAACCGCTGTCGGCGATCTCCTGCGCGGCGCCGATCAGGGCACGCAGATTGGCGCGCTCGCGCACCGCCTGGGCATAGGCGCGGATATTGGCGACACTGGGGGTATTGCCGGCGAGCTCCGCCAGATAGGGAAAACCGCCAGCACGATCGAGTTCGCCGGCGTGATTGAGGGCGTCGCCGAGGGTGACGACATCGATGGGCTGGCTGGCATCCGCCAGTCGCGCCATCTGGCGAAAAATCAGGCGGTGCTCGGGGCGATAGAAATCGCGCTCCGCCACCAGCTCGACGACCTGATCCCAGGCATCGTTGGCGATCATCAAGCCGCCGAGTACGGACTGCTCCGCCTCCAGCGAGTGGGGCGGCACCTTCAGTGCCGCGAGATCGCCGGGCAGGGGCCCGCCCGACATGCCGGGGGCATCATCGGGCATGGGGTAGCCGCCGTCATCGGGAGGCGGCTCGGGAAAGGATTCGTGATCGGGCGGGGCATCCACCGCGTCGACAGCCTGTCAGGATCGGAGTCTGGAGGCGTATTGTGGAAGCCGCAGGCGGCCCACTGCAAGGGCCACCTGCCCGGGAATCACTCCGGGACCACCCGCACCAGTACCGCCTGGACGACTTCGGGGTGCAGTTGCAGGTCGATTTCATACTCACCGACATCGCGGATCAGGCCGTGGGGCATCAGCACCTCACTCTTGCTCACCTCGACGCCGGCGGCGGTCAGGGCGTCGGCAATATCGCGGGTGCCGATGGAGCCGAACAGCTTGCCTTCCTCACCGGCATTGGCGGCAATACTCACCTCGGCCAGTTCGGCAATGCGTGCAGCACGGGCCATAGCAGCATCGCTACGCGCCTTCGCGGCAGCCTCGAGCTCGGCACGACGCTGCTCGAACTCGGCAACGTTGTTCTCGGTAGCGGGAACCGCCTTGCCCGTCGGGATCAGAAAGTTGCGCCCGTAGCCGGCCTTGACGCTCACCTTGTCGCCCAGACGGCCCAGCTTGGCGACGTTTTCCAGCAGAATCACTTGCATTGTGAAGACCCTCAGTATTTCCTTCGGGGCAAGGCCCCAGACAGTCGATTCAGGCCGTCCTCTCGGATCGGCGTCAGTGCGGCGGTGGCCGCTTCGTGGCCCGACCACGCAGGTCGTACCAGCTATCCACCACCGCCAGCAGCAACAACAGCATCAGCGCGCGCCAACCCGCCACCAGCAACAACAGGTAGCAGGCCACCAGCCAGACCGTACCCAGGCCACGCGCCGCCACCAAACCGTGCAGGAGGGCAAAGCCCGCCACCAGCAGCGGCAGCGACACCATCAGTGACCACAGCCGCCAATCCGGCCCGGCCACCGCCAGCAGTACTCCCGCCCCGATCAGCAGGGTGGTCATCCAGGCCGGCAGGCGCAGCCGGTGAAACTCATCCCGGAACCCCCCGGGGTTGTACAACAGGGCCTGCCACCAGCGCGCCAGAATCAGGCACAGGGCCACGGTCAGGGCGTTGGCCAGGCCAAACAGGGCTGCCACATGGGTGGCACCCAGCACCGGCGGCTCCGGGCCACCCGCCTGCTGCAAGCCGGCATAAAGCTGCTGCAGCATATCCTGGGCCTGCTGCACAGCCAGGGACTGGGCACCGAAGGTCGCCAGCAAGCCCGCCAGCACAAAGCCGCCACCCGTCGCCATCAGCAGCGCCAGCGGCCAGGACACGGTATTGCGCAGCACCAGCGCCGCGGCGGCCGCCGCCACCAGGGTGGCCATCGGCTCCACGTTGCCCCGCCACATCAGCAGGGCCAACGCCGGCAACAGGCTCCAGCCCAGCAGCCAGACTCCCTCGGCCGCGCCGCGACGCAGGCAGACGAGGGCAATCACAGCGGCACTGACCCAGGCAAAATAACCGGAGCCGGCGCCCAGCGCAGACACCAGCACCGCCTGCGCCCGCCCCTTCATCACGAATTCGGCCAAGGCGCGCATGGTTCAGATCCCGACGCTGATCAGTCGTGCGAATCCGAATAGGGCAGCAGGGCCAGATAACGGGCGCGCTTGATCGCTTCGGAGAGCTGGCGCTGATACTTGGCCTTGGTGCCGGTAATACGGCTGGGGACGATCTTGCCGGTTTCGGAGATATAGGCCTTCAGGGTTTCCAGATCCTTGTAATCGATCTGCTTGACCCCTTCAGCGGTGAAGCGGCAAAACTTGCGGCGGCGAAAAAAACGGGCCATGACTCTACTCCTGTGCAGTGTCGAAAGGGGGCTCAGTTGTCCGAATCGTCATCATCGGTGTCGTCGGCGTCGTCGTCCGCGTCATCGCGGCCGCCGCGCTCCTGATCCCGGCGGTCGTCGCGCGGCTTGTCGCGACGACGATCACGTCCCTCTTTCTCGGCTTTCATGATGGGTGACTCTGCGGTGACGGCCTCGTCAGTGCGGAGCACCATGTTGCGCAGGATGGCATCGTTATAGCGGAAGTTGGTGGCGAGCTCCTCGATGGCCTCGTTGCTGGCCTCGACATTCAGCAGCACGTAGTGCGCCTTGTGCACCTTCTGGATGGGATAGGCCAGCTGGCGCCGCCCCCAGTCTTCCAGCCGGTGGACCTTGCCGCCGTCCTTCTCGATGGTCTGGGTGTAGCGCTCGATCATGCCGGGCACTTGCTCACTCTGGTCAGGGTGGACCAGAAACACGATCTCGTAGTGACGCATGAAGCTCCTCTCGGATTCAACAGCCACCCGACGCAGCGGTGTGGCAAGGAGTGACACGGGCTCACGCCCGCGGATAGCAAAGGGCGCAGATTTTATGCAAGGTTGCGCCGGCTTGCAACCGGATTGTGCAGGATCTGCTCAGGTCGGCGCACCGGCCAGGCGCTGGCGCACCGCCTCGAACAGGCAGACGCCCGTGGCCACCGATACATTCAGGCTGCTCACCGTGCCGGACATGGGCAGGTGCGCGAGGTAGTCGCAGTGCTCCCGGGTGAGGCGGCGCAGGCCGCGCCCCTCCGCACCCATGACCAGCGCAACCGGGCCGCGCAGATCGATCTGGTAAAGGCTTTGCTCGGCCTCCCCCGCGGCACCCACCAGCCACACGCCCGCGGCCCGCAGGCCGCGAAGGCAGCGCGCCAGGTTGGTCACCTGCACGAAGGGTATGCTCTCGGCCGCGCCACTGGCCACCTTGCGCGCCACCGGGGTCAGGCCCGCAGCGTTGTCCCGGGGGGCAATCACCGCGTGCGCGCCCGCCGCATCGGCGGTGCGCAGGCAGGCCCCCAGGTTGTGCGGGTCGGTGACACCATCCAGCACCAGCAACAGCGGAGCAGGAGCGGCTGCCAGGAGGGCCGGCAGGTCTTCCTCCCGCCAGCTGCGCGCCGGCGCGAGATCCGCGATCACCCCCTGGTGGCGACCGCTCTCGCGCTCGTCGAGCTCACTGCGGCTGGCCGGTACCACCACGATACCGGCGGCCGCGGCGAGATCCAGCACCGCCTGCAGGCGCGCGTCACCACGGCCCTGCTGGACCCAGAGACGGCGCACGCGCCCGGGGCTGCGCCGCAACACGGCCTCGACGGCATGCAGGCCAAAGACATGATCTCCGGACACGCTCACTCCTTGCGTCGCCGGTGCCGCGACCGGCTCCTGGTCTGGCCCTTGCCGTCCTTGCCATCCTTGCCGCTTCTACCCTTGCCGGCACCAGCCCCCGCAGCGGATACCTTGCCACGCGACTTGCGCCCCGCCGCGGCCACCAGATCAAGATCCACCTTGCGGTCGTCGAGATCGACCCGGGCCACCCGCACCACCACCGCGTCACCGAGGCGGTAAGCCTGGCCGCTCTTCTCACCCACCAGGCAATGACGCGAAGCGTCGAAGTGATAGTAATCACTCTGCAGGGCACTGATATGCACCAGCCCCTCGACGTAGACATCCTTCAGTTCGACGAACAAGCCGAAACCCGTCACCGCGGAGACGACGCCATCGAAGACCTCGCCCACCCGGTCCTGCAGGTATTCGCACTTGAGCCAGGCCATGACATCACGGGTGGCCTCGTCAGCGCGCCGCTCGGCCATCGAGCAGTGCTCACCCAGAGCCACCAGAGCGGCATCATCATAGGGGTAGATCGCCTCCCGCGGCAGCGCCCTGGCCCCCTTGCCCCGCTGCACACCACTGCGCCCGCCGCGCAACAGGCGCATGACAGCCCCACCGCCGCCACGGGCGACGAAACGCAGGGCGCGATGCACCAGCAGGTCGGGGTAGCGGCGAATCGGCGAGGTGAAATGGGTGTAAGCCGGGTAGTGCAGGCCGAAGTGGCCCTTGTTCTCCGGCTGGTAGCGCGCCTGGGTCAGGGAGCGCAGCATCACCGTCTGAATGATATGCGCGTCGGGCCGCTCCCGGGTGCCGGCCAGCAGCGCCTGGTAGTCCGCCGGGGAGGGCTTGGCACCGCCGCCCAGGGACAGGCCCAGCTCGCCCAGGAACTGGCGCAGGGCGGTGAGCTTCTCCCCCGCCGGGCCCTCGTGCACCCGATACAGGGCCGGCAGACGCAGTTTTTCCAGGAAGCGCGCCGTGGCCACATTCGCGCAGAGCATGCACTCCTCGATCAGGCGGTGCGCGTCGTTGCGCAGCACCGGCACGATACGCTCGATCTTGCGCTCGGCGCTGAACACCACCCGGGTCTCGACCGTATCGAAATCGATGGCACCACGCTCGGCGCGGGCATCGCGCAGGGCCTGATAAAGCCGGTACAGCTCCTCCACGTGGGGCAGAGCCTCCGTGTGGGCGGCGCGCGCCGGGGCGTGCTCCGGGTGCTCCGGATCCAGCATTGCCGCCACCTGGTTGTAGGTCAGGCGCGCACGGGAGTGCATGACTCCCTCGAAGAACTGATAGCCGCTGAGGCGACCATTGGCGCTGATGGTCATCTCACAGACCATGCACAGGCGATCGACCTTCGGCTTGAGCGAACAAAGGCCGTTGGACAGCGCCTCCGGCAGCATCGGCACCACCCGATCCGGGAAGTACACCGAGGTGGCGCGGTGGCGCGCCTCCTGGTCCAGGGCGCTGCCGGGCCGCACGTAGTGGGAGACGTCCGCAATCGCAACCCACAGACGCCAGCCACCACCCTTGCGGGGCTCACAGCAGACCGCGTCATCAAAGTCCTTCGCGTCCTCACCGTCAATGGTCACCAGCGGCAGATGGCGGATGTCGATGCGCCCCTGCTTGTCCTTCTCGCTGGGTTCCGGCTCCAGAGCCTGAGCCTCGGCCAGCGCCTCGTCCGGCCACTGGAAGGGGATCTCACAGGAGCGGATGGCGACTTCCACTTCCATACCGGGGGCCATGTGATCCCCGAGGATTTCCACCACTTCTCCCCGAGGCGGGCTGTGGCGACCGGGCTGGGCGGTGATCGCCACCATCACATACTGGCCATCACGCACCCGGCTGCTGCGGGCACTGTCGGAGGAGACGATAATGTCGTGGTTGATGCGCGGGTTCTCGGGCACCACGCAACCCACATCGCCCTGGTCGACGAAACGCCCTACCACCTGGCGCGTATTGCGGGACAGCACCTCGACGATCTTGCCTTCCTTGCGCCCGCGGCGATCGGTGCCGACGATGCTGGCCAGCACTTCGTCGCCATCGAAGACCAGGGCCATCTGCCGCGCGCTCAGATAGAGATCATCACTGCCCTTCTCGGTGACCAGAAAGCCAAAACCATCCCGGTGCCCCTGCACGCGACCGCGCACCAGGTCCATGCGCTCCACCAGGCCATAGGCGCCACGGCGGTTGCAAATCAGCTGGCCGTCGCGCTCCATGGCGCGCAGGCGCCGGCGCAGGGCTTCGTCCTGCTCCTCGCCGCTGACCTCCAGCAGCTCGGCAATGCGATCACGGGGCAGCGGGGCACCGGCGTCGCCCAGTATCTGCAGAATGTACTCGCGACTGGGAATGGGATTGTCGTATTGCTGGGCTTCGCGCTCGGCGTGGGGATCCTTGCGGCGGGGGGATTTCGGCATGCGTAGGGGGTACTCGATATAGAGAAGGAATGAAATTGATCGCCCCAGTATACGCGAGGATTGACAAGCTGTGTCGAGGCCATTAGAGTGCGCGTCCTCGACAGGGTGAATGCCGGCGTCCCCGACGCCACAGCCCGACTCGGTCGATGCCCAGGTGGTGAAATTGGTAGACACGCCAGCTTCAGGTGCTGGTCCTCGCAAGGGGGTGGAGGTTCAAGTCCTCTCCTGGGCACCATTCTCGCAAGCTCTTGACCCCCAGAACATTTCCCGGCGCAAGCCAATCTGACCAAACCAGCCCGGCGTGGATGTCTGTGACGGCGACGCATAAGAGGGCGTGGTCACCCCACCTGTGTACACGCGTCTGTTACACGCGTCTGTGTACACGCGTCTGGTAAATCGTGTCGAACACTGGCACTGTCTTCAATCCAGCAGGCGCCTGTCGCGAGGCTGATCCGCCCGGCGGTGCTCAGCGATCCGGATTGGAGACCACACCATGATCTTTCGCCAGCTGTTCGATACCACCTCCTCCACCTACACCTATCTGCTGGCCGACGAGCAGAGCCGCGAAGCGCTGCTGATCGACCCGGTGTTCGGCCAGGTCACGCGGGACCTCGCCCTGGTCAGCGAACTGAATCTGAAACTGCGCCTGGTCGTGGATACCCACGCCCACGCCGACCACGTTACCGCGGCCTGGCTGCTGCAGCAGCAGACTGGCTGCCGCATCGCCTCCGCCCGGGTAATCAATGCCGAGCATGTGAATCTGCCCCTGGAGGACCAGCAGGAATTTGGCGTTACCGGTGTCACCCTGCGAGCCCTGGCCACCCCCGGCCATACCGATGGCTGCATGAGCTACGTGCTGTCGGATCAGTCGATGGTGTTCACCGGGGATGCCCTGCTGATCCGGGGATGCGGGCGCAGCGATTTCCAGCAGGGCAGCGCGCGCACCCTGTACCGGTCCATCACGAAACGCCTGTTCAGCCTGCCGGATGACTGCCTGGTCTACCCCGCCCACGACTACCAGGGCAGAACCGTGAGCACCATTGGCGAGGAGAGGGCCTTCAATGTACGGGTCGGCGATGGCGCCAATGAAACGGACTTCGTGGAATACATGAAGGCGATGAAACTGCCGCACCCCAAGCTCATCGAC
>JBJHBY010000104.1:0-11489 GCA_050485745.1 Gammaproteobacteria bacterium | reverse complement strand
GCTCCAGGGTGTGCGCCTCGGTGGCATCAACCCACAGCTGATCGTCACTGACCAGGCCACGGGCATGGATTCCGCTCAGGGCCGGCCAGTCACCATGGTAATCCAGGGCACCGTCCTCGACCTCGAAACCCACCTGGACCGTATTGCCCAGGGGTGAGGCGCCGAGTTCGCCGCGATAGATGAATGCCACCTCGGGCACCCGGGCATCCCCGACCGCCGAAGCCAGCCATTGCAGCAGGTTCGGGGGCAGCAGGTAGGGCAGGAATTGATCGCGATAGCGGGCGTGGGTGTCCCGCATGCCAATGGCCAGGGTCATCTCCGGCCGGCGCTCTGACGGCCCGAGGGGCAAATCGAGGCCCAGTCTGGCGCGGCCGATACCGGCCTCGCCCTCGGCAACCAGTGTGCCGCTGTGCACCCGCACGGCGTCCTTCTGTACGCTCCAGTCGACGCGCCCGCGCAGGGCACTGAAGGCCAGGGGGGCGCGGTATACACCGGGAAAGGCCAGCTGTGTGGCCCCGGTGTCCAGCTCCACCCAGCCGGCTTGCGGCCCCAGCTCCGCGTAACCCAGCAGACCGCTGGCGCCGGGCGCACCGCGCCAGGGCTCGACATCAACCCCCTGCAACTCCGCGCGCAGGTGAAAGCGCTCGCCGGGTTCGGCGCCGGGGCGGATCTCCAGATGCAGGTTGGCGATGTCGCCACGGGGGTTCAGGGTTTCCAGCGCGGTGGCCGCCAGGCCCTGCAGCAGGCCAGAGCCACGCACGGCGTGTTGCAGGGGCTCCAGGGCCAGTTGCCGGGTCGCCAGATGCAAGCGCTCGAGGCCTGAGCCGGAGACTTCCAGGTCCTGCAGCGCCAGGGCCTGCCCGCCCAGTTCCAGATCGAGCTCGGGCAGCCAGGCCCGCCAGCCCGCGGGGGTCTGCTGCAGGTGGAACTGCAGGGCCAGATCCCGCACGGCCGGCAGGCTCTGCCCGCTCAGCCCGGCGAGGTCCAGGTTGGGGATGCGGATGTCGCCACGCAGGGTAAAAGCCTGCTCGTCGAGCCATTGCAACCAGAGCTGGCCGTCCACCTGGCCCTGCTCCAGGGTCAGACCGAAGGCTTCCACCGCCGGCAGGACGGGGGTCAGATCAACCTCCGTGAAGCTGGCGTGGGCCAGTGCACGAAAGCCGGCCTCCCGGGGGTCACCGCGGGACTCGATCAGCACCTCCAGGGGGGCACCGCCGTCGGAAAACGCCAGGGAAAGCCCCAGGCGCCGGAAGTGGCCCGCCCGCTCCAGTGCCAGCTCCCGACCCTGCAGGTCGACCTCGCCGCCGCCCACAAAGCGCAAGCGCAGGCGGGCATCCTCCACCCGCAGCAGGTCGACCTCCAGCAAGGCATCGAGCACGGCATCCAGGGAGGGCGCATCGCCGTCCCCATCAAAGCCCGCCAGGCGCCAGTACCCGAGACGCACCTCCTCCAGGGCCAGGTCGAGCCCGCTGATCTCGACCACACCGACCCGTGGCGCCAGGGCCAGCAGGCTGGAGAGCAGGTCGAGGCGAACCGTGATCTTCTCAGCGTGCAGCACCTCGCGCCCCGGCTCCCGCGGGTGCCCCAGGCTCACGCCACGGGCGCGCAGCACGGGGGACCAGCGCGACCAGTCGGCACGCAGCCGGGTGGCATCCAGGTCGAGGCCGCTGCGCTCCCGCGCCAGGGCGAGGATCTCGTCCTGATAGTGCTCGACGTAACCGGCATAGTAACGGCCCAGGCTGACTGTGGCCGCGGCAACCACCATGATCGCCAGCACACAGAACCAGAGCAGGCGATTGATCCAGACCAGAAGATGCCACAGGCGCATGCGCTTCTACCGCCGCCATCCACATGACCCGGTTCGCGGGCCCGGGAATTTAGAGCAGCACCACATCGAACTGTTCCTGGCTGTACAGGCTCTCGACCTGGAATTCGATGGCCTTGCCGATGAACTCCTCCAGATCGGCAACCGCCGCGGATTCCTCGTCCAGCAAGCGGTCGACCACATCCTGGGCGGCCAGCACCAGCAGGCGGTCGTTGTCGTAGGCCCGGGCCTCGCGCAGGATTTCACGAAAGATTTCATAACAGACCGTCTCCGGCGTCTTCAGCGAACCGCGCCCCTGGCAGGCCGGACAAGGCTCGCAGAGCACGTGCTCAAGGCTTTCGCGGGTACGCTTGCGCGTCATCTCCACCAGCCCCAGCTCGGAAACGCCGGTGATCGAGGTCTTGGCGTAGTCACGCTCCATCGCCTTTTCCAGGGCGCGCAGCACCTGGCGGCGATGTTCGGGGTCGCGCATGTCGATGAAGTCGATGATGATGATACCGCCAAGATTGCGCACCCGCAGCTGCCGCGCCAGGGCCGTGGCCGCCTCCAGGTTGGTCTTGAAAATGGTCTCCTCCAGGTTGCGGTGGCCGACAAAGGCGCCGGTGTTGACGTCCACCGTGCTCATCGCCTCGGTCTGGTCGATGATCAGATAACCGCCGGACTTCAGCTCCACCTTGCGCCCCAGGGCCTTCTGGATCTCGTCCTCGACCCCGTACAGGTCGAAAATCGGTCGCTCGCCGCCGTAGTGCTCGATATGGGGGATGATCTCGGGGATGTACTCCTCGGCGAACTGCATCACCCGCTGGTAGCTCTCGCGGGAATCGATGCGGATCTTCTCCAGCCCGGGGCGCACCAGGTCGCGCATGGTGCGCATGAACAGCGGCAGGTCCTCGTAGATCAGCGCGGGGACCACATCGCGCTGCATGCGCCGCTCCAGCGCCCGCCACAGGCGCTTGAGATAGGCCATATCAGCGCTGATTTCCTGCTCGCCGGCACCTTCAGCCACGGTGCGGATAATGAATCCGTGGCCTTCCAGTTCCTCGCGCTCACGGCAGGTCGTCACCAGTTCGCGCAGACGCAGGCGTTCGTCTTCGTCTTCGATACGCTGGGACACCCCGATGTGGCGACTGTGCGGCATGAACACGAGAAAGCGCGAAGACACGGAAAGCTGCGTGGTCAGGCGCGCGCCCTTGGTGCCGAGCGGGTCCTTGTTGACCTGCACCACCAGGTCCTGCCCCTCGCGCAGCAGCGCGCGAATATCCGCGTCGCCGTTGCGCTGCACGGTGCCATCGGGCGCCATGGCGGCGATGTCGGCCACATGAATAAAGGCGGCGCGCTCCAGCCCGGCGTCGATGAACGCGGCCTGCATACCCGGCAGCACCCGCGCCACCCTGCCCTTGTAGATATTGCCGACGATACCCTTGGCGCGACTGCGCTCGACGTAGATCTCCTGCAGCACACCGTTCTCGATCAGCGCGACGCGGGTTTCCATCGGCGTGACGTTGATCAGGATCTCTTCACTCATGCGGCCTCCAGCAGGATACTCCGAACCCCTCCAGCAACTGCACCGTCTCGAACAGTGGCAGCCCCACGATACCACTGTAGCTGCCCTCGACCGCGCTGACGAACACCGCGCCCAGGCCCTGAATGGCATACGCGCCGGCCTTGTCCAGGGGTTCTCCACTGCGCCAGTAGGCCTCCAGTTCGGGCTCGCTGATGGCGCGAAACTGCACACGGCTGCTCACCAGAATCTGCTCCTGTCGCCGGTCGTCGGCAACACAGACCGCAGTCATCACCGCGTGCCAGCGACCGGAGAGGCGGCGCAGCATATCCAGCCCGTGTGCGCGATCGAGGGGCTTGCCAAGAATGGCGTCATCGACCACCACCGAGGTGTCCGCCGCCAGCACCGGCAGAACGGCATCGCGCCGTGACAGCCCCGCTGCGGCCTTGGCCCGCGCCACGCGCATGACGTAGTCCGCCGGGGCCTCGCCGGCCATCGGGGTTTCATCCACCGCGACATCCAGCAGCCGGTGCGCCAGGCCCACCTGCCGCAGCAACTCGCGCCGCCGCGGCGACCGCGAAGCCAGGAACAATTGTTCGCTCATCGTACTGACCACTCCCAATGGCTCAGGTCACCCCGAAGCGCCGCCGCACCCTGCGCAGCAACAGCAGCAACCAGGGCCAGAGCAGTGCGCTGACCAGCGCCGGCAACAGGAACCACAGGGTGGGTTCCGCGCGTCCGATCAGGGTCTGGATCCACTGGTTGATCAGGGCGTCGATGCCCACCAGCACGAAGACGATGCCAGCCTGTTGCCAGGCGATGTACATGCGCAGACGCTGGTACAGCACCAGCAGCAGATAGGCCACCACCGACAGGGCGAAGGCATGTTGCCCGGGGGGTGTGCCCTCGAGGATATCGAGCAACAGGCCCACAACCCAGGCGGTGGCGATACCCACCCGGGTGGGCAGGGCCAGCACCCAGTAGATCAGCACCATCGTCACCCAGGAGGGGCGCGCCCAGTACGCCCACTCGGGCAGGGGCATGATCGACAGCCACATGGCCGCGGCAAAGCTGAGCGCAACCACCCAAAGGCCACTGGAACGCTGCAGGCCCATCTCAGGGCGACTCCTCGACGCCCTCGGTAAAGACCAGCAGCAGGTGGCGACTGCGGTTCAGCTCCGCCCTGGGACGCGCCGTCACCTGCAGGAAGGGCTGGCCCGGGTCTTCCTTCACCTGGCTGACCACCGCGACGGGATAACCGGCGGGAAAGCGGCCACCGAGCCCCGAGGACACCAGCAGATCGCCCTCCTGGATATCCGTCGTGGCCGCGACATGTACCAACTGCAGCTCGTCGATGCGACCGGACCCCTCGGCCACGCTGCGCACGCCATTGCGATTGACCTGCACCGGCACCGCATGGGTGGCGTCGCTGATCAGCAGGACACGGCTCCAGGCGTGACTGACCTGCGTCACCTGGCCGACCAGGCCATCGGCATCGATCACCGGCTGGCCCTCATAGACGCCATCGCGGGCGCCGCGGTTGATCACCACCTCATGCCGCTGCGGGGCCGGCGACACGCTCAGCAACTCGGCCACCAGCACCGTGTCATCCACCAGCGCGGAGGAATTCAGCAGGGCGCGCAGGCGTGCGTTCTCGGCGCTGAGGGAAACCATTCGCTGGATGCGCGCCTGCAGGATGAGGTTCTCGTTGTTGAGACGCGCGTTCTCGGCAAGCAGGTGTTGACGGCTGGAGAGGCTCTCGCCGATACCGCCAAGCACCCGCCGGGGCAGGTCCGCTGTCCAGTAGAACGGCGTGGCCAGCAACGACAGGCCACCCTGCACCGGCTGGAACCAGCCCATGCGATGGCCGCCGAAAGCCAGTACCAGCGCCAGGCCTCCCGCGAGCAGGATGCGGGTGCCGACGGACGGGCCCTTCAGAAACAGCGGCTTGATGGATCACCCTCCCCCGGCGCGGCCGGTCTCAATCAGTGGAGAGCAGGTCCAGGCGATGCCGATCCATGATTTCCATGGCGCGCCCACCGCCGCGGGCAACACAGGTCAGCGGGTCTTCGGCGACCACCACGGGCAGCCCGGTTTCCTCAGCCAGCAGGCGGTCGATATCGCGCAGCAGGGCGCCGCCACCGGTCAGCACGATGCCGGTTTCGGCGATATCCGCGGCCAGTTCCGGCGGCGACTGTTCGAGGGCGCGCTTGACCGACTGCACGATCGTGGTCAACGGCTCCTGCAGCGCCTCGAGGATTTCTTCGCTGTTCAGGGTAAAGCTGCGCGGTACGCCCTCCGCCAGATTGCGGCCACGCACGTCGATTTCACGCAACTCGCTGCCCGCATAGGCGCAACCGATCTCCTGCTTGATGCGCTCGGCGGTGGCATCACCGATCAGCGAGCCGTAAGCCCGACGCACGTGGGAGATGATAGCCTCATCGAAGCGATCGCCACCAACGCGCACGGAATCGGAGTAAACGATGCCATTGAGGGAAATGATCGCGATTTCGGTGGTGCCGCCGCCGATATCGACCACCATGGAGCCGGTCGCCTCCTCGACGTTCAGGCCGGCACCGATAGCCGCCGCCATCGGCTCCTCGATCAGGCGCACTTCACGGGCGCCCGCGGAGAGGCAGGACTCACGAATCGCACGCCGCTCAACCTGGGTCGACTTGCAGGGTACACCGACGAGCACACGCGGACTGGGGCGAATGAAGCTGTTCTGGTGCACCTTGGCAATGAAGTGCTGCAGCATTTTCTCGGTGACCTGGAAGTCGGCAATGACGCCGTCCTTCAGGGGCCGGATCGCGGTGATATTGCCCGGGGTACGGCCCAGCATGCGCTTGGCCTCGGTGCCCACCGCCTCGATGGTCTTCTGGCCATTGTGAATGCGGATGGCGACGACCGAGGGCTCATCCAGGACAATGCCCTGATCGCGTACGTAAATGAGGGTATTGGCGGTGCCCAGATCGATGGACAGGTCGTTGGAGAACATCCCCCGAATCAGTTTGATCATGCTTGTGTCTATCCTCCGGCAACCTGCGTGAAACACGCCCGACTTTCCGCTGCCAGGGGGCCCGATGGGGCCTGCTCCGGGTATGACGACGGGAAGCTGCACTAAAACGCGCCAATGTAGCAATGGCGGGGATTCAGGGCAAGGCACAGATGTGGTAAGTTTAGCGCCGTTTTTGCAGTTGGAAAGGCCATTCCCGCGACGATCGCCCCGGCGCCACTCGCCTCACCGGACAACGACCATGGCAATCGACACCGACACCATGCTGCGCGTGGCCCACCTCGCCCGCCTGCAACTCGACCCCGAACAGCTGCCGGCCTTGCAGCAGCGCCTGGACAGCATCCTCGGCATGATCGACCAGCTGCAGGCGGCCGCGACCGAGGGCGTCGCCCCCATGGCACACCCGCGGGACGCGGTGCAGCGCCTGCGCCCGGACGCGGTGACCGAGCAGAACCAGCGCGAGGTCCTGATGGCCGGCGCACCCGCCACCGAGCAGGGCCTGTTCCTGGTACCCCGGGTGATTGAATAGGCGATCATCAGGCCAGTGATCACTGAATAAGCGGCGATCGAGCCAGCGAGGATTTCACGACATGCATCAGCACAGTGCCCGGGAGCTGCTCGATCTGCTGCAGCGCGGTGAGGTTTCGAGCGAGGAATTGACCCGGCATTTCCTCGACCGTATCGAGCGCCTGGATCCGCAGCTCAACAGCTACGTCAATGTCAACGCGGAGCCGGCGCTGGCCGCCGCCCGCGCCGCCGACGACGCCCGCCGCCGTGGCCAGGGCGGCCCCCTGTGCGGTTTGCCCATCGCCCACAAGGACATTTTCTGCACCCGCGGCCAGCGCACCAGCTGCGGCTCGAAGATGCTGCACAACTTTTTCCCGCCCTATGACGCCACCATCGTGCAGCGCCTGGCTACTGCCGGGGCCGTGTGCCTGGGCAAGACCAACATGGACGAGTTCGCCATGGGCTCCTCCAACGAAACGTCGTACTTCGGGCCGGTGCGCAACCCCTGGGCCACCGATTGCGTACCCGGTGGCTCCTCGGGCGGTTCCGCTGCTGCTGTGGCCGCGGGCCTGGCGGCGGCGGCCACCGGCAGCGATACCGGTGGCTCGATTCGCCAACCCGCGGCACTGACCGGGCTGACCGGGCTCAAGCCCACCTATGGGCGCGTGTCCCGCTACGGCATGATTGCCTTCGCCTCCAGCCTCGACCAGGCCGGGCCGATGGCCCACAGCGCCGAGGATGCCGCGCTGCTGCTCGGCGCCATGGCCGGCTTCGACCCGCTGGACTCCACCAGCGAGCAGCGCGATACCGAGGACTATACGACGGGTATCGACGCGCCCATCGCCGGCCTGCGCATCGGCCTGCCCAGGGAGTACTTCAGTGACGACCTGCCCCCGGCCATGGCCGCGCTGGTGCGCGAGGCCATCGCCGAATTCGAACGCCAGGGTGCGACCGTGGTCGACATCAGCCTGCCGCACACCGCCCTGGCCGTACCCTGTTACTACGTCATCGCGCCGGCGGAGGCCTCCAGCAACCTGTCGCGCTACGACGGCGTGCGCTATGGCTATCGCTGCGAAGACCCGCGGGATCTGCTCGACCTCTACACCCGCACCCGCGCCGAGGGCTTTGGCGCGGAAGTGCAGCGCCGCATCATGGTCGGCACCTACGCCCTCTCCGCCGGTTTCTACGACGCCTATTACCGCAAGGCCCAGCAGGTGCGGCGCCTGATCCGCGAGGATTTCGTGCAGGCCTTTCGCGAGGTCGACGTAATCATGGGGCCGACCGCGCCGGGCACTGCCTTCCCCCTGGGCGCCAAGAGTAACGACCCGGTGACCATGTATCTCGAGGATATCTTCACCATCGCCAGCAATCTGGCCGGGGTACCGGCCCTGTCGATTCCCTGCGGCCTGATCGGCGGCAAGCCGGCCGGCCTGCAGTTGATCGGCCGCGACTTCGACGAGGCGCGCCTGCTCAATGTCGCCCACCGCTACCAGCTGGCCACCGACTGGCACCTGCAGCGCCCCAGGGATCCGCGGGCGGGAGGGAACTGACCATGCAATGGGAAACCGTGATCGGCCTGGAAGTACACATCCAGCTCGCCACCCGCTCGAAAATCTTTTCCGGCAGCGCCACCGCTTTCGGTGCCGAACCCAACACCCAGGCCAATGCCATTGACCTGGCCCTGCCCGGCACCCTGCCGGTGCTGAACGAGGGCGCGGTGCGCAGTGCCATCCTGTTCGGCCTCGCCATCGATGCGGAGATCGGCCGGCGCAGCGTGTTCGAGCGCAAGAACTACTTCTACCCGGACCTGCCCAAGGGCTACCAGACCACGCAACTGGCCGAGCCCATCGTCGGCCCCGGGCATGTGGATATCGAACTCGCCAATGGCCACAGCAAGCGGGTACGTATCCATCACGCCCACCTGGAAGAGGATGCCGGCAAGTCCCTGCACGAAACGTTCTTTGATGCAGCGGGCCACGGCATGACCGGCATCGACCTGAACCGCGCCGGCACGCCGTTGATCGAAGTGGTGACGGAGCCGGACATGCGCAGCGCCGAGGAGGCCGTGGCCTGTGCGCGCAAGCTGCACGCCATCGTCACCACCCTGGGCATCTGCGATGGCGACATGTCCCAGGGCTCAATGCGCTTCGACGTGAATATCTCCGTGCGCCCGCTGGGCAGCGAGGTGCTCGGCACCCGCACCGAAACCAAGAACCTCAACTCCTTCCGCTTCATGGAGGATGCCATTGCCCTGGAGGTGGCACGGCAGATCGAAGTGCTCGAGGACGGCGGCAGCGTGGTGCAGGAAACACGCCTGTACAACGGCGACACCGGCGTGGCCCGGGGTATGCGCAGCAAGGAGGAAGCCAATGACTACCGTTACTTCCCCTGCCCCGATCTGCTGCCGGTTGAGGTCTCCGAAACCCTGATCGAGGAGTTGCGCGCGCAGCTGCCGGAACTGCCGGACCAGCGCCGTGAGCGTTTTGTCCGCGAGTACGGCCTGCCGGCCTATGATGCCGGGGTGCTCACCGCAGAGCGCGCCACGGCGGACTATTTTGAGGCCTGCGCCCGGGCGAGCGGCGAGCCAAAGCTGGCGGCGAACTGGGTGATGGGTGAGGTCGCCGCGCGCCTCAACCAGCACGATCTCGCCATCTCCGACTGCCCGGTGACACCGGAGCAACTGGCACAGCTGATCGCCCGCATCAAGGATGGCACCCTGTCCGGCAAGCTGGGCAAGCAGGTCTTCGATCTGCTGTGGCAGGGCAAGGGGGATGACGTCGACGCGCTGATCCACGAGCACGGCCTTGAGCAGGTGTCCGACACCGGTGCGATCGAGGCGCTGGTGGATGCGGTGCTGGCCGAGCAGGCAGACATCGTCGCCCAGTACGCCGCGGCGGACGAGAAGAAGCGCAAAAAGCTGAAGAACTCCCTGGTGGGCCCGGTGATGAAGGCTTCAAAGGGCCAGGCCAACCCGCAGGTGATCAACGAACTGCTGACCCGCAAGCTCGACGGCGGCTGAACGGGATACGGTGTATCGATGGTGGCCCCGCCCCGGGCCACTCTTCCATGATGAAAGGGCGCGCACCTGCTGCGCCCGTTGACAGGTGAAGCATGCGCAAGGACAAACAGCAAGTCATCGACGAAGTCTGGACCGAGGCCCGGGTACGGGAGTTTCTCGATGTGAAGCCCGCGGAAGACATCGAGGCGGACTTCCATATGCTGATGAAGGCCTATCAGGCAATGCGCGCCGAGGATTTCGAAATCTTTGTGGGTTTTTTTCTGGAGCAGGGCCACAACATCAACGCCCGCGATCCGCGCGGCCGCAGCGTGCTCGACTACGTGCGCGAGCACCGCAGCAGCACCGAGTACGCGGAGATCCTCACCCGCAACGGCGCCGCCTGAGCCACCCCGAAAAAGACCGCAATTTGCGTAGGCTGGGTTAGCCGCAAAGCGGCGTAACCCAGCGCTCTCACCTTCATCGAACCCCGCGCCAATACGGGGCCCGGATCACCCCGGGGAGCTTCGTGACAAACTCCCGGGAACATCTGGCCTGGGTGGTGACGCCGGGTTACGCGCTTTGCGCTAACCCAGCCTACGGCCCCGAAGCCATGGCACCGCAGGCTGCGGTTAGCGGCGATACCGCGTAACCCCGCCTACGAGAAGCGCTCGCGGTTGGCGAGGCGGCTGCGTTCGCTTTTTTTCAGCATCACATAGACCGCACCAACACCGCCGTGCTGCGGCTGCGCACTGACGAAGGCCTGTACCTCCTCGAACTGCGGCAGCCAGTGATTGACGTAACTCTTGAGCACGCTGCCATCCGGCTTGCCGCCGTGATGCAGGCCACGACCGTGGACGATCAGCAGGGTACGCAGGTCCAGTTCGTGAGCCTCGCGGATAAAACCGAAGACTTCATTGCGCGCCTGTTCCGCCGTCATGCGATGCAGATCGAGACGCGCGTCGATGGTGTAGCGCCCCTGCTTGAGCTTGCGGAAAACGCCATGCTGCACACCGGGGCGGCAAAAACTGAGGGGATACCAGGCATCGAGCCGTTCAATGGCATCGAGGCCGAGGGGGTTGCGCTCGGCCTCAACGGCCGCAGCAGACCGGCGCCGCGCGGCGACCGCCAGCGCGGAGACGTCTTCGCGACGGATCGGCACCCGGTCGGGCGCGCGTATGGGCCGCACGCCGGCCATCTCGCGACGGAAGTCTTCATCGTCCTGGCCCATGGCCCATCTCCCGAACACCGGATGGACCACCATTTTCGGCCAGGGCAATAACGACACGCAAGGCTGTGTGATCGCAGTCCACGACCACGACCACGGCCGGGTCGCGGCATCGGTATTTGCGCATGCGGCACAGACGGTTGGCGCGCGGGCAGGCTGGGTTAGCGACGCAGCCGCGTAACCCAGCGTCACCCCACC
This sequence comes from Gammaproteobacteria bacterium, assembly GCA_050485745.1. Lineage (GTDB taxonomy): Bacteria > Pseudomonadota > Gammaproteobacteria > Pseudomonadales > CAMLJR01 > JBJHBY01. The sequence continues at coordinate 219 of JBJHBY010000104.1, read as the reverse complement.
AGCGAGCCTCCGGACTCCGTGCCGAGTCGTAGGCCGGGTTAGCCGCTACGCGGCGTAACCCAGCGTCACCACCCACGCCGGACGTTCCCGGGGAGGCGCCTGCGCAGCCCCCCGGGATGGCTCCAGAGCCCACATCGGCACGAGATTCAATCACGGTGAGAACGCCGGGTTACGCCGCTTTGCGGCTAACCCGGCCTACGATCCGGCGAGGAGTTCCGG
>JBJHBY010000103.1:0-11489 GCA_050485745.1 Gammaproteobacteria bacterium | reverse complement strand
GTCCCGCACCAAGGTCGAGGATACCCGGGAGCTGCTTGACAACGTGCAGTATGCGCCCACGCGGGGGCGCTACAAGGTGTATCTCATCGACGAAGTGCACATGCTCTCCGCGCACAGTTTCAACGCGTTGCTGAAAACCCTGGAGGAGCCACCGCCCCACGTCAAGTTCCTGCTCGCCACCACGGACCCGCAGAAGCTGCCGGCGACGATCCTGTCGCGGTGCCTGCAGTTCCACCTGCGCAATATGAGCCCGGAGCGCATTGTCGGCCACCTGGTCCGCGTGCTGGAGCAGGAGATGATCACTGCGGAGGAGCCCGCCCTGTGGCTGATCGCCCGTGCCGCCGATGGCAGCATGCGCGATGCCCTCAGCCTGACCGATCAGGCCATCGGTTTCGGTGGTGGGCAGGTGCGGCAGCAGGACGTGGCCGCGATGCTCGGCAGCCTCGATCACACAGCGGCCTATCGGTTGCTGGCGGCTCTGGCTGCCGCTGACGGTGCGGCTCTGCTGGCGGAAGTGGCGAATCTTCTGGATCATGCGGCCGACCCGACGGCGGTACTCGATGAGTTGCTCGGCCTGCTGCATCGCCTGGCCGTCGCGCAGGCGGTGCCCGACGCGGTGGACAACGGCCTCGGCGACGCCGGGACCCTGCTCGAGTGGGCCGGACGGCTGCCGGCGGAGGACGTGCAACTGTTCTATCAGCTCGGGGTCAACGGGCGACGCGATCTGCCCTTGTCACCGGATCCCCGCGCGGGGCTGGAAATGGCCCTGTTGCGCATGCTGGCGTTTCGGCCCGTCGACAGCGCGCTGTTGACGGTGGAGACTGCCGCGCCAGCCACGCCGTCTCCGGTGTCGTCAGAGCCGGCTCACCCTGCGCCTGTAGCCGGGTCGCAGGCGTCGGCAGCATCTGCCGCGACTGTGGAATCTCCCGCTGTGGCGCCCCCGGCCCAGGTGTCCCCGGCTACGGTGCCCCCGACTGAGGCGTCCCCAACTCAGGCGCCCCCAACAAAAAAGCATGAACCGGCGCCGGTGCAGGCTGCCGGCGCCGGGTCTGGCGAACCGGCCCCGGCGGGTGCTCCCACAGAGGAGCCGCCCCCCTGGGATGAGGATGACGCGAACTGGCAGCGACAGCCCGCCTGGGAGGCTGCACCACCCCGGCACGAGGAGCCCGCGCCAGAACCTCTGCCTGAAGCTACTGCGGCGGCAACGGGGATTGTTGCCGCGGAGGCTCTGGCCATTGAGGCTCCTGTCGCCACGCAGATGGCCCCCGGCGAGCCGGCTGCCGCGCCGCGCGACGCGGAAGACTGGGCACTGCGTTTTGCGGAGTTCGGGCTGAGCGGGGTTTTGGGCAGTGTCGCTTCACGCTGCTGGCTGCGGGCCGTTGATGGCGATACCCTGTACTTCGTGCTCGACCAGGGGCACGCCACGCTCTACAGCGAACAGCACAGCGCACGCCTGGCGGAACAGTTGGGGGCGCGCATCGGGCGGTCGCTGAAGGTCCAGATCGAGATTGGCGAGCCCGGTGGTGAAACCCCGGCCGCCTGCCGGGAACGGCTGCGAGCGGCTCGCCTCGCGGGCGCCCGTGCCGCCATCGAGGCAGATCCCCATGTGCGCACCCTGTGCGAGCAGTTCGGAGCGCGCCTCGATGAACAGTCCATCGAACCGCTGGACCCGACCCTGGGTGCGGCGCTGCCCTGAGGGGGCCGCAACTATTGCCATCTTCCCGAGGAGCCTGAAGCATGAAACCCAATATCGGCGACCTGATGAAACAGGCGCAGCAGATGCAGGAAAAGATGCAGCAGATGCAGGAGCGTCTGGCCAGTGCCGAGGTCACCGGCGAATCCGGTGCGGGCCTGGTCAGGGTGACGATGACGGGCCGCCACGATGTGCGCCGTGTGCAGATCGACCCGAGCCTGCTGCAGGAGGACAAGGACATGCTCGAGGATCTTCTTGCCGCCGCCGTCAACGATGCGGTGCGCAAGGTGGAAGAAAACAACCGCGAGATGCTGTCCGGCCTGACGGCTGGCATGGATCTCCCCGGTGGTTTCAAAATGCCTTTCTGAGGCGAGGTTCCGGTGGCTTTCTGCCCCTGACCCAGTCCGGCATCGGGTCGCTTGCGGTGTGTCGCGACCGCTTTGATTTCCGCGCGGAGAATGCTCTTGAGCTACAGTCCCCTGATCGAACAGCTTATTGGCGCGCTGCGCTGCCTGCCCGGTGTCGGGCCACGCTCGGCCCAGCGCATGGCGCTGCATCTGCTGGAGCGCAACCGCGAGGGCGCACAGCATCTGGCGACAACCCTTGAGCGTGCGGTCAGTGAGGTTGGCCACTGTCGCCTCTGCCGCACCCTGTGTGAGCAGGACGTCTGCAGCCTCTGCGCCAACCCGCGCCGCGACCAGACCACCCTGTGCGTGGTCGAGGGGCCGTCGGATGTGTTTGCCCTGGAGCAACTGGCGGAATACCGCGGCCTGTATTTCGTGCTGATGGGGCATCTGTCCCCTATCGACGGCATCGGGCCGACGGAAATCGGCGTCGATCTGCTGCTGCAGCGGGTTCGCGATGCCGGGGTGAGGGAAGTGATTCTCGCCACCAATCCGACCGTGGAGGGCGAGGCCACGGCGTACTACATCAGTGAACAGGTGCGCGCCCTGGGGGTCACGGTCAGCCGCATCGCCCACGGCATCCCCCTCGGGGGCGAACTGGAATCCATTGACAGCGGCACCCTCGCGCACGCCCTGAGTGGCAGGCGGGTGCTGGAGTGAATAGCGTCGACATCGCCTGGGTGGCCGACCAGGCCGCATTCGACGCCGCGGTTGCCGATGCCCTTGAGCAGCCGGTGATCGGCCTCGACACCGAGTTCATTCGCGAGCGCACGTACTACCCGATCGCCGGACTGGTGCAAGTGGGCTGTGCCGGACGCGTGTATCTGATCGATCCGCTGGCGGACCTGGACCTGGAGCCACTGCGTCAGCTGTTGCGGGCGCCGGTGCTCAAGGTGCTGCATTCGGTGAGCGAGGACTTCGACGTGTTCGAGCGCCTGCTCGGGGTGCTGCCCGAACCATTGCTGGATACCCAGGTCGGCGCCGGGCTGGCCGGTTTCAAGGCGGGCCTGGGCTACCAGAGCCTGGTGTCGGAGTGCCTGGGCCAGGCCCTGGAGAAGGGCGAGACCCGCTCTGACTGGCTGCGCCGCCCACTCAGCGACAGCCAGTGTCATTACGCGGCGATGGATGTGGCCCTGCTGCCCGCGCTGTATGCCGCGCTGGAGCAGCGCCTGACAAGCCTCGGGCGCATGGCCTGGTGGGTGGAGGAGGGCGAGCGCTGCCTGCGGGAGGCGCGGCAACCCCGGGATCCGCAACAGGCCTGGCAGCGTCTCAAGGGCGCCGCACGGCTGCAGGGTGCGGCACTGGCCCGTCTGCGTGCCCTGTGTGCCTGGCGCGAGAGCCAGGCGCGGTCGCGGGACCTGCCCCGGGGGCACGTGTTGCCCGACGCCACGTGTCTGGAGCTTTGCCAGGCCTGGCCTCTTGGAGAGGCGGCGCTGGCCCGGGTCACTGGGGGGCGCCGTCCCCTGTCCGTGGCGGATCGCGCAGAAGTCCGGCACCTGCTCGATGCGGCCAGTGCCGCCCCCCGGTCACAGTGGCCCGCACCGCCACCGCAGTTGCCGCGGGAGGCGAGCGCTGATTTGCAGAGCCTGCGCGACCATGTGCAGTTGCGTGCCACGGAGCTTGGCGTGGCAGCGGAGCTGCTGGCGCGCCGTCGCGACCTCGAGGCCCTGCTGCTCAGTGGCTGGCCCGAGGGCCCCTGGGCGTTGCCCCCGGGTCTGGCCCAGGGCTGGCGCCGGGAGGTCGTGGGAGAGCACTTGCTGCAAGTCCTGCGGTCGCGGCATGCCGAATGTGAAGGAGAGACCCGATGAGCCGTCGTCTGTGTACGGTCTTCCGCAGTGCCCGCGTCGAGGGCATGTACCTGTATGTGGATCGCGCCGAAGGCGTGGCGCGGGTGCCAGAGCCCCTGATGCAGCGCTTTGGCAACCCTGAACAGGTGATGATCCTCCCCCTCCACCCCGAGCGCAAGCTGGCGCGTGCAGATGCCGCGCGGGTACTGGAGCTGATCGAGACCCAGGGCTACTACCTGCAGATGCCCCCGAAGGAACCGGGACATGAACAGCCCTGAGCAGGACGGGCGTCCGTTCTGGGAGCGCAAGTCGCTCGAGGCGATGAGCGACGCCGAGTGGGAATCTCTCTGTGATGGCTGCGGTCGTTGCTGCCTGCACAAGCTCGAAGACGAAGACAGCGGCGAATTGTTCTTTGCCGCCGTAGCCTGCCGCGAACTGGACCTCGAAGCCTGCCGCTGCAAATCCTACCCGGAACGCCGGCAACGGGTGCCAGACTGTATCGATCTGCGTCGCGATCGCGACCAGTGGTGGGCGCTGCCGGCCAGTTGCGCCTACCGGCGCCTGGCGGAGGGGCGCGGCCTGGCCGAGTGGCACCCGCTGCGCTCTGGCGACCCGGAGAGCGTGCATCGGGCCGGGATGTCCGTGCGCGGGCGTGCTCTCAGCGAGGAGGGCATCCACCCGGAGGACTTCGAGCATTTCATTGTGCGCTGGCGCGACCTGTAGCGGGTCCGCATGCCACGCTTTTTCCACAACCCATCAAGGAGGTCATGATGTCCGATTACGCGCTGGCCTGGTTCCTCTATTTGCTGGCGGCTCTGGTTGCCTGGGGTATCGCCTGGCGCGTCATCCGGCGCTGGCCGCGACCCCTGTCCTGGGGGCTGCTCGGCTTGCTTGCCGCCTTGCTGCTGATGCCCATGGAGCACCCCCTGCAGCCTGGATGGCAGGTTCCGGCCATCATGGTGCTTGGCCTCGGCACGGTGTCCGATGGCTGGGAGAGCGTGGGCGTGCCCGCTCTGAGCCTGCTGCTGATTGGTGGCATTCCCGCACTGCTGGCGGGGGTGGGCCTGGGCTGGTGGCGGCGGGTTGGCGCCGCAGGGTCTATGCTGGAGCAGGAATAACAATCAGGCACCTCTGATCAATTCGGCGATGGCTCAGAGGTGCCTCAAGCGATACAGGCAACAGAAGGCGGAAGCGGATGCGTCCAGTGCGTACCCTCGTGGCGCTGGTGATCACGGTTATCCTGTGCGGCAGTCCCGGGCTGGTTCACGCCGGGCAGGGGCCGGATGTGCGGGTGCTCATCGATATTTCCGGCTCCATGCGCCGCACCGACCCGCACAACCTGCGCAAGCCCTCCATGGAGTTGCTGGCGGGGCTCTATCCGGCTGGTAGCCTTGGGGGGTTCTGGTCCTTTGGCCAGGGCGTCGACGTCATGGTGCCGTTTGGCCGCGTTGACCACCACTGGCGAGAGGGCGCCATCGCCGCCGCGGCGCGAATCCGCTCGGACTCGCCTTTCACCGATATTCCGCTGGCCCTGGAGGCGGCGGCTTTTGACCTCGACCGGCGCCAGCCCGGGCAGGTCAGTCATATCATTTTGCTGACCGACGGTTTCGTCGATGTCGGCCCCTCGGACGAAGAAGACGCCGCTGCGGTGCGCTACCTGGTCGACGACCTGCTGCCACGCCTGCGCGCGGGTGGTTTCATCCTGCATACCGTAGCGCTGTCCGAAGAGGCCGATCACGAGCTGATGGAGCGCCTGTCTGTCGACAGCGGCGGGATGGCCCTGGTGGCGCAGCGTGCCGAGGAGCTCAGTCGTATCTTCCTCGATGCGCTTGACCGTGCGGCGCCGGCACCGCAGCTGCCTCTGGAGGGAGAGCGCTTCCAGGTCGATGCGGGTATTCGCGAGCTGACCGTGCTGGTGCTGAAAGAGGACGACACACCGGCGGTGCAGTTGCTGGCGCCGGATGGTGCCCGGCACGACGCCGCGGCGCACCCCGGCAACATGCGCTGGCGCCGTGGAGAGGGCTATGAGCTGATCACTGTGGACGCGCCCGCACCGGGTACCTGGCGTCTTGGTGAAGCGCCCATTCCGGGTAGTCGCGTCACCATTGTCAGCGACCTGCAGCTGCAGCTCAGTGCCCTGCCGGTCACCGGTTTCGTGACCAGCGGAGCACAACTTGAAGCGCGCCTGGTTGATGGTGGTCAGCCGATCCAGAGCCCCGGGTTCCTGGGGGTGGTGCAGATGCGTGGCGAGGTGCGCCGGGAAGCGGATGCGCAGCAGTGGACGCTGGACCTGCACGGCGGGCGCCGCGTACCCGCGGGCGGGCGCTACCAGGCGGCACTGCCGATGCTGGCACGTCCCGGTGACTACGAATTGCTGGTGACTGCGGATGGCGGCACCTTCCAGCGGCAGGAACGCCGCCGCGTGCAGGTGCTGGCACCCTTCGAGGTGACACTGGATACCGCGGGCGAGGTTCCGGCTCTCGCGGTGCGCATGTTGCACCCGGATGTGGACCTCGAAACCACGGATGTCCTGGTGCGCTTGCGCAGCCCCTCGGGCCGGGGCCTGGGTCAGCGTCTGGAGCCGGTGGCGGAGCGCCACTGGCAGGCCGCTATCAAGGGCCTGGATGAAACCGGGCTTTACGAGTTCTATGTCGAGGTGGAGGGGCGCCTGCTCGACGGGCAGCCCTTGAGCTTCATCAGTGACCCGATGCAGCTGCGCGTCGGCGCGCCGCCGTCGGAGACAGAACTCCCGCCCGAGCCTGAAGCCGACCCCCCCGAGGTGCCTGCCGAACCGGTACCGGAGTCGATGCCGGCGCCGGAGGAAACGGACACCGGCCTGTCCTGGGTATTCTACGCACTGGTGGTCGCTGGTCACCTGCTCATCGCCGGTCTGGGCTATGCGGCCTGGCGCGTGGTGCGCGACGATCAGCCCGATGAGCTGCCGGTCGAGGTGGTGGTGGACGAGCCCGGGGCCGAAGCCAGCTCCGGCACCTCCACGCCGGCCCCCGCCGTGGAGATGCCTGAGTCCGGGCTGGACACCGATCTGGCGGAGGAAGACAGCGTCGCTTCCCTGCTGGATGCTCTGGACGACCCCCTCGACCTGCCGGACGAGGCCATCGATCTCGATCCGGCAAGGAACATGGATGTGATCGGTGAGGAGGAGGGTGACGAGACGGGGCGGAAGACTCCGGATAAGTAGCGCCCGGCTTGATTCGAATCGGGTGCGCCGCTAGTCTAGACGCTTCCGATTCATCCGGATCCGGCCCGCCCCCTGGCGCAGTCATCGCGACGCCCGCAGTGGCGTGCCCGGGGTCCGTTCCAGGGCTGTCTGTTCATGCAATTCTCAGGTACCGATCGCTACGTCGCCACCGACGATCTGCGCATGGCGGTGAACGCCGCCGTCACCCTGCAGCGCCCGCTGCTGATCAAGGGCGAGCCCGGCACGGGCAAGACCCTGCTCGCGGAGGAAGTCGCCCGCGGTCTGGGCAAACCACTGTTGACCTGGCATATCAAATCGACCACCAAGGCCCAGCAGGGCCTGTACGAATACGATGCGGTGTCGCGTCTGCGCGATTCACAGCTGGGTGGCGAGCGTGTGCACGATGTTGCCAACTACATCAAGCGCGGCAAGCTGTGGGAAGCGTTTACCGCCGAGGAACAGTGTGTTCTGCTGATCGACGAAATCGACAAGGCGGACATCGAGTTTCCCAATGACCTGTTGCAGGAACTCGATCGCATGGAGTTCTTCGTCTACGAAACCGGCGAAACCGTGCGCGCGCGCCAGCGCCCGATCATCATCATCACCAGTAACAATGAAAAGGAGCTGCCCGACGCCTTTCTACGGCGCTGTTTCTTCCACTTCATCAGCTTTCCCGACCGCGATACGATGCGCCAGATCATTGATGTGCACTATCCGGGAATCCAGCAGTCGCTGGTCCAGGAAGCGCTGGAAGTCTTCTTCGAGCTGCGCAGCATTCCCGGGCTGAAGAAAAAGCCCTCGACCTCCGAGTTGATTGACTGGCTGAAACTGCTGCTGGCGGACGATATCCCCGACGAGATCCTGCGCAATCGCGATCCGTCCAAGGCGATTCCACCGCTGTATGGCGCCCTGCTGAAGAACGAGCAGGACGTGCAGCTGCTGGAGCGCCTGGCCTTCATGCACCGTCGTGAGCAGCGTCGCTGAAACCATGCTGATCGGTTTTTTTCGCACCCTCAAGGACAGCGGCATCCCGGTTTCCATCAAGGAGCTGCTGGTGCTGATCGAGGGATTGCAGCGCCACCTGGTGTTTGCCAGCGTGGACGATTTCTATTTCCTCAGCCGTACCTGTCTGGTCAAGGACGAAAAATACTTCGACCGCTTTGACCGCGCCTTCGGCGCGTACTTTCGCGACCTGCAGAGTGTCGATGACATCATTGACGCGCTGATTCCCGATGACTGGCTGCGCGCCCAGTTCATGCGCGAACTGAGTGAGGACGACAAGGCGAAGATCGAATCCCTCGGCGGCCTGGAAAAGCTCATCGAGGAATTCAGGAAGCGCCTGGAGGAACAGAAGGAGCGCCACGAGGGCGGCAACAAATGGATCGGAACCGGCGGCACCTCACCCTTCGGACACTCCGGCTATCACCCCGAGGGCATTCGCGTTGGTGGTGAGAGCCGCAACAAAAAGGCTGCCAAGGTCTGGGAGCGGCGTGACTTCCGCAACCTCGATGACGACGTCGAGATCGGCACCCGCAACATCAAGGTGGCCCTGCGCCGCCTGCGCAAGTTTGCCCGCACCGGTGCTGCGGAAGAGCTGGACATGGACGATACCATCCGCTCCACCGCACGCAATGCCGGGTTGCTCGACCTGAAGATGGTGCCTGAGCGCCACAACGCGGTGAAGGTGCTGTTGTTCTTCGACGTCGGTGGTTCGATGGACCCCCATGTGCGCCTCTGCGAGGAGTTGTTCTCCGCCGCGCGCAGCGAATTCAAGCACATGGAGTACTTCTATTTTCACAATTACATCTACGAGTCCGTGTGGCGCAACAGCATTCGCCGCCACCACGAGCGCATCAACACCCTGGATATCCTTCACAAGTACAGCGCCGACTACAAGGTCATTTTCATTGGTGACGCGGCGATGTCACCCTATGAGATCGTGCAGCCCGGCGGCAGCGTGGAACACTGGAACGACGAATCCGGCGCGGTGTGGATGCAGCGGGTGCTGGACACGTATCCAAAGGCCATCTGGCTCAACCCGGTACCGCCGGAGGAGTGGGAGTGGACCCAGTCCACAGCCCTGGTACAGCGTCAGTTCGAGGGGCATATGTACCCCCTGACCCTGCGTGGCCTGGAGGAGGCCATGGCCTGCCTGGCCAGGTAGGGCCCAGGCAGGACGAGCTCAGTCGCCACCACCTCCGCCACTTCCGGCGGTGAGTTGCCGGAAATCCCCCGTCTCATTCAGATTGGTGAACCCCCCGGGGCAGTCACTGAAATCCACCGCAATGGCATTGCACTGCCGGTACCAGTCGCCGACGCGACGCCCGCCACCGTCCAGGTAGGCCTGCAGCGGGGTCAGCAGGGAGATCGGGATCAGTGCACAGAGGTAGTGATCGCGGCCACAATGGGCGAAGCGCGGCCTGTCGGCGGTATCCGCCTGCAACAGCCTTGCGGCCAGGTCTGCGGGTGGTTGCGGGTTGTCGCAGGGCGCGACCAGCAGCCAGGGGCTTTCGCAGTGGGCGAGGGCACTGGCGATGCCGGCGAGTGGGCCCAGGCGTTCGCTGGCGCGGTCCAGACAGATCGGCAGGCCCAGGGCATGGTAGGGCCGCGCGTCGCCATGGGCGCTGATCCAGAGGCGCTCGACCTGGGGCCGCAGCCGTGCCACCGCGTGCTCGATCAGGCTGCGTCCCTGCCAGGGCAGCAGCGCCTTGTTGCGCCCGCCCAGGCGCGAGGAAGCCCCCCCGGCGAGGATCACGCCATTGATTCCGATCCGGCTGACCAAGCGCTGCCCCTGGCGCCGTGTGCGGCGCGGTTTGCCCTGTCTGGCGGCCGCCGCTACCATGGCCGCCTTCCTGTCGAGAGCATGTTACCGTGATGCTGCTGGCCATCGATACCGCCACTGAATGCTGTTCTGTCGCCCTGGGTAACGCTTCCGGGTGGCGCGAGCGGGTGGTGGAGGATCCGCGGCAGCACGCGGCGCGCCTGCTGCCCATGGTCGATGAACTGCTGGCGGAGGCGGGGCTGGCACTGGGGCAGCTCGACGCTATTGCCTTCGGGCGCGGGCCGGGCTCCTTTACCGGCCTGCGCATTGCCGTGAGCATGGCCCAGGGCCTGGCCTTTGCCACCGACCTACCGCTGTTGCCGGTCTCCACCCTGGCGGCGGTGGCGCAGGAAGCCCACAGCTTTGCAGGGGATCCGGTCGCCGCCGAGGCGGATGCACTCTGCCTGGCATCGCTGGATGCACGTATGGGCGAGGTCTACTGGGGGCTGTTCCATTTCGTGGATGGCCTGGCGCGCCCTGTTGCCGAGGAGCGGCTGAGCCGGCCCGGTGACGTGCAATGCCCCACCGGGGAGGTGTTTGGCGCCGGCAGCGGCTGGTCCTGCGAGGGCATGCCCCGGGGCCTGCACAGCCTGCCCGGCTGCCAGCCCCGGGCGCGGGCACTGATACCCCTGGCCACGACGGCCTGGCGCGCGGGCGAGGGCGTTGCCGCGGAGCAGGCCATGCCGGTGTACCTGCGCAACGAAGTCGCCTGGCGCACAGGCAGTTGAGCGCCGCCGCGCAGGAGCCCGCGCCGCGGATACCGGGCGTGGGTGCAGCGTGGCACGCTCCTGCTATACTGCGCGAAATTCGTCCGGTGATGACCCGTGCGCCTCGATGCCCCTTTCCAGCTGCTGCCGCTGCCTCCCGGCCGGGAGACGGAAGCGCGCGCGCCCGCGCGGGAAGCGGTGCCCCGGGACGACGGTGCCGAATCCACCACGACCTCGCGCCAGCGTGGCGCGCCATCCCGGGGTGTCCTCGAGGCCCTGGCCGCCATGAACGCCCAGCGGCGGCAGGCGGATGATCTCAACGACGTACCACCGCGAAATCGTGCCGCCATCGCCGCCTATCTGGACAACGTGCCGGGCCCCCTCGAACGCCTCGGCGTGGAGCTGGCCGGCATCGATGTCACCGCCTGAGCCCTCACCGTATCACCTTGGCAGGAGCCATCCCCATGCCTGAACGCGCCGCCTTCAACCGCGAGCTGTTGCCGTTTCTGCAGGGTTCACCCACTCCGTTCCACGCCGTCGAACGCATGAGCGTGATCCTGCGGGCCGCGGGTTTCAATGAGCTGGCGGAGGGGGAGAGCTGGTCACTGCAGGCCGGCGGCCGCTATTTCCTGCGCCGCAATGGTTCCTCCCTGGTGGCGTTCAACCTCGGGCGCCGTCCCCCGGAACTGGGGGGCTGGCGCATGATCGGCGCCCACACGGACAGCCCCTGTCTGAAGGTGAAGCCCCGGGGTGAGCTGGTACAGCAGGGCTATCTGCAGCTGGGCGTGGAGGTCTACGGCGGCGTGCTGCTCAACCCCTGGTTCGACCGCGACCTGTCACTCGCCGGCCGCGTTCATTTTCTCGATGCCGAGCAACAG
>JBJHBY010000102.1:0-11547 GCA_050485745.1 Gammaproteobacteria bacterium | reverse complement strand
CTGACCGTGGGCACCCTCAAGGCGGCTTTCTACGCCATGCTGTTCGCCATGCCTCTGGCGATTATGGGTGCAATCTATACCGCCTATTTCATGACGCCGAAGCTGCGCGGTTTCGTCAAGCCATCGATCGAGATCATGGAAGCCCTGCCCACTGTGATTCTGGGTTTCCTCGCCGGGTTGTGGCTGGCTCCCTTCCTGGAAAACCATCTGCCGGTGGTCTTTACCATCCTGATCCTGATGCCGCTGGGCATGCTTGTTTTTGCCTTTGCCTGGCACTGTTTGCCCAGGCACCTTCGCAATCTTGTGCCCGAAGGCTGGGAGGCCGCGCTGCTGGTGCCGATGATCCTTCTGGTGGGCTGGTTTTGCGTGGCGTCCAGTCCCTGGATCGAGGTCATGTTCTTTGATGGCAGCATGCGCCAGTGGTTTACCGAGGTGGGAATCACTTATGACCAGCGCAATGCCATGGTGGTAGGTATTGCAATGGGTTTCGCGGTGATCCCAACAATTTTTTCCATCGCGGAAGACGCTGTATTCAACGTGCCGAGGCATCTGACCCAGGGCTCCCTGGCTCTTGGTGCGACCCGTTGGCAGACGGTTATGGGCGTTGTCCTGCCGACGGCCAGCCCGGGGATCTTCTCCGCTGTCATGATGGGCTTCGGCCGTGCCGTGGGTGAAACCATGATCGTGCTAATGGCCACCGGCAACAGTCCAGTGGTGAACTTCAATATCTTCGAGGGCATGCGCACCCTGTCGGCGAACATCGCCGTGGAACTGCCGGAAACGGCGGTAGGCTCCAGTCACTATCGCATTCTGTTCCTTGCGGCCCTGGTGCTTTTTGTCATGACCTTTGTGGTCAATACGATCGCCGAAATCGTGCGGCAGCGCCTGCGTACACGTTATAGCAGCCTGTAGGACGATGTGTTCGAGACCCGGTTTCAAACAGGATCCTGAGAAATGAAAGAGTGGTTCAAGAGCGGGGCACCCTGGATCTGGCTGAACGGCGGCGCCGTGGCCTTGTGCATGATCATGGTGATCGGCCTGATCAGTCTGATCGCGGTACGGGGGTTCAGTCATTTCTGGCCGGCTGCTCTCGTCGAAACGACGGTGACGCAGCGTGACGGTTCGCGTCTGATGGTACTGGGCGAGGTAACCCGGTCACAAACCATCCCCGCAGCGGTAGCCCGGGATGCCGGCGTCGAGGTCCCGGCCGACGTCGATCTGATCACTCGCCACCTGTTCAAGCAGGGTAATCGCGACGTCTTTGGCCGCGATTTTGTCTGGCACATGGAAAAGGGCATGGACGAGTGGCGCTTTCCCCGGGACGCCATCGCTGTCGAGCGTCGGGAATGGGGTAATTTTTACGGTTACCCGCTGTCCATTCGCGAGGGCGAGCAGACCGTCGCGCGTGTCGAGGACGAGAACTTCTGGGATGAACTGGCCCGGCGCGTGCAGCGCAGTATTGATCTGCACAGCAAGATCAGGCGCATCGAGCGCCAGGATATCGGTCGTATCAATTTCGAGATGGAGCGCTTGCGGCTTGATCAGCGTCGCCTTGAGCTGCGTGGCGTTGAAGGCACCAGCCGAATCGATGAAGAGCGTCGAATCGAGACGGAACAGGCCCGGCTGGATGCCGAATACGCGGTGATTCAGCAGGAGCTGGATGCCATCTATGCGCAGCTGCGGCGAGACACACTGGTTGCCCGTGTGGCGACAGGGGAAACGGTGGATCTGTCTTTTGCGCTGATCGTTCGCGCCACACGCCCCAATGCCCTGTCAACCTGGGGAAAACTCAGGGAGTACCGGGAGCGCTTCTGGGAGTTTGTCAGCGAGGACCCCCGTGAGGCGAATACCGAAGGTGGCATTTTTCCTGCCATTTTCGGTACGGTAACCATGGTGCTGGTGATGTCCGTCATTGTCACACCGTTCGGTGTGTTGGCCGCGATCTATCTACGCGAGTACGCGAAGCAAGGGCCGTTGCTCAGGGTGATCCGGGTTTCCGTCTACAACCTGGCGGGAGTCCCCTCGATCGTGTACGGGGTCTTCGGCCTGGGCTTCTTCGTCTATTTTCTGGGTGGCAACATCGACCGCCTTTTCTACCCTGAAGGTCTGCCGACCCCCACTTTCGGCACGCCAGGTCTTTTCTGGGCCTCGCTGACCCTGGCGCTGCTGACGCTTCCAGTGGTCATCGTGTCGACGGAAGAGGGCCTGGCACGTATTCCCAGCACTATTCGTCAGGGCAGTCTGGCCCTGGGCGCCACCAAGGCGGAAACCCTGTGGAAGGTAGTGGTGCCGCTGGCTACGCCGGCAATGATGACCGGCCTGATCCTCGCCGTGGCGCGTGCCGCTGGTGAGGTGGCGCCGCTGATGCTGGTGGGCGTAGTCAAGCTGGCGCCGACCCTGCCCGTTGACGGCAACTTTCCGTTCGTCCATCTCGATCGCAAGATCATGCACCTGGGCTTCCATATCTACGATGTGGGCTTCCAGAGCCCCAATGTCGAGGCAGCGAGACCGCTGGTTTACGCCACGGCTCTGACGCTGGTCATCCTGATTGTGGCACTCAATCTCACCGCGATCAGTATCCGCAACAGGCTGCGTGAGAAATACCGCAGCGAGTCCGACTGACAGCGCACTCCGGGCGAACGCCGGGTAGAATCAAGGGAAATTCACCATGTTTGGATCCGACACCATGACCAATGAAACGCGACAGGCCGCAGCAATCGCCACCCGCCCCGAAGTCGCGGTACGGGATCACAGCGGTGATGCCGCCGAGCAGGTCAAGATCGAGGTTCGTGATCTCGGCTTGTTCTATGGCGAGTCGCAGGCACTCAAGGGTATCGACCTGACCATTCCCGACAAGCGGGTTACGGCATTCATCGGGCCATCGGGTTGTGGCAAGTCCACCCTGTTGCGCTGCTTCAACCGCATGAACGATCTGGTGGACAACTGCCGCGTTACGGGGCAGATTTTGATGGACGGCAAGAACATCTACGATAAGGATGTCGAGGTCGCTGAGCTGCGTCGCAGCGTCGGCATGGTGTTCCAGAAACCCAATCCCTTTCCCAAGTCGATCTACGAGAACGTGGCCTATGGCCTGCGTCTGCAGGGGGTGACCTCGAAGCGCGTACTCGATGAAGTGGTAGAGCGCTCCCTGCGGGGCGCGGCGCTGTGGGATGAGGTCAAGGATCGCCTCAATGACAATGCCTTCGGGCTGTCCGGTGGTCAGCAGCAGCGCCTGGTGATTGCCCGTGCGATTGCCATCGAGCCGGAGGTCATCCTGCTTGATGAACCGGCTTCCGCACTGGATCCGATCTCCACCCTGAAGATCGAGGAACTGATCAACGAGCTGAAGTCCCAGTACACCATCGTCATCGTCACCCACAACATGCAACAGGCGGCGCGCGTCTCTGACTACACCGCGTTCATGTATCTGGGTGAGCTGGTCGAGTACGACAGCACAGATCGTCTGTTCACCAATCCGGCAAAAAAGCAGACCGAAGACTACATTACCGGCCGCTACGGCTGACCGGGTTTCCCGGGCCGACGAACGTACCGCTGATTCAGGATCGCAGCCATGACCGAGAAAGACCTGCACTCCCACCACATCTCCCAGCAGTACAACGAAGAGCTGGAAGACATCATGAGTCGCATGCTGGAGATGGGCGGCATGGTCGAGCGTCAGGTGGCGGATGCCATCACCGCCACCATGAACGCAGACTCGTCCCTGGCTGAGCAAGTGCTCAAGGGAGACAGCAAGATCAATGACATGGAAGTCTCGATCGACCAGGATTGCACGCTGATTCTGGCGCGTCGCCAGCCCGCGGCCAGCGATCTGCGCATGGTCCTGGCCATCAGCCGTGCCCTGCACGACCTGGAGCGCATGGGCGATGAAGCCGGCAAGATCGCCGATCACGCCCTGCAGCTGATTGGCGCCGGAGACATGCCCCGTGGCGTGGTGGAGATCCGTCACATCGGTACCCACGTTATCGCCATGGTGCGCGATGCCCTCGACGCCTTCGCGCGCTTTGACATTGATCAGGCCCTGCGTGTGGCCCACGAGGACAAGGCGGTCGACCTCGAATATGCCACGGCGATGCGTACCCTGGTGACCTACATGATGGAGGATGTTCGCAGCATTTCTTCGGTACTGAGCGTAATGTGGTCCCTGCGCTCCCTCGAGCGCATTGGTGACCACGCCCGCAATCTGGCGGAGCATGTCATCTATCTGGTCAAGGGGCAGGACGTGCGCCATGTCGGCCTGCAGGAAATGGCTGATCGCGTGAAGGAAAAGCGCTGAGGTGGGGATGCGGGCGCAAGACGCAGGACGCAAAACGCAAAACGCAAAACGCAAAACGCAAAACGCGAGAAGCGAGAAGCGAGACGCGAGTAGGCTGGGTTAGCGGCAGCGCCGCGTAACCCAGCGTTCTCACCGCCATTGAATCCCGCGCTATGGTTGGTTTCGGAGCGGCCCCAGGGTGCTTCGCAACAAAATAAGCGGGAGATCGCCGCCCGGGTGGTGACGCTGGGTTACGCCGCGGAGCGGCTAACCCAGCCTACAGGGTGAGGTTGCCCAACCCGCCGGGACATCAGCTACCCAGAGTGACGCTGGCGCCGGGGCCGAGGGGCCAGCCCAGTTGCACCCAGACCACCAGCAACAGGCACCAGGCAATGGCGAAGGCCAGGCTGTAGGGCAGCATCAACGCAATCAGCGTGCCGATACCGGTGTCGCGCTGGTGACGCTGGGCAAAGGCCACCACCACGCCGAAATAGGGCATCAGCGGTGTGATGATGTTGGTCACGCTGTCGCCGATGCGATAGGCCATCTGTGTGGCCTCGGGGCTCACACCCAGCAGATACAGCATGGGCACCAGAACCGGCGCCAGCAGGGCCCATTTTGCCGAGGCGCTGCCCAGCA
This sequence comes from Gammaproteobacteria bacterium, assembly GCA_050485745.1. Taxonomy (GTDB): domain Bacteria; phylum Pseudomonadota; class Gammaproteobacteria; order Pseudomonadales; family CAMLJR01; genus JBJHBY01. The sequence goes on along the minus strand of JBJHBY010000102.1, from coordinate 6,635 downwards.
ACAGGTTGGCCGCGCCACTGATCAACACCAGGGCCAGCAGCAGACCCAGCGGCCCCGGTTCCATTCCCGCCAGCCAGCTCGCCCCGGCCACCGCGGTGATGGTGCCGAGGCCGGTCCAGGCGAAGGCGTTGACGAATTGCGCGGCGAAGAACATCAACACCAGATAGGTCGCCATGGTACCCATGCTGTGTTCCATGGCCTCGACGGCGTCCTGTCCGTGGCGGAAGCGGCCGCTGCAGCGCCCATGGATCCAGCCGGCGATGGCTGCATAGACAGCGATCACGACCACGACCCCCTGCAGCAACAGAGAGGCCTCCCCGGGACGTCCGCGCAGCAACCCCTCCGCAGGCAGTGCGGCGGCCAGCAACAGGGCTGCGAAGACCACGCTGAATGCCGCTACGGCGCGCAGCCCGCGGCGCTCTCCCGTTGACAGGGTGTCCACACCGGTTTTGGTGCTGCTGGCGTCGGATATGCCCAGGCGGGGGCACACCACCCGCTCCGTGATCCAGGCCCCGATCAAGCTGATCAGCACCGTGGAGGCGGCGAGCATGTACCAGTTGCCCGCGGCACTCACCTGGTATGCCGGATCGACCAGGTGCGCAGCCTCGGTGGAAATCCCCGCCAGTACCGCATCAATCGGCCCGATCATGAAGTTGGCGCTGAACCCCCCGGAAACGCCCGCAAAGGCGCAGGCGATACCGGCGAGGGGGTGTCGACCCGCAGCCTGGAACAGCAGGGCGGCAAGGGGAATGAGCACCACATAGCCGGCGTCTGCCGCCAGGCTGGACAGGCAGCCCGCGAGCACTACGGTGAAGCTCAGCGACCAGGCCGGTGCACGGGTGACCAGAAGGCGCAGTGCACAGGACAGCAGGCCGGAGCGGTCTGCAATGCCGATGCCGAGCATGGCGACCAGCACGGTACCGACGGGGGCGAAGCCGGTGAAGTTGGTGACCGCGTTCTGCAGCCACCAGTGCAGCCCCTCACCGCTGAACAGGCTCCGCGCCACCAGTGACTCGCCGCTCAGGGGGTGCCGGGTCGCTGCGCCCAGCCACTCGGCGAGGGCCGACACGGCGATCACCAGCAGGCAAAGATAGAGGAACAGCAGGGTGGGGTGGGGCAGGCGATTGCCGGCGCGCTCGATACCATCGAGCAGGCGCGTGCTGAAATCGTGTCGACGCATCGGCTGGTTTATCCGCTTTGGCAGCCGCCAGTGTAACAGCCTGAACGGCACAGGCCGGCCCACCGAAAAAAATCACGCCTGCCCCTTGCAATCGAAACGGGGAACCGTAAAATAGCGCGCTCTTCGGCCACGTCCCCTTCGTCTAGTGGCCTAGGACACCGCCCTTTCACGGCGGGAACAGGGGTTCGAGTCCCCTAGGGGACGCCATATCCGAAAAAACCGGCGCAAGCCGGTTTTTTTATACTCCCCTTTCTGCCTGAAGCTCCCCGGTGGATACGCGATCCGCACCCCAGCTGCGCGTGATGTAGCCGATCACGCTTTCCAGTTCCTGCGCAGGAACCAGTGCCAGCTCACCATGTTCCAGCGGGTCGTAATGGAAGATATACAGCCTCGAGGCGAACTGCTCGAAGGGCAGGGAAGCCTCCCCGAAGCGCTCGCCATGCCGGGCCGTGCTGACAACCACCCCATCGCCCCAGTCCTGCCCGCTGTCATTGTTGGGATTGTAGAAGTACACGCGCATGACGTCGCCGGGGTCCAGGGCCACCCGCAGAATCGTGATCGCATGCCAGCCGACGAAGCGCGCCGCACTGTCGGTGATTGCCATCCCGGCGGGTTGCGGGTGGATCAACGGCTGGTTGCGGTTGTAGTAGGGGTGGTACGCGGCATAAAAGTGGCGCAGGAATACGTCGAGCTCTTGCAGTGTGCCGGTCGAGACGTCGACATTGATACGAAAGCCCCGGCCCGCCCACCAGCCATGGAACTCCGGGTTGATCCAGCGGTGCGGGTCGCCCTCGCGGCCGGCGCAGTGGCGGCCCATCTCCGCGTAGATACGGTCCAGGTGGGGCACCACCAGCAGGGATACCGGGTCCAGGTCCATCGGTGGCGAGGAGGCCAGACCCTCGGCGCTGCGGGCCGATGAGATGGGCTGTCCCTCGAAGTGCATGATGATCTCATCGTCGCGCGCGGCCCAGGCGACCATCTGCAGCAGATAGTCGGGGTCGTTGTAGGCCCACATCGACAGGGCCCTGGCGGACTGGCAAGTGGGGTTGTTGCCCTGGCCGACCCCGAGGGGTTGTCCGAGCATGCACAGCACCCCTTCCAGCAGCCTGGCCTCGGCAGAGACGGCATCGCCGAAGGCGAGGGTGATGCTGGACCTGGCCCGCGCGGAGACCGGCAGGCCGATCTGTCGCCACAGGGCTGGAGCAACCGCGGGCTGGTACAGAATCCCGCGCTCCAGCAGCAGGGCGAGGCCGAGGATGGCCTGGGCAGTCTCGGGGTGGACGGCGACATCAATCAGCGTGTGTACCAACTGTCGATAGCACAGCAGGCAGTCCCGGCCTGTGGCCGACAGCCCCATGGCCTCGGCCAGCAGATGATCGCTCTCCTGCTGCGACAAGTGCCTGAGCAGGACCGGATGGTACGGCGATACCAGCCCGGTATCGTGCATGGCGCGGGCAAAACCATTGGCCTCGTATTGCAGGGCTGTGGCGTCCATGTGCTCCAGGCGTTGCCCATACACTGCCAGCCCCGGGTCCTCGCGGCAGGCCTGCGTCGGGCCATAGAGGCTGCTGATCAGGCGGTCGGCGCCTTGGCCACTGGCCCGCAGCTCGATGGCCGGGTCGGCGCGACAGACGGCGATCTGGGTGATCATGCGCTTGACCGCGTCCACCTGGATGGGACGTTGCTGCAGGATGCGCCAGATTTCATCAATGAGCTGGTCGATGACGCGCTCATAGCCGATTTCCGTGGCCAGGTGCTGCAGCAGCAGCCGTGACAGCATGGCCAGCTTGCCCTGGCTGACCCTCTCAGCCTCACTTGGGGGTGTGAACAGCATGGCCAGGTTGATGGCCAGTACCTGGGTCAGGTAGTGGTGTGCCTGCTCCGCGGATACCTGGCGATGTCGCCAGGCGCCCTGGGCTACGGCGAGCAGCCTCAGGCAGCTCAGGGCTTCGATGACCACGGTCTCGGGCACCGGGCTCTTCAGGGCCTGCGGTGTCAGTGCCGCAATCAGGCTGGCGGGCGATGCCCAGTCCGAACCCAGGAACAGGCCGGCCTCCTCCAGTGCCTGGGTGCGCGGCATCAGTGCGGCGCAGCCGCCCTCGAGCAGAAGCAGGCGCCGGGCAATGTCGAGGACGCGGCCGAGACGTGCAGGCTTGCTGAATACCGGGCTGCGTGCCAGGGCCAGCGTGGCGTCGTCCAGCCGGGCGAGCAGCGTTTCGATGCGTGTTTGCTGATCCTGGTCGGTTTGGGTGGGGCCGCTCACGGTGCTGCTGTCCTGTTCCTGTCAGACGTAGAAGTCGAGCTCTTCCTGGCGCTTGAGCAGGTCGTGCAGGGCTTTCGGATCATCGCCCCGGAAGTACACCAGTCCCCAGTGGGTGCCGAAGGCGGTGCGCTTGGTGACGGTTTCCTGGAGTGGTGGCGTCAGCTCATGGGATTCGAAGTAGGGGTGGTCTTCCGTCTCCTGGGGAATTTCCAGTTGGCTGACCACCCGGCGCCGGGGGTAGACGCCGAAACAGCCGGCGTGACCCTTTGCATCCTCGACTTCGCGGGGGAAGAACGCAGTGATTTCCTCCTCGGTGGTCTTCGGGTCGAAGGCCAGGATCAGGCCCTGATAGGCGTTGAAGCCGTAGACCCGTTCCAGCAATTCGAACACCTTGAACCCGGGTGGCCGGTAGGCGACTTCACCGAAGTACATTTCGTCGTCGCTGGTGACGAAGTACTCCGGGTGCACGAAGCCGAACTCGATATCGAAGGTCTTGATCAGCTTCTCGATCTGTGCGCGGATCTGGGGTCGGTAGTGCTCCAGCTCGGGCGAGGCTGGCACGTACACGGAATAGCCCAGAGTGACGTATTCGGAAATGTTCAGAAAGCGGATCTTGCCCTTGTGAACCCAGGCTTCCACCGCGAATTCCCAGCCGTCGAGATGGGACTCCATCAGCGCCGGGAATTCCTCGTCGGGAATGGCATCGACGTCATCGGGGGTGCGGATGACCCGATGACCGAGGCAGCCGGCCTTGTCAAAAGCCTTGAAGTGGATCGGGTCATTGGGGTCGCCATCAAGTTTGAGCAGGGTCTGGTTGACGCGCTTCAGAAAGCGGATGACGTCCTGCCGGTCCCGGGCTTCCTCGAAAATGCCGACGCGGATACCACCGAGCTGGGCTCGGCGCTTCATCAGCGACTTGTCACGCATCAGCATGGATTGCCCGAGGAGGCGGGGATTGTCGAGCAACACCGAGTTGATGGCCCCGGCCCACTCCACGGTTTCCTCAAACAGGGGGATGGCGACATCCACGCCCATATCCCTCAGGGTCTGGGCGATTTCCATCGAGCGGTCGTTGAGGCGTTCGAAGTTCCACGCGAGGTAGGGAATGTTGTGCTGCCGACAGTATTCCTCTGCCCAGTCCGGCGCGACGACAACGTAGCGACGGTCAAAGGTCTCGGCCGCCTCGACCGCGTTCAGGCTCCAGCCCAGCAACGCAATATAACCCTTGTTCGAATCTTTCTTCACAGGGACCTCCCCCTTCCGGGTATGGCAAATACGGGTGAGTGTCCTTCATTACCATACAGCATTTGTCGGGGGGCGGCATCCGGCTACCCGCGGCATCGTTGTTTACTGCGTGTTTTTCCGATGCTTTCAGACGTCGCTGAGCTGCAGTGCCGCAAGGGCCAGACGTGCTTCCTCGCGGCTTTGCTGCCGGGCAAGATCCTCGAAAAGCTCCTGGATGGACGGGTTCTCGGCCTTTGCTGCCAGCTGCCGGTAAAGTCCGAGCAGTTGCTCATCGACCGCCAGCGCCGCGGCAACCAGTCGGTTGACGTCGTTGACCGGAATGTCGGCGGGGAGCAGGTGGTCGAGGTCGGGTGTGCTGTCGAACCAGGTGGCGAGGATGCCGGGGCTGGCGTCCTCGCCGTAGCGGAGCAGTGCCTCGCGCAGAATCTGCTCATGGCGCTCCAGGTAGCGCAGGACCAGGCTCACCCGCTCGTTACCGGAGGCCTCGGCGTCAGCGAGTTGGCCATAACGTGCCGCCAGGGTCCGGTGCAGATTGGTGAGATGGTCGAGGATATCGCGAACGGTCTGGAAGCGATTGCTCATTGGAGCCTCCGGCGGTTGTTTTTTGTTCAGATCGAGTGGTAGCGAGTGCGTGGATTCCCTTGATTCATTAACGATATACCAAAAATGCATTGGACGGATAGTGAGCGTTCATTTAATGTATACCCCGTAACCCTGCCAGGGGTTGCATGTTTCGTCACTAGCTTCCATGGTTAGTGCCTCGAAATACTAGGCTTCTTCTTGTAGCGCCGCTCTTCGGACTGGCGCTTTTTTTTGCTTCCTTTTATTACCCATTGTTGGTGGTTCATTTTCCCTCAGATGCCCCGCCGCCGGCCCGGGGCGCTCATGACGGCGTTGTAGCAGGTCGTGCCAGGCTGCGGTCGACGTCGATCGACTCTGCAAACACCTTCACCATGCCCCGGAACTCATCAATGAAACCCTCCAGCATGGTCTGGCGCAGCCAGCGGTGCGCGGGATCATGGTGCGCGCGCTCGTGCCAGATCTGGCAATACTGGATCGGCGGCAGCTCCATCGGCATGGGGCGGATCAGCAGTGGCAGCTTGAAGTTGCTGATCATGGTGCGCGCGAACAGGCGCGGCAGGGTCAGCAGCAGATCGGTCTGTGACACGGTATTCAGCGCCGCCACAAAATGGGGGATCTCCACGGCGATATGTCGGCTCCGGCCGAGCTCCGCCAGCTTGCGGTCGGGCAGTGCATCGTTGTCCGCATAGTGTGGAATATTGATGTGGTGGTATTGGCAGTAACCATCGAGAGTCAGGGTATCCGCCCCCAGGGGATGGCCTTCCCGATACACACAGACCAGCCGGTCCGAACCCATGCGCAGACTGCGCAGGTTATCCGGAGGATCGACCAGGATGGCCATGGCCAGATCAACTTCGCCGCGTTCGATCAGGTGCAGGGAGTGCTTGTCCCAGTGACGGATATTCACGTCGATGCCCGGAGCCCGGGCGCGCAGCAGCTCCAGTAGATAGGGCACGTAGTACAGCGTGCCGAAGTCAGTGGTGCACAGGGTAAAGGAACGCTGGGCTGACCGGGGTTCGAAGGCCGTGGTCAACAGCAGTTCCTCGATGCCGGCGAGGCATCGCTCCAGCTCCGGTGCCAGGTCCTCGGCGCGGTGGGTGAGCTCGTAACCACCGCGGGCGCGCACCAGCAACGGGTCCTGGAACAGGCGTCTCAGGCGCCCGAGGGCACGGCTCATCGCCGGTTGCGTGATGCCGATGCTGCGCGCGGCCTGGGTCACCTGGCGCGTACGTATCAGGGCGCGCAGGGCTACCAGCAGGTTCAGGTCGATGCGCGCCAGCGGGGACTTGTCCATGATCCGGGGGGTCCACTCCGTTTTTTGCCAGTTTACTGCCCTTGCCGGATCGGAGCCATGGACGCGTGGTA
>JBJHBY010000101.1:0-11566 GCA_050485745.1 Gammaproteobacteria bacterium | reverse complement strand
GGCCGGTGCTGGGTGTCTGCCTCGGCGCGCAGATGATCGCCCGGGTACTGGGCGCCGAGGTCTACCCGAACGCGCAGCGGGAGATCGGCTGGTTCCCCATCCAGGGCTGTGCTCCGGTCGGGCCCGAGGTGCTGCGCCTGCCGGCCCTGTCCACGGTGTTGCACTGGCATGGCGAGACCTTCGACCTGCCCCGGGGCGCACATCTGCTGGCGCGCAGCGAGGCCTGTGCTCACCAGGCCTTCCAGTGGGGGCGGGCGGTGGTCGGCCTGCAGTTCCACCTCGAAAGCACGCCGCAGTCCGTGGCGCAGCTGGTTGAGCATGACCGCGACTCTCTGCGGCCGGCCCCGTGGGTGCAGCCTGCGGAAGTCATCCTGGCCGCTCCCGATGAGTGTTATCGCGCCCTCACCGGCCTGCTCGGGCGGGTGCTGGAGTTTCTGCACCGCACCCGGGGCTGACGCTCCGATCCGCAACCCCGGTGACTCATGTGCCTGCTATAGTTGCAGCCGAAACCCGGCCGCGGCTGGTCGGGTAGCGGCCTGCACAGGGGACTGCCATGAACGGCGAACTGATTACCACCGATAACCAGGAATCGAGGAATATCGCGCTTCTGGTCTGGATTGGCACCATCCTCTTCATTTTCGTTCCAGGGCTGATTGTCTACCTGATCAAGAAGGACGACCCCTATGTGCTCGATCAGTCCAAGGAAGCGCTGAACTGGTCGATCACCGCGATCATTGGCTACTGTATCGGCCTCATCCTGACCATGATCCTGATCGGGGTTCTGGTCATCTTCGCCCTCGCCATTGTGCACCTGGTGTTCTGCATCATGGGTGCCGTGGCCACGTCCAGCGGCAAGCCGTTCCGGGCACCGTTCGCCATTCGCCTGGTGAAGTGACGGCGTAGCCTCCGGGAGGCCGGCGCACGCTGGCCTCTGTCCGCTCCCATCCGTTAAGCTACGACGCCCTGCTGCGGGCGGCATGCGCCCGACGGCGCTTCATTTTCGATTCTTGCGTGGGAGAGTGCATGACCATCTTGCCGGCGTGCACGACCCGGGCCGTCCGACGCGACAGCGGGTTCGGCGATTGATGACCCCCGGTTCGATCCAGCGCGACTTCTGGCGCTATACCATCCCCACCGTCATGGCCCTGATGATCAGTGGCCTCTACCAGATCGTGGACGGCATCTTTATCGGCCACGCCATGGGTGCCGAGGGGCTGGCGGCGATCAATATGGCCTGGCCCCTGGCCGGTGTGCTGCTGGCGACGGGGATGATGATTGGCGTGGGCGCCGGTGCGCACTGCTCCATTGCCCTGGGTGCGGGAAACCCGGGCCGTGCCACCCGGGTGCTGGGGCAGGTGGCCCTGCTGCTGCTTTTGCCCGGCTTGCTGGCGGGATGGTTCATCGGCAGTGGTGCCCGGGGCTTTCTCGCCCTGCAGGGTGCGGATGCCGATATCCAGGCCCTGGGCAATGACTACCTGCAGGTCATGGCCCGCGCCGCACCGCTGATCATGGGCAGCATCGCCATGCCCTTTCTGGTGCGCAACCTGGGTGCGCCGCGCCTGGCCACCGCAGCCATGATCAGCGGCGCACTGACCAATATCGCTCTCGACTATCTGTTCGTGATGCACTGGCACTGGGGCCTGCGCGGCGCCGCGCTGGCCACGGTCTGCGGCGAGACGCTGTCATTCCTGATCTGCCTGGTGTACGTGCTGCGCGGGCGCCACGCGGTACCCCTGCGCCTGGCGGCATTGCGGCCGGTGCCGCGGCTCTGGTTCGAGATCAGTGCCACCGGCCTGTCCAGCATGCTGATGTATCTCTACATCAGTTTTGTGGTGGTGTTGCACAACGCCCTGTTCATGGCGCACGGCAGTGCCCTGCACGTCGCGGCCTATGCCATGGCGGGTTATCTGCTGGGTTTTTACTACATGTTCGCCGAGGGGGTGGCGGGGGGCATGCAGCCACTGGTCAGCTACTTCTACGGGGCACGGCAGGCGGCGCCGATCCGCGCCGTGCTGCGCCTGGCGCTGCTCACCGCGCTGGGAGCGGGGCTGTTGTTCACCACCCTGATCATCGCCTGGCCCGGCCTGTTTGCCGCGGTGTTTGGCGCCGATGATGCGGTCTTGCTGGACAAGGCCGTGGTGGGCCTGCGCCTGCACCTGTTTGCCCTGTCCCTGGACGGCTTTCTGGTGCTGGCCGCCGGTTTTTTCCAGGCCATGGGCATGGCCCGCCAGGCGACCCTGATCACCCTGGGCAATATGCTGGTGCAGCTGCCGTTCCTGTTTGGCCTGTCTGCGGTGCTGGGTGTGACCGGGGTATGGCTGGCGGTGCCGTTGTCGAATATCTGCCTGTCGCTGGTGGTGCTGGTGTTCCTGTTACGGCAGCTGCGGCGCCTGTCCTCACAGCTGGGCCAGGGCTAGGTCTGTGCGGCGCGCACCTGCAGTGAGTCGATGACACGCTCGACATCATCATCGAAGCGCGTGGCGGAGCGCTTCTGTTCCAGATGCGGCAACAGCTCCCGCAGCACCTCGGCATCCGCCACCGGCAGTTCCCGCAGGTCATCGGGGCTGAGCTCGGCACCGGTATGGCGGCTGGCGATTTCCATGAAAATCGCGCCCATCAGGGTGCTCGAAACCCAGCGCACCGCGTCCGCGAGTTCTGCCCCGGCAAGCCCGCTGCGCGACAGGATACGCGCCAGCAGGGCCACCTGCCCGAGCCAGGCGCTGGCAATGTGGTGGCGCCAGCCAAGCAGGGCGAGCAGCCCCGGGTACTTGAGAAAGTGCCGGCGCGTGGCCCGGGCCCAGGTGCGCAGCTGCTCCTGCCAGTCGGCTTCGGGAATCGACGGGTCCAGTTCGTCCAGCAGCCGCGCCGCCACCGCCTGCAGCAGTGTGTCCTTGTCGGCGACGTGGCCGTACAGGGCCATCGGCGTGACGCCGAGGGCGCGCGCCACCCGGTGCAGCGACAGGGGCTGCATCGGTTCCTCGAGCAGCAGTTGCACCGCGGCGTCGATGATCTGCTCGCGCGAGGTCTTGGGCGGACGCCCGCGCCGCTTGCCCGCGCCGTTGCGTGTATCGGCTGTGTCGGACACGGTCAGAGCTTCGGCCAGGTCGGCAGGCGCCCTTCCTGGAAGGCCTGCATCGACTCTTCCATGCAGCCGGTGAAGTAACCCAGCACCTGGGTGCGGTTTTCCAGCTCCATGGCGTGGCGCAGGCTGGGTGCCTCGATGTTGGTGCGCAGGCCTTTCTTGGTCATCCACACGCCGTATTCGCTGTTGCTGACCATCTCCCGTGCCACGCCCAGTGCGCTTTCGGCCAGTTGCTCCGGGGCGACCACGCGGGAGACGAGGCTGATACGCTCTGCCTCGCGGGCGTCGATGATGCGTCCGGTCAGCATCAGTTCTGAGGCGTGGGAGGCGCCGACGATGCGCGGCAGCAGGTAGCTGGTGCCGACGTCGCAGGATGACAGGCCGGTCTTGATGAATACGGCGCCGAACTTGGCTTGTTCGGAGGCGAGGCGTATATCGCTGGCCAGGGCGATGGCCAGGCCACCGCCAACCGCGGCGCCGTTGACCGCGGCGATCACGGGTTTGTCGCATTCGTGGATGGCCAGCATCATGTCGGCCAGGTATTCCTGGAATTTGTAGACGTAGCCGAGCTGGTTCATGCCCTCGGTGCCGGGGATGGAGCCGACGCTGGAGTCGCTGGACTTGAGGTCGGCGCCGGCGCAGAAGCCACGCCCCTCGCCGGTGAGGATGACGACCCGCACGTCGCGGTTGCGGTTGAGGTCGCGCATGATGTCGGTGAGTTCGCCGATCAGGTCTTCATTGATGGCGTTGAGGCGCTCGGGGCGGTTCAGGCGCAGCTCGAGGATGCCGTCTTCGAGGGTGTTCTGCAGGATAGTGGGCATGGTGTTCTCCGTTTATTGATCCACCGGGTTAATCGTTGCTCTGGCTGCATCTGCACCGTGGTGGCGCCGGGTCTGTGCGGGCAGGCCATTTCCGGCCCCTGTCGAGCGCCCCTTGGCCGTTGGCCAAGGGGTCCCCTGCGATGCTCGCGCCCCGGCCTGCGCTGCGGAACTCGACCAAAATCGCTGCGCGATTTTTGGGACTCAGGAACCGGTGCCTGCGGCCCCGGTTCCAACAGTCCTCGCGCCGGGACGGCCGGGGCGCTGCGCTTCTCGGCGCTCTCGAAGGGGCCGGGAATGGCCTGCCCGCACAGACCCGGCGCTGCGGCGTGCCGATATTCACTACAACACGGCCATTGCCGGTTCCCGCGCAATCGCCGCGCCCAGCGCCGCGGTCGCCTGGCTGGCGCTGCCCTGGGCCAGCTCGTTGTGCCGGGCCCAGACGGCATAGCGCCACAGCGGGTAGTCGCGGTCGTGGCCCATACCGCCGTGCACATGCTGGCAACTCGCCAGCACCCGGTGCCCGGCATCCGCGCACCAGGTCTGCGCCGATAGAACCTCCAGCGTCGCCAGGGGTTGCCGGTCCAGCATCGCCGCGGCGGACTGGGTCAGCAGGCGCAGGTTCATCACGTCGATCCAGGCATCCGCCAGGCGATGGCTCACCGCCTGGAAACTGCCGATCTTCACCCCGAACTGCTCGCGCTCCGACACATAGCGCGTGGTCATCTCCAGGGTCTCTTCCAGCACGCCAAGCTGGTGGGCGCAGGTGGCGATCACCAGCCGCTCGCGCAGGGCGGCAAGCAGCCCGGCGTCGCCGATGGCCCGGGCACTTGCGCCCTTCAGGGTCACCAGCGCCTGCGGCTCCAGCCCGGTGCTGGTCTGGGCCTGCAGGGTGACGCCGGCCTGCTCCGTCGCGACCAGATACAGCTGCCATTCGCCGCCCCTGCGCGCCGGCAGCAGCAGGGCCTGGCTGCCAATGGCGCAGGGCACGGTACCGACGCTGCCGCTCAGGGTGTCACCACGGGCGACCAGCGCGTTGCCCTGGGTGCGCACGCTGGTGGCGAGCCAGCCGCTGCCGCCGAGCAGTGCCTCGAGGGCATCGGCGGCACCGGCCTGCTGCAGTGCCAGTGCACCCACGCTGTGGCCTGGCAGCGGGATGGCGGCAACGGTCTTGCCCATCTGTTGTAGCACCAGGCAGCTCTCGAAAAAGCCCAGCCCGGCACCGCCGTGGGCTTCGTCAATCGCAACCGCGGTGAGGCCGGATTCGATCAGCTGTTGCCAGAGCGCCGCGTCGAGGCGCTGGCCGCTCTTTTCGAGCGCCAGCAGGCGCTCGCCGGTGCTGGCCTCGCGCAGGATCTTCTCCGCCAGCTGGCTGAGGTCCTGTTGAATCTCGTTGAGTGCAAAGTCCATGGGTCAGGCCTCTATGCTGCAATGGAGGATTGTGGTGGGGTGGTCACTCGACCCCTCGGGCAGGCATGGCGTCACGCCCCTATCGAATGCCCGGCTGTGCCGAGTCCGTGTGTGGGAGGAGTGGCCAAGGGCCGGGAGCCCATTGGCCACTCCGTGGAGGCATACTGGTTCAACCCGACTCACCGCTTCGCCCTCGGCAAACCCAACCCGAACTGCCCGATCAGATCCCGCTGGATCTCATTCGTCCCGCCGCCAAAGCCATACACCGGCACCGCCCGGTACAACAGCTCCATCTGCCCATCCAGCGCAGCATGGGGAGAGCCGCGGCGCAGGATCGCATCCGGCCCCATCACCTCCAGCATCAGCCGGTACGCACTCAGAAAGCACTCGTAGCCATATACCTTCACCGCCGACGCATCCGCCGGGTGCAGGCTGCCGTTGGCGATGGCCCAGGCCTGCTTGCGGCAGGCCAGCTGCAGCGCCCGCAGCTGTGCGTGGATCCTGCCCAGCGCACCCTGTACCCAGGGGGCGTCAATCAGACGCCGGCCGTCCTCGTCGTCATGCTGCTGCACATAGTCCAGGACCTGCTGGTACATCAGGTTCGCCGTGCCCGGGTTCATCAGGGTCAGGCGCTCGCGGTTGAGCTGGCTGGTGATCACCTTCCAGCCGCCGTTCTCCTCGCCGACGAGATTGCCCACCGGCACCCGCACGTTGTCGTACCAGGTGGTGTTGGTCTCGCCCTCGGCCACGGTGTAGATCGGGGTTTTCGAAAAACCCGGCGCATCCGTCGGCACCAGGATCATGGAGATGCCCTTGTGCCGCGGGTGGGTGGCCGGGTCGCCGGTACGCACCGCGAGGAACACGTAGTCCGCCAGGTGGGCGAGGGACGTGAACACCTTCTGCCCGTTGATCACATACTCGTCCCCGTCGCGCACCGCGCGGGTCTTCAGCGCCGCCAGGTCCGTGCCCGCCTGGGGCTCGGTGTAGCCGATCGCCAGTACGATCTCGCCGCCGAGCACCCCCGGCAGGACCTTGCGCTTGACCGCCTCGCTGCCGAACTCGGCGATGGCCGGGCCCACCGACTCGGGGGTCAGGTAGGGGAAGGGAAAGCCCGAGCGCGTCACCTCCTCGATGAAGATGTACTGCTCGATGGGGCCGAAGCCACGGCCACCCCACTCCTGCGGCCAGCCCAGGCCGATCCAGCCGTCCCCGCCCATCTGGCGCAGTGCCGCCCGCCACAGAGGGCCGCCGCCCTCGCTGCCGTAGGGCAGGTTGATCTCGGCGCGCAGCTCGGGCGTCATCAGGCGTGCCATATAGTCCGCAAGCTCGCGGCGCAGGGCCTCCTGCTCGGGGGTGTAGGCGGTATCCATGGTCTCGATCTCGTCGGGGGGTGGATAAAATATACGGTATAGAGTAATTTGGTGGTGCGCCGCTGTCGAGTCTTTCCGCGGGCGCGGCAGCGACATTCATCACCGGGACGCACGATAGGGGAGAGCAACATGGTTCAGGTCGATCTCACGGGCAAAGTCGCCCTCGTTACCGGCGGCAGCCGCGGGCTGGGCAAGGCCATGGCCCTGGGCCTGGCGGACTGCGGTGCGGACGTGATCGTGGCCAGCCGCAAGCTGGACAACTGCAAGGCGGTGGTGGCAGAGATCGAGGCCAAGGGGCGGCGTGGCCTGGCAGTAGGCGCCCACGCCGGCAAACCGGCGGAGCTGGATGCCCTGATCGAGGCCGCCTACGACACCTTCGGCCGCGTCGATATCCTGATCAACAACGCCGGCACCAACCCGGTGACCAACGGCCTGTCGGAGCTGACGCCGGAGCTGTTCCAGAAGGTCTTCGAGGTGAACACCCTGGGGCCCTGGTACCTGGCCTCGCGGCTGGCGCCACGCATGGGCCAGCACGGTGGTGGCGTGATCGTGAACGTGATTTCCGTGGCAGGCCTCAAGCCGCCGGCCTACCAGGGCTTCTATGCCGCCACCAAGGCCGCGCTCAATGCCATGACCCGGGTGATGGCCCAGGAGTGGGCGCCGCTGGGCATTCGCGTCAACAGCCTCGCTCCCGGCAGTTATCACTCTGATCTGTTCGACAGCTCCGCGGCGATGATTCCCGGCTTCACCGAAGGGGCCACCGAGGCCTCGCTGCTCAAGCGCATCGCCGAGACCGAGGAAATCATGGGGCCGGTCCTCTACCTCGTCAGCGACATGTCGAACTTCATGACCGGTTCCACCCTGGTCAGCGATGGTGGTCACGTGGTGCTGTGACCTCGCGCAGGCGCTTCTCCAGAAAGCGCCGCTCGGGCTCGTTGCCCACCAGCGCCAGCGCCTCCCGATAGTAAGTGGTCGCTTCGGCGTGGCGTCCGAGACGGCGCAGCAGGTCGGCGCGGGCTGCGGGCAGCAGGTGATAGCCGGGCAGGTGCAGGGTGTCGAGCAGGGCCAGCCCCTGTTCCAGCCCGTCCGCCATGGCCACCGCGATGGCCCGGTTCAGGGCCACCACCGGTGAGGGCTGCCGCGCCAGCAGCAGGCTGTACAGCGCGGCGATCTGGCGCCAGTCCGTATCCGCCGCGGTTGCGGCCTGGGCATGCAGGGCGGCGATCGCCGCCTGCAGTGCATAGGGCCCCGGCGGGCCGGCACGCAGGGCCTGCTCGACCAGGGCCGCGCCCTCGCGGATCTGCGCCCGGTTCCAGCGGCTGCGCTCCTGATCCTCCAGCAACACCAGGTCACCCGCGGCATCGGTGCGGGTCTCGCGGCGCGCATCGTGCAGCAGCATCAGTGCCAGCAGCCCCCGGGCTTCGGCCTCCGCCGGGAGCAGGTTGAGCAGCAGCCGTCCCAGGCGAATGCCCTCGTGGCACAGGTCGGTGCGCACCAGTTCCTCACCGGCACTGGCGGCGTAGCCCTCATTGAACACCAGGTAGATCACTGCCAGTACCGCCTGCAGGCGTTCCGCCATGGCCTGCTCGCCGGGGACTTCAAAGGGAATGCCGGCATCGCGGATCTTGTGCCTGGCCCGCACCAGACGCTGCGCCAGGGTGGGTAGCGGCAGCATGAAGGCGCGGGCGATTTCCTCCGTGCTCAGCCCGCACACCGTGCGCAGGGTCAGCGCCACCTGGGTCGGTTGGGCCAGCGCCGGGTGGCAGCAGGTGAAGATCAGGCGCAGGCTGTCCAGGGGCTCGGGCATTGCGTCGCTTCCGGCCTGCTCAAGCTCGGCCTCGACGGCCAGCTCCGCGCGCTTGCGCTCGTCCAGCTGGCGGCGGCGCAACTGGTCCACCCCCTTGTTGCGCGCGGTGGCCAGCAACCAGGCGACCGGGTTGGGCGGCGAGCCCTGTACCGGCCACTGCAGCAGGGCCGCCTCGAAGGCCTGCTGCAGGGCGTCCTCGGCGAGCTCGAAATCACCGAAGCGGCGGATCAGGCTGGCGAGCAGGCGGCCGTACTCGCGCCGGTAGAGGGAGTCCAGGCTCACAGCTGGTGCGAGGGGTCCAGGGGGCGTACCTCGACCGAGCCGCCGACGCGCAGGGGCGGGATGCGTCCCGCCTCCGCCAGGGCCTCGTCCAGGTTTCCGCACTCCAGCACGTGGAAGCCGCCCAGCTGCTCGCGCGCCTCCGCGTAGGGTCCATCCAGTGTCACCAGTCGCTGCCCCTGCTGGCGCAGTGTGGTGGCGGTGGCGGCGGGTTGCAGCTTGCCGCCACCGCGGTAGTGGCCGCTCATCACCCAGTCCTGGATCAGCCGGTTGTAGTCCGCCATCACCGCGTCGCGGTTGCTGGCGGGCAGGTCATTCCAGTGCTCTTCGTCGATGCAGCACAGCAGCATGTATTGCATGGTCGCTCTCCTTTTCCTACAGCTCGACCTCGGCCTTGAATCCACCCCAGAACATGCGCTTGCCGTCGAAGGGCATGCCGCCGGCCTCCATGTTCTTCAGGCGCGGGTCCGCCATCACCCTGGCGTTGACCGCGTCGCGTTCCTCGCGGGAGCGGTAGGTGATCCAGGAGAACACCACCACCTCGTCCTCCTGCAGTTGCACGCTCTGGGGAAACGACGTGTGCTGGCCGGGCTGGACATCATCGGCGACGCATTCGACGTACTCCAGCGCGCCGTGTTCACGCCAGATCGCCCCCGCCTGGCGGGCAATGCGGAAGTACTGTTCCAGGTTGGCTTTGGGTACGGGCAGTACGTAACCGTCGACATAGCGCATGGTCGCTGTCTCCTTGCAGATTGTGGGGTTGCGACTTCCAGTCGCATGGGCTGCTCCGTGATCGACAATGGTGGTGACTCGCCTGGGTCTTGCCCTGGCGACAGGCATTTATCCTTTGGCAGCATATGCTTGGCCACATTCGTTTGACCAGGCGGTATGTTGGCCAGATCGAGAAAGAGCCTTGTGCGACTCCGCAGCCTCGATAACATTAAATAGCACAATAACATTAAAAATGTTATTGTGCATAAAAGAGTTATTGAGGCCCCGTGTTCATGCTAATTGGAAAGTTCAAAGATTACCTGCAGGCTATGCTGGGCCTCACTGTACGAGCTTTTCCCAAAGGCTTGGCAGAGCCACTGCCTGTCTATTTGACCCAGCGCTATAAGCCCCAGCGGGTGGATATCGGCGGTCATCCGTATATGGCAGTACTGGTTCGTGAAGGCGAGCCGCTCAAGCCGGCAACCGTGCAGAGACACCTTCAGCAGATACCGCTGGAAGGAGCGGAAGGCTACTGTCTGGTGGCCACGGAATTGCCAAGCTATACCCGTAAGCGATTGATTGAGCGACGGATCTCCTTTGTTGTCCCTGGTAGTCAGGTGTACCTGCCCGAGTTGGGCACGGCGCTGCATCCCCGGGGACGGCGAGAGACAACAGTCGAGGTGGGCCGGCTCAGCCCCACAGCGCAGGCAGTGGTTCTGCTGGCTCTCAACAAGCAATTGCCGGAAGTGGTAACACCACTGGAGCTCGCCCGTCTCGCAGGATACTCCGCAATGAGCATGACCCGGGCCTTGAATGAGTTGAAGGCGCTGGATTTGGGTGTGCAACGACGCGAGGGCAAGCAACGGCTACTGAGTTTTCCGGAAGGCCGCAGGGCACTCTGGGACAAGGCTCGGGACCTGATGCGCAATCCGGTCCAGCAGCATGTACGCCTTTGGCTGGCGGATGTGCCCCAGCCCTTGAGATTGGTGACGGGAGAGCAGGCCTTGGCGGCATGGACAGACTTGCTTCCCCCGGCCACGCCCGTGTTCGCTCTGAGCCGTGAGGATTGGAGAGAACTCAAGGCGATCGGGGCCGAGCAGTTGCCCGTGGATGACCCCGATACCTGCGCGATACAGGTTTGGCGTTATCCACCGGCGCTCACCGCACAGTTCGGACGGGTCGATCGCTTTTCCCTATGCCTGAGCTTGCGTAAAGAGCCGGATGAGCGAGTCCAGATGGCATTGGATGAAATGATGGGAGACATGGAATGGTAGTAGGGCTGGACAAATTCAGAGAGCACTTTGCGGCGCATACGGATCAGTATGTGCTGATTGGTGGTGTGGCCACGTTGCTGGCACTGGAGGAGCGCGGGCTTCAGGCGCGCGCCACCAAAGACCTGGATATCGTGCTGTGCGTGGAGGCGCTGAATATAGAGTTTGTCCAGGCCTTTTGGGATTTTGTTACAGCAGGAGGCTATGAGAACAGACAAAAAAGTACTGGCGAGAGAATCTTCTACCGGTTTTCGGAACCCCGGGCTGAAGGCTATCCCAAGTTGCTGGAACTGTTTTCAAAAGTGCCTGATGGCGTGGAGCTTTGGGACGGCGCTCTGTTGACACCGATCCCCTTGGCGGAAGATGTTTCCAGTCTTTCCGCCATTTTGCTGGACAGAAATTACTACGATTACCTCCATTCGCAAAAGTCTGTTGTGGCTAACGTTTCCTTGATCAATGAGTACGCGCTAATTCCGCTCAAAGCACGAGCTTGGCTTGATCTGCATGCACGCAAGGAAGCAGGCGGTAGCGTGGACAAGAAAAGTCTGAACAAGCATCGGAACGATATTGTGCGTCTTTTCCAGGTGCTCGGTCCGGACAAATCTCTTCAGGTGCCAGCAGCGATTCAGGAGGATGTGGCGGGATTTCTTGAGAGGGCCTTCTCCGAGTTGGACGACACCTATCCGCCAACGATGGGTCTCAAGAATTTGACGCTGCTCGAAATCGTTACCAGTCTGCGCCACGTATTTTGTGAATAAAATGGTACTGGGAAGCAGAGAGGCCTACATAAAGAGAGGCCCATATAAACAGGTCGGGAT
>JBJHBY010000100.1:11050-11749 GCA_050485745.1 Gammaproteobacteria bacterium | reverse complement strand
GGCTACGGCTTCGTGACGCGTTGTGCCGACCTGCAGGGCAAGAACCGCTCGGGCAAACTGGTGCTGAACCTGCCCGCGGGCGCCCGGGTGCTGCCACCGGCCGCGATCCCGGCGGGTGACGGCAGCGGCTACTTTGTGGTGGCACTGAGCAGCGAGGGACGCATGCTGGTATTCCCGCTCGAGGAGCTGCCCGTACTCGCCCGGGGCAAGGGCAACAAGATCATCGGTATCCCCTCGGCCCGGGTCGCCAGCCGCGAGGAGTACGTGGTGGGGCTGCGCGTGGTCACCCCGGGAGACACGCTGCGGGTGCTGGCCGGCAAGCGCCATCTCAACCTGCGCTTTGCCGAACTCGAGCACTACCGTGGGGAGCGCGGCCGCCGCGGCAACAAGCTGCCCCGCGGCTTCCAGAAGGTCGATGCCCTGGAGGTCGCGTAGGCCGGGTTAGCCGCAACACCGCACATGGCGTATGGCGTAGGCTGGGTTAGCCGCAAAGCGGCGTAACCCAGCGTCACCACCCAAGCCAGACGCTCCCGGGAGTTTGCCACGCAGCTCCCCGGGATCACTCCGGAACCCACATCAGCACGGAATTCGATGACGGTGAGAACGCCGGGTTACGCGGCGCAGCCGCTAACCCGGCCTACCGCACGGCATCGGCATTGACGTATGCGGCACAGACAGACGGTAGGGTTGCGAGTAGGC
>JBJHBY010000100.1:0-11040 GCA_050485745.1 Gammaproteobacteria bacterium | reverse complement strand
GGTTACGCCGCTTTGCGGCTAACCCGGCCTACGACAGCAGGGTATCGAGCTGGCGTTGCAGCAGTTCGCGATACGGGGCGCCGAGCTCCACCAGCTCCACACCCTGCGCCTGTTGGCGCAGCTCACAGCGGCCCGCCAGGGCCGGAGCAACCGCCAGCGAGGGCTGCAGCAGGATACCCGGGCCGTGCCCACAGAGCAGTTGCAGGCGATCGATCAGGCCCTGTTCCGCCGCTGCATCATCGGCATCTTCGCTCAGACCCAGGGCGAGACAGAGAGACTCTTCCCCAGGCAGCTGGCGCAACAGGCGCGCACAGCACAGGGCCTGGAACAGACGCTCACCGCCGGCATCGGCACCATCGAAACGGGCGGTGAGTGCCTCGCCCCGGGTCCAGCTGACTTCACCGCCGTAGAGCCCGCAAATGGCCTTCATGCGCTCCGCCAGTCGCACACTGGCCGGTGTGGCATGCAGCAGAATGGCGCCGGTAACGCCGGCCAGCTTGCCCGGCCGCTCGCGCACTTCCTGCAGCAGCTCACCCAGCGCATCCTGAACGGGATAGTCCGGCAGCACATCCAGTTCGCCGCGCAGCCAGCGCGCGGCATCGCGCAGGCGTTGTTCCAGGGCCCGCCCCGGCCACAGCGCCAGGATAAAGGCCAGTGCCGCCAGCAGCCCGCCCAGCGCCAGCAGCTGCCAGGCGGGCGTTGCCGCAGCGGCCAGCCCGGCGGGATCGAGGCGCAGCTGGATTTGCCCACCGACACTGTCCTGCCAGGTAACGGTGGCGACGTGATCCTGCCCCGGAGCCTGGCTGGAGCCAGCCTCGGCGATGACACGGCCGCTCAGATCGGTGACCACGACCCGGGTCACCGGTGGCCGGCGCACCATGTCGGCCAGCATGGCCTGCAGCGACACACGGTCTCCCTGCAGCAGGGGACGAGCAGCGCTGTCCGCGAGGCGCGCGGCCAGCAGCCCGCCCATGTCGTCGCCGGCGGCGGCCAGCAATTGTCGTTGCCCCTGGTGTGCAGCCAGGGCCAGCACCAGGGTGGCCAGTAACGTGGCAACTGCAACCATTGCGGCCCAGCGGGCGGCCAGGGAAGATCGGGAAAACCGGCGGGACAACAACGATCGCATGGGCACTCCGGGTGCGGGGTCGGCGCCGGTATGGTAGTGCCTCGACGCCGGGGTGTCATCGCGAAGCGACACGCCGGGCCTCGCCTCACCCATGCCGCTGCCGCTACAATGGCGCCGCCCGTGGACAGGGCTCCGGGAGACCCCAGTGAGAGAAATCATCCTGATCAATATTGCCGGCCACGACAAGCCCGGCCTGACCTCGTCGGTCACGGCGATTCTCGCCCAGTACGAGGTCAACGTGCTCGACATCGGCCAGGCGGTGATCCACGACACCCTGTCTCTCGGACTCCTCGTCGAAGTCCCGGCCAGCGCCGAGTCATCGCCGATTCTCAAGGACATTCTGTTCCGCGCCCATGCCCTGGAGCTGAGCGTGCGCTTCACTCCGATCAGCGAGGACAGCTACAGCCACTGGGTCGCCGGACAGGGCAAGCCACGCCACATCGTCACCCTGCTGGCGCGCAAGATCACCGCCGAGCATATCGCCCGGGTATCAGCCATCGTCTCCGGCTTCGGCCTCAATATCGATCGCATCGATCGCCTCTCCGGGCGCGTGTCCCTGGAGGGCGCGCCCCAGCAAGGCAAGGCCTGCGTGGAGTTCTCGGTACGCGGCGCACTGCCGGATGCCGGTGCCTTCCGCAGCCAGTGCATGGCCCTGGCCAGCGAGCTGGACATCGACATCGCCTACCAGGAAGACAACATGTTCCGGCGCAACCGCCGCCTGGTCGCCTTCGACATGGACAGCACCCTGATCGAGGCCGAGGTCATCGACGAGTTGGCCAAGGCCGCCGGCGTGGGCGAACAGGTGGCCGCCATCACCGAGCGCACCATGCGTGGTGAGCTGGACTTCATCGAGAGCTTTCGCGCCCGCGTCGCCCTGCTCAAGGGGCTGGACGCCAGCGTGCTGGAGGAGATCGGCGCGCACCTGAAGCTGACCGAGGGCGCGGAACGGCTGGTCGCTACATTGAAGAAACTGGGTTACAAGACGGCGATCCTGTCCGGGGGATTCGACTACTTCGGGCGCCTGCTGCAACAACGCCTGGGCATCGACTATGTCCACGCCAACGAATTGGAGGTAGAGGGCGGCCGCGTCACCGGCAATGTCGTCGGCGAGGTGGTCGATGGCCGCCGCAAGGCGGCTCTGCTGCGCGAACTCGCAGTGCGTGAAAACATCTCACTGGAACAGGTCATCGCCGTCGGGGATGGCGCCAACGACCTGCCCATGCTGTCGATCGCCGGGCTTGGCATCGCCTTCCGTGCCAAGCCGATCGTCAAGCAGTCCGCCAAACAGTCCATCTCCACCCTGGGTCTGGATGGCATCCTCTACCTGCTCGGTATCAGCGACCGCCACGCCGACTGAACGTCAGCGCTTTCGCTCCAGGGCCGCGGCCAGAGCCTGGGCCATGGCGCCAGCGGCAGCCGGTGCGCTCTCGCGCTCGCGGCCACGCCGCTCACGCGAGCGGCCCTGACGCGAATCCCCGGCTGGCGCGGCCTTTTCCCCCGGGGTGTCGTCCAGGCGCATGGACAGGGCGATGCGCTTGCGCGGCAGGTCGACCTCCATCACCTTGACCTTGACGATATCCCCGGCCTTGACCACCTCCCGCGGGTCCTTGACGAAGCGGTTGGACAGGGCGGAGATATGCACCAGGCCATCCTGGTGTACGCCGATATCAACGAAGGCACCGAAATTGGTGACGTTGGTGACACTGCCCTCCAGCACCATGCCGGGCTCCAGGTCCTTGAGGGTCTCGACGCCCTCGCGGAACGCGGCGGTGCGGAACTCCGGGCGCGGATCGCGGCCCGGCTTGTCCAGTTCGCGGAGGATGTCGGTAATGGTGGGCAGACCGAAACGCTCATCGACATAATCGGCCGGACGCAGGCCGCGCAGGAAACCACTGTCGCCAATCAGTGCCTTCACCGGGCGACCGCTCTGCGCGGCGATACGCTCGACCACACTGTAGGCTTCCGGGTGCACCGCGGAGGCGTCCAGGGGATTTTCCGCGCCCATGATGCGCAGGAAGCCGGCCGCCTGTTCAAAGGTCTTTTCTCCGAGGCGAGGTACTTTCTTCAGTTCAGTCCGCGCCCTGAACGCGCCATTCCGGTTGCGGAACTCGACGATGTTCGACGCCAGGCTCTGGTTCAGGCCGGAGACCCGCGCCAGCAGCGCCGGCGATGCCGTGTTGACGTCCACGCCAACCGCGTTCACGCAGTCCTCCACCACCGCGTCCAGGGAGCGCGCGAGCTGAGCCTGGGAGACATCGTGCTGGTACTGGCCCACACCAATGGATTTGGGGTCGATCTTGACCAGCTCAGCCAGGGGGTCCTGCAGGCGCCGCGCGATGGAGATAGCGCCGCGGATGGTGACATCGAGATCGGGAAACTCACGGGCCGCGTACTCCGAGGCGGAGTACACCGAGGCCCCGGCCTCACTGACCATGACCTTCTGCAGCCTGAGGTCGGGAAAGGCCTGCTGCATGTCAGCCACAAAGCGCTCGGTCTCGCGGCTGGCAGTACCGTTGCCGATGGCAATCAGCTCCACCTGGTGCTTGCGCACCAACTCCGCCAGGATGGCCGCGGCCTCACGGCTGCGATTCTGCGGTGGATGGGGGTAGATCGCCGTGTGATCAAGGATTTTTCCGGTGGCATCAACCACCGCCACCTTGACCCCCGTACGCAGGCCCGGGTCGAGGCCGATGGTGGCACGGGGGCCGGCGGGAGCCGCCAGCAGCAGGTCCTTGAGGTTGTGGGCAAAGACGTCGATCGCCTCGGCCTCGGCGCGCTCGCGCAGCTGCGCCATCAGGTCGGTTTCCAGGTGCGGGTAGAGTTTGACCCGCCAGGTCCAGCGCACCACCTCCGCCAGCCAGCGGTCACCAGCCCTGCCCTGGTCGCGAACCTGCCAGTGAGCGGCAATACGGGTCTGTGCCGGGTGGGTCGCCATTTCCTCTTCGCCGGGCAGGCGGATGGACACAGTCAGTACGCCCTCGTTGCGCCCGCGAAACATCGCCAGGGCGCGATGCGAAGGCGTCTGCCGCAGGGGCTCGTCATGTTCGAAATAGTCACTGAACTTGGCTCCTTCCTGCTCCTTGCCCGGCACCAGGCGGGCACTGAGAAGCCCTTCCTGCCACAGCAGTTCGCGCAGCCCGGCGAGCAGGTC
Organism: Gammaproteobacteria bacterium; assembly: GCA_050485745.1. Lineage (GTDB taxonomy): Bacteria > Pseudomonadota > Gammaproteobacteria > Pseudomonadales > CAMLJR01 > JBJHBY01. The sequence continues at coordinate 6,763 of JBJHBY010000100.1, read as the reverse complement.
GGCGTCCTCGCTGAACTGCTCCATGAGAATGTACTTGGCGCCATCCAGGGCCGCCTTGATATCCGCAACGCCCAGTTCTGCATTGACGTAGGTCGCGGCTTCCGCCTCCGGCTCCAGCCCGGGGTCGACCAGCAGGGCCTGGGCCAGGGGTTCGAGGCCGGCTTCGCGGGCGATCTGCGCCTTGGTGCGGCGCTTCGGTTTGTAGGGCAGATAGAGATCCTCGAGGCGGGTCTTGGTATCCGCAGCAAGGATGTCGGCCTCCAGTTCGGGGGTCAGCTTGTCCTGCTCGCGAATGCTGTCGAGCACGCTTTTGCGCCGGTCTTCAAGCTCGCGCAGGTAGCGGAGGCGCTCTTCCAGGTGGCGCAACTGGGTATCGTCGAGGGCGCCGGTCACTTCCTTGCGGTAGCGGGCGATGAACGGGACGGTCGCCCCTTCATCCAGCAGTCCCACTGCGGCGTCGACCTGGGCCGCGGCCACGGACAATTCTTCGGCAATACGCTGGTTGATCGAGGGCATGAAACGACCTTGTTGACGGTGGGTTTGGAACGATGGAGAAGGCGGGCATTATGCCGAATACAACTGCACGCGGGGAGTAGGCTGGGTTAGCGGCGACGCCGCGTAACCCAGCGTCACCACCGCAGGCAAATGCACTGCGGAATTTCTCACGCAGCACTCAGCGAGGCTCCGAACCTGGCCATGGCACGGGTTCCGGTGAAGGGGGTGACGCTGGGTTACGCGGCGTCGCCGCTAACCCAGCCTACGCCGGCCCACGGTGTGGGGTGGCAATATCAACCCCGGGGGCCGGCCTCGACGATGCTGGCGGGAATCTCGAATTTGCGGATGTTGTCGCGGAACAGTTGCGACAGCTTGCGCGCCTGCTCGTCGTAGGCTGCGGCATCCGCCCAGGATTTGCGCGGGTTCAGGTATTTGGCATCAACCCCCGGCACCACGGTGGGAATGGTCAGGTTGAGAATCTCCAGATGCTCGGTCTCGGCATCCAGCAGGGCGCCACTCTGGCAGGCGGCGACAATGGCACGAGTCACCGGAATCGGGAAGCGCTTGCCGCTGCCGCCGGGCGCACCCGAACCACCGGTCCAGCCGGTGTTGACCAGGTAGACCTGGGAGCCAAAGGACTCGATGCGTTTCATCAGCAGCGCCGCGTAGTCACCCGCCGGGCGCGGCATGAAGGGCGCGCCGAAGCAGGTGGAGAACGTCGGCTGGATGCCTGCCTCCGCACCAACCTCGGTGGAACCGACCCGGGCGGTGTAGCCGGACAGAAAGTGGAACGCGGCCGCTTCCTTCGACAGGATCGACACCGGGGGCAGTACTCCGGAAACGTCACAGGTCAGGAAGATCACCGTCTTCGGCTCGCCGGCGGCGTTCTTCTCGATGCGCTTGGCAACGTGCTCCAGGGGATAGCAGCAACGGCCGTTCTCGGTCAGCGAGGTGTCGTCGTAGTCGGCGACGCGGGTTTCCTCATCGATCACCACGTTCTCGACAATCGCGCCGAAGCGGATCGCGTCCCAGATGACCGGCTCGTTCTCGCGGGACAAGTTGATGGTCTTGGCGTAGCAGCCACCCTCGACGTTGAACACCGAGCCCTCGGACCAGCCGTGCTCGTCATCACCGATCAGGTAGCGCGAAGGATCCGCGGAAAGGGTGGTCTTGCCGGTGCCGGAGAGGCCGAAGAACAGGCAGGTATCGCCGTCCTCACCGACGTTGGCCGAGCAGTGCATCGGCATCACGTCCTTCTCCGGCAGCAGGAAGTTCTGCACGGAGAACATCGACTTCTTCATCTCGCCCGCATAGCGCATGCCCGCCAGCAGCACCTTGCGCTGGGCGAAGTTGATGATCACGCAGCCATCGCTGTTAGTGCCGTCACGGGCCGGATCGCAGACAAAGCCGGCGGCGTTGAGAATGGTCCACTCGGGCTTGCCCGCGGGATTGTAACGGCTCGGGCGAATGAACATGTTGCGGCCGAACAGGTTCTGCCAGGCCGTCTCGGTGTTCATCACCACGGGCAGGTAATGCTCGTCGTGGGCGCCGACATGCACGCGGGAAACAAAGCGGTCGCGCCCGGACAGGTAATCCTCGACCCGGCTCCACAGCGCATCGAAGCGCTCGGCATCAAAGGGGCGGTTGACCGACCCCCAGTCGATCGCCGCCTCGGAACCCGGCTCGCGCACGATAAAGCGATCCGCGGGGGAACGGCCTGTGCGGCGGCCGGTGGTGACCACCAGGGCGCCGGTATCAGCCAGCCTGCCCTCGCCCCGCGCCAGGGCCTGTTCCACCAGTTGGGCGGGGGAAAGATCGTTGAATACGGTCGTTGCGCTCATGCTCTCGTGGTTCCTGTCAAAGGCGGGCGGCAGAGGCCCCGGATTGCCGGCAGGGCTGGCGGGACAAGCCCCGCCGCTGGGTCCGGTCTCCCGCCGGGGGAGAACATCCGGAGCCGGCGCCGAAAAAGCCGCTATTATGGCAAAAACTCCCCGCAGGCGCCACGCGCGGCCAGCATCCGCCCACCGGGGTCAGTGGGTGGTGGCGGAGGGGCCTGCACCGATCAGCCCGCGCAGGTCATCGGCACTGAATTCATACACCTGATTGCAGAACTCACAGGTCACATTGACCCCACCCTGCTCCAGCAGGATCGATTCCAGTTCGGTGCGGCCCAGCCTGGTCAGCACCGCTTCGGTGCGGGCACGGCTGCAACTGCAGGCGAAATGCAGGCTGTCGCAGCGCAACAGGCGCAGTGGATCCTGATGAAACAACCGGTGCAGCACCCGCTCCGGCGCCAGGTTCAGCAGCTCATCGGCCTGGACGGTTGCGCCAAGGGTGGTCAGGTGCTGCCACTGGGCTTGCCGGCGCTCTGGGTCCACACCCTGGCGCGAAGGCAGCTCCTGCAGCAGCAAGCCAGCGGCACGGCGACCATCCGCGGCCAGCCACAGGCGGGTTCCAAGTTGCTCACTCTGTTCGAAATAGCGCTCGATGCCGGAGGCGAGATCCACGCCTTCCAGTGGCACAATGCCCTGGTAGCGCTGCCCGGACGCCGGATCAATGGTGATGGCCAGCTGTCCACCACCGAGCAGGCTCTGGAAATCCTCACTCAGGGCCTGCTCCGCCTGGCGCGCGATGCCGCGCACCGCGCCGGCGGAGGTGGCCTCCGCCATGATCAGCGGCACTTCGCCGGGACTGCGCGCCTGCAGGATCAGGCTGCCCTCGAACTTCAGGGTCGCCGAGAGCAGGGCGCTGGCCGCCAGGAACTCGCCCAGCAACAGCGCCACCGGCGGCGGGTAGTGGTGGGGGGTAAGGGCGTCGCGATAGCTGCTGTCCAGCTGCACCAGCTCGCCGCGAACGTCGGTCTCGTCGAAAATAAAGCGCAGCAGGCTGTCGGACATGGAACAGTGACCGTCACGGAAATGGACGCTGATTATACCGGCAAAGCCCCCCGGCCCGCTCAGCCGATGTCGTGGTCGCGGCGGAAGCGGTGGATCTGGCGACGCTGCTTCTTGTCCGGGCGCACGTCGGCAATCACGCCGGCCAGACGATTGGCGCGGCGCTCTTCCGTGGCCTGTTCACGGCGCGCCACACTGGCTTCGGTTTCACGGTAAAGCTGGCGCGCCTCGGGGGCACCGCGACGCTGATCCGACAACACCAGCACCTCGACCTCGATCTCGTCGAGCCCCTGGCGAACCCGCAGCAGGGCCCCGGGCTCGACCTCCTTGCTGACCTTGCTGCGGGCACCGTCGTAGTGCACCTTGCCGCCCTCGATCGCCTGTTTGGCCAGGCTGCGAGTCTTGAAGAAGCGCGCCGCCCACAGCCATTTGTCGAGGCGCACACGGTGCCCGGGCTCGACGCTCATGGCTCCTCCAGGGTGGGCAACAGCTCATCGAAATGCACGATGCCCGGGTAGTCCCGCGCCTCGCGCCGGGCCTGGCGGCTGTCAGGCTGCAGCATGGTCAGCAGGTGGCCGATGCCGAAGCGGTGCGCTGCGGCCAGCACACTGGGCGTATCGTCCACCAGCAGGGCACGGGGCGGCTCGAAGGGATGAGTGACACGCAGGGCATGCCAGAAGGCCTGGTCCTCCTTGGGGGCACGGAGGTCGTGGGAACTGACCACCCGGTCGAACCAGCGACCGATGCCGGTGCGCTCGAATTTCAGATTGATCACCGCCCGGTGGGCATTGGTCACCAGCCACAGGTCACGGCCACTGTCACGCAGGCGCTGCAGGAACTCATCGACGTGGGGACGAATGGCAATCAGGTGCTCGACCTCGCGCTTGAGCGCGGCGACATCCAGCTCCAGCTCCCTTGACCAGTAGTCCAGGCAATACCAGTTGAGGGTGCCGCGCTCACTGTGAAAGCGCCGGTGCAGCTCCGCCTGCACGGACTCCGGCTCCAGCCCGCGAATCTCCGCGACGCGTCGCGGCAGGTGTTCCAGCCAGAAATGGTTGTCGTAGTAAAGGTCGAGCAGTGTGCCGTCCATGTCGAGCAGGACGGTATCGACCTCGCGCCAGTTGATCATGGTGGCTCCGTTCTCCTTGCCGCCCCGGCATTATCCACCCGCGGGGCCTCCCGGGTCACGTGCCTGACTATCACAGGGGTCATCACAGGAGGTCATCACAGGGCTTGACTCAGTCGGATAAAAGGCGTTCTCTGGAGGCTGACTCCGTGGAGGCCGCACCCCATGATCGGACACACGGTCGACAACCTGAACCTGCACCGCCCGCCATCGCGCCGCGTCTCACTGACCGGTGTGAGCCTGCAGCATACCGAGTTGATCAAGGAACAGCTGCTGCAGGAACTCGTCACCCTGGAATCACGCATGGACGCGATCAAGTCCGCCGGGCGTCCGCTGGACTTCTGTGCCCTGCAAACCTGCCGCGAGATGATCCACAGCCGGCGCCAGCTGTTTCGCCAGCTGAGCCGCTGAGCCCGCTTCCCCGCGCTCGGCGGGAGCATGCACTCACACCGCATTCGCAGTAGACTGGCCCCAGACCGGTTTGCCATCCGGCCGCTGCACCCATCGCGGCCCGGCGGTTTGCCACGGAGGGCCCATGCTGCTCGCGCTGCAATTGCTGTTTTTGATCTGCGTCGCCAACGGCGTGCCGGTGCTGGCGCGCAAGCTGCTCGGCCAGCACTGGCAACAGCCCATCGATGGCAGCCTGCGCCTGCCCGACGGCCAGTTCCTGTTCGGTGCCACCAAGACCTGGCGAGGGCTGCTCCTGGCCATTGCCGGCACCGGCCTGGCCGGATTCCTGATCGGCCTGCCAGTGGCTGTATCCCTGCTGATCGGTGCCGCGGCCATGCTCGGCGATCTGTTGTCGAGCTTCACCAAGCGCCGCCTGCGACGCCCCTCCAGCAGCAAGGCCGCGGGCCTGGACCAGATTCCCGAGGCCCTGTTGCCGCTGCTGCTGAGCATGCCCCTGCTCGGGCACGGCTGGCCGACCGTCATCGTGGTCTGCGCGCTGTTCGTGGCCCTGGATGTGGGCCTGTCACCCTTCCTTTACCGCATCGGTATTCGCCGGCAACCGCACTGACCAGTGGGGACACTGGGTTACGCGCTTCGCGCTAACCCGGGCTACGCCAAGTGCGACGTTCCGGGTTCGGGTGGCAGGCAGGCTTAGCGCGAAGCGCGTAACCCAGCCTGAACGCGCGGCGCTAACCGGGTCCACGAGCCTGTGCTACATTGAGAACATGTGCTGTTTCTCTCCGGGTGGCACTGGCCACTCCCCCCGCAGACCCCCGTGGCGATGACCGTGACGCCCCAGCCCAAGCCGCAATCTTTTATCGACAGTGGCCCCGCTCCGGTGGCACCCGTAGTGCCGCCCCTGGGCGACAGTGCTGCCACGCAGCCGGCAGGGACAGGGGCTGCATCCGCACGGGCCGGGGACGAGGTCACGCGGCTGATCCGGCACCTGGCCGGGCGCGTCGGCGCCGCCCATATCCGGCAGCGCCTCGGGCTCGAGGATGATCACCACCAGCAGGAAGTGTTTCGCCCCAGCGGCAAGTTCTTTCACCTGGAAAACTGGTATTCGATCCACGGGCTGATCCGGGGCTGCTTCCGCCTTGCCGGCCTGCACGGCCGCGGCCGCCGCAATGCCCTGGACATTCGCCTGCAGCGCAACCCGGTAACACTGCCCGACCTTCCGGTGGCTTTCAGCGGATTGCGCATCCTGCACCTCAGTGACCTGCACGCGGACATGAGCCCGGAGGTGGCACACGCGCTGATCGCCCGTCTGCGCGAAGTTGACTACGATCTCTGCGTCATGACCGGGGACTACCGGGCTCGAACCTTCGGCGACATCGATGCAGCCATTGATGCGCTCGCGGCGATTCGGCTGCACCTGAAGGATCCTGTGTACGCGGTCCTCGGCAACCATGACAGCATCCATATGGTCGAGCCCATGGAAGCCGCGGGCATGCGCGTGCTGATGAACGAGTCGATCGCGATCGAGCGCAGCGGGCATCACCTCTACCTGGCGGGCGTCGACGACGCACACTACTTTCGTCTCGACAACCTGGAAAAGGCGATGGCGGAGATTCCCGAGTCAGCGCTGAAAATCCTGCTGTCCCACACCCCGGAAATCTACCGGCAGGCGGCCTGTGCCGGCTTCGACCTGTTCCTGTGCGGCCATACCCACGGCGGCCAGATCTGCCTGCCCGGGGGTTTTCCGCTCACCCTGGACGCCCGCGTGCCGCGCGCGCTGGGTCGCGGTGCCTGGCGCTACCGGTCCATGCAGGGCTATACCTCCACCGGCTCCGGCACC
>JBJHBY010000099.1:5711-11953 GCA_050485745.1 Gammaproteobacteria bacterium | reverse complement strand
ATGTACCACTCTCCTGCAGGGGGGCCGCTGCTGTCGGGCCGGGGTTATCCGGCTGGCATTGTGGTGATTTCCCCCGGCAAAGACAACAGGGCCGCTCAGCTCAGGGGCATGCCGGTCCCATCGGCGGGCATGCCCCGGCGGCTATCGCTCTCGCGTGGCGAGTAGATAGACCAGGCCTGGCCACTGCTCTTGGCCTGGTACATCGCCATGTCGGCAAAACGCTGCAGTTCCTCGGCACGGCGAGTCTGCTGTGGCGCATGACTGATACCGATACTGACGCCCACCTGGAGTTCCCGCCCACACCAGGGCACAGGCCGGGCCATCACCTCAAACAACTGCCGGGCGATGGCCGGCAGATCCGCAACATGGACCTTTTCCAGCACGACGGCAAACTCATCGCCGCCCAGACGCCCGGCGGTGTCGCCCTCCCGGGTGGCCTCCGCAAGGCGATGAGCCAGGGCACGCAGTACCGCATCACCCGCATCGTGGCCATGCATGTCATTGACCGCCTTGAAGCCGTCCAGGTCAATGTACAGCAACGCGATGGGGCTGCCGTAGCGATGACAGTGATACACCGCACGACTCAGGGCGCTGCCAAACAGATGGCGATTGGCCAGCCCGGTGAGCGGGTCATGGGTCGCCATATGCTCGAAACGTTCCCGTTCCTGACTGAGTTCGCGCCGGAGCTGTTCGTTGCTGGAGGCGTAGAGCAGGCTGAAACCCACCGCCATGACGAAGACGAAGAACCATAACTGCACCATCTGCCCGACCGCGGACATCTCCGGCCCGTAGGGCAGGTAGGGCAAGCCCAGCGAGTGCCCGACCACCAGCAGCACCTGGGTCAGCAGGCAGGTTGCAGCCCAGAAATGGCCGGCCTTCAGACCCAGAATCTTATAGGCGATGATCGGGGGGATCAGCAAGGTAAAGCTGGAGGGTGAGTAATAGGGGCCCCCGGTCACCCAGACCGCCGCCACCACCCCCAGCCAGGACAGTGTCAGCATCAGCTGGACCGGCGCACGGTAGCGGCCGCTGACGCGGATGTAGAACAGCATCCCCAGAAGGCCGAGGATCATCGGCGTGTTGAACAGCATCATCATGTAGAAAGTAGTGCTGCCCGCCGGGGCGGCCAGCAGGTAGAACAGTGCAAATATGCTGAGGCAGGCCGCCAGGCCCAGCAACGTGCACACGGCAAGCTGCGCCTGGTGATAATCGTGGCGGTCGGGGTAGCGGCTGGCTAGGGCAAAATAGCCCACCAGGGATCGGAGATGCGCGAGCACGGTTCGGCAGCCTCGTCAGTTGCGCCACCGGAAGCCCCTGGATACGGCACCGGAACTCAGGCGTTGATACAACGCCACAGCCGGGAGGCCGCGGCGGATTGGGAACCTCTGACAACTCCCTGCACACCCTGAAAGCCCCGCTGGGTCGCACACTGGCCAGGTTGCGCCGCTGCGGCGCGCCCAGTTTCTGCAGGCTTCAACCCGGCCATGTTCATCGCCGGCCTGACAGTATAAGCCTGTCAGACGGGGGGCGTCAGCTCCGTTGACCACTGCGGCAACCACAGGCTGATGCGGCTGCCGCCAGGCTCCGGCTGGTACCAGAGTTGGCCACCAAAGTGCATTGTCCAGAGAATACAGAGGCTTCGGCGCAAATCCCCCGGCTCACTCCCCCGGCCCGTATCGAGATCCAGGTCCAGGAGCATGCCGGCCATCCCCCGGTCTATCAGACTGGCCAGCCCGGCCGGGCAGTCACCCGCAATAAACAGGTGCAGGGCATGACCCTGGCACCCCCTGTGCTCCCAAGGCTCCAGCAGGAGACGCAGAGGCCCCGGTGCAGCAGCCAGAGCCTCACGCAGAAGAGTTTCCAACACAGCCAGAAGCGGCCGGGACAGCGCTCGCACCGGCGCCGCGGCAGCCCGTTCCCGGCGCACACGGGCCTCCTCCTCGGGCTCCAGGCGTGCGACGGCCATCTCCGCCAGCGCCGCCAGATCGAGCACTTCCATCGGCTCTGCCACGCTGCCCTGCCCCGCCCCGGTGCGCGCCGAACGCCGCCCCAGGGCAACCAGCAGTGACCAGTCATCAAGGTCGCGCAGGCGAGCACCGATATCATTGATCAGTCTGGCAATATGCTCGCCACTGGCAAGGGTCTGTCCGCTGTCCGCCGCACTGAGCTGGTAGAGCACGCCACGCCAGTACAACAAGTGACCGCGCCAGTCCGGGAGCAGACGCTCAATCAGCCGACGATAGCTCAGGGCGCGGCGCTCGGCATGCTCGCGGGCATCCGTCAGTTCCTGTGTGTACTCGGCAACCTGGGCACGCACATTGGCCCCGCGCCCACTGCCAAAGAGCACGACCCAGCCAAGCAGTCCGCCGGAAAACATCAGCAGGGTCAGGACCAGCCAGGTCTCCTGCCGACGCCGCATGACGTGTTCGAGGCCCGGCCGGATATCGATCTGCCATTGGCGGTCCACCACATCGACAAAGCCGCGATGGTCAAAACCGGCTGTGGGAGCACGGTGGTCGCCCAGGGCAAAGGCTATGGTATCCGTGGCACGATCGCGCACATCAACGAGAAAGCCGCTGACGTCCAGGTCACGCCAGGCGTGGCGGTGTACATCCTCGGAGGCGATCAGGATACTGACGAAGCCTCGCACGCAATCACTGTGCAGTTGCAGGGGCGAGGACCCGCAGTCCTCCAGTACCGGCACCAGCAACATGGCAAAGACCTGCTCACCCAGGTACGGCGCACGGTAGTCCACCGGGGGCGTCAATACCGGCTGACGCTCGGTCAGGGCCTTGGCCAGAAAAGCGCCCAGGCCACGAGTAGAGGCCCAGTCCATGTTGCGGTTGTAGGAGACATCCCAGCGGCTGACCACGTACTGCATCGGGTAATACACCGCGTGGTACTCAACCTCGCTGGCCTGCCCCACCCCGTCGACACGACGAATGCTGTAGCGCTCACCGAATTCCTCCGCGGTATCGCGCTCGAAAGCCTGGCGCTCGGCAGCGTCGACGCGTGGACTCCAGCTGATGCCCGCTATCGCGTGGTTGCTCTTCAGCAGCGTCCTGGAAAAATATTCGAAACCCTCCCGGTCCACCGCCCCGCCCAGCTCAAAGTGCGCGCGAATCACCCGGGCCACATCCAGTTGCCCCTGCATGAATTGCCCCACCGTCTCGATCATCAGTTTGCTTTGGCGGGCAACATTCTCGCGCAGCGCAGTGTTCTCCTGTTGTCGAATGTAGTAGTAGGTTCCAGACAGGACGACCAGCATCAGCAGCAGGGGAACGCTGACCTGAATGGCGCGGCGCGTACCCAGGGCATGGCGCCGCAGCAGCATGTACAGAACCGGCGTGAGCAGGACAATGCCCGTGGTGTCGCACAGCCACCAGTTCAGCCAGCGCTGCCAGTAGCCACTGGCATCCAGCCCGCCGGCAAGCACATAGCCCGAGGAGCCGATGGTGGTGCCAATGATGCTGCCCAGCGGCCCCGCGATCAGCATGAAGCCGGTAATCTCACGGGCACGTTCGAGACGGTCCAGAGCCACAAAGCGGCGCAGCAGCCATTGGGTCAGCCACAGGTGCAAGCCGACGCCCAGGCTGAGCAGAAGCGCAATACCGAGCACCCGGGGATCGCGCAGGGAGATTGCAAAGACCTCGTGGCTGATGAACAGATTGGTGAGCAGGGCACCGAGCACCGCACCGGGAATCACCCGTGTACCGTATACCAGCACCATGGCCAGCGCGGCGCCGGTCGCACCCCAGACGACATTGATATAGAACGGTGGCAATGCAAAGGCAAAGCTTGAGCTGCCCAGCGCAAAATACAACGCACAGGTCGCAGCCTGAAGCCCCAGCAGGCGCGTCCAGCGCTCAGCGGAAGCGGCGGGAGAGACCTGAAATCCGCTGGCGCGATTCACTGGGAATCCGGCGCCACACCCTCAGCAGGCGCGGATGGCTCCTCCACCGGCAGCGCCGCGCGCGCCTCGCGCAACTGTTTTTCGATGGTTTCGACCAATGCCTGCCAGCCATCGAGGATTGCGGCGTTGGCCTGTTCCACCATACCCTTCACCGATTGCCGCTGCAGCGTCTGCAGCTCGTCCTGCAGCCGCGCCTGCTCGCGCTCGAGCAGATCCAGGCGCAGGCGCAACTCGTCCAGGCTCGACTGCAGGCGTGCCTGGTCCACATCCTGATCCCGCGCGTCGCGCCAGATCAACGCGATCACCGCCACCAACAACGCAATCGCCAACAGTGCCCACAGTCTGCTTTTCACTACTGCCATCCCCCTGCCCGGAAACCACGAATGACACAGTATAATCAGTCCATGGTGTCGCACGGCAAGCATTGCGGGAACAGCCCGGTTCAAGCCGTTGCCCTGGCGCCAGGCCATGACCGGTATTCACACAGAAGTAACACGGAGACCGATATGCGGCTGCACCCTCCCCTGCGCCCTCCTCCGCACCATCCTCTGCACTACGGCGCGATGGTCCTGGTCTGTGCAGGCCTGCTGGCCGGCGCAGCGGCGGCGGTGAGCGCAGCGGATATCATCGAATGCCCGGAGGGCGCCTCACCCCGGGGCGCGGCGCCCCCGACGGGCCGGGAGATCCGCTGTGAGAAGCCCGACGGCACTCCCCACGGCCTTTGGGTGACCTGGTACGAGAGCGGCGGCATGATGAGCCGCCGCCAGATGCGCGATGGCGTCGAGCACGGCCAGCAGGAAAGCTGGTGGCCCCACGGTGGCCGCATGATGCGTGGCGTCAGCGTCCATGGAAGCCGTTACCAGGGCTTCGAGTACTGGAGCCCCGGTGGCGAACCCATGCGCATGGAACTCGAGACCGAGACCGTCGGCCCCGACGAGTTGTCCAGATAAGCGCACTGAGGCCTGCGCAGGCCACGCTGAACGCGCTATGCTGTGCCGCGTTGGCGCCTCCCCGCGCGCAGATGTCACCCTGGAACCCCCGACCATGACCGTCAAGCACAAACATCTGATACTACGCGCCGAAGTGCGCAATCCACCCCGGCGCGATGCCGTGGAAGACACCATCGCATGGGTCCGCGACCTGGTCGGCCGCATCGACATGAACCTGCTTGGTGGCCCCTGGGCGACATACTGCGACCAACCCGGCAACTGTGGTATGACGGTGGTCGCGATCATCGAGACCAGTCACATCAGCCTGCATGTCTGGGATGAAACCTCACCCGGATTGCTGCAGATGGATGTGTACTCCTGCGCCGACTTCGACCCGCAACTGATCTTTGACGCGGTGCGCACACGCTTTGACGCCACTCGCATGGACTACAAGTTTCTGGATCGCGAAAACGACTTGAGGGAGATTCCCATCGCTTCGCCAAGGCACTGATAACGGCGACGAAGAGGGTGAACATACAACCGCCTTGCAAGGATAACGGCCCCACCATGCGCATTGATCTGCTGTTGACCGGCAACGAGCTGATGAGCGGTGATATCGTGGATTCCAACTCCGCGATGATCGCCCGGCACCTTGCCCCGAAGGGCTGGGCCCTGCACAGGAAGGTGACCATCGGCGACGACCTTCCCCTGCTGGTCGAGACCCTGCGCACGATGGCCTCCGGGGCGGATGTGCTGCTGGTGAATGGCGGACTGGGCCCGACCGTGGATGACCTGACTGCCGAGGCTCTGGCCCGGGCCTGCGAACTGCCCCTGGCAGAACACGCCGACGCCCTCGCTCACCTCGATGCCTGGTGTTCCCGCATCGGCATTGCCCTGAATGCCGCCAACCGCAAGCAGGCACTGCTGCCGCGGGGCTGTGAGATTGTGCCCAACCCCACGGGGAGCGCCGTGGGATTTGCCGTAAATATGGGCAATTGCCGCGTGATCTGTACCCCCGGGGTGCCGCGCGAGCTCGAGCCCATGCTCATCGAACACATCGTGCCGGACCTGGTCCAGCGCTACGGCGGTGGCAGCAGCGAGGTCCTGAAACTTACCCTCTTCGGTATCGGTGAATCCAGCCTGCAACAGCGCATTGCTGATACCCGGGTCGACTGGCCGCCCGGGGTGGAGCTGGGCTTTCGCGCCGGCTTCCCGATCCTGGAGCTGAAGCTGACGGTGCGCGAGCCACGGCATCAGGCACCGGCACGCCAGCTGCTCGATGAATTGAAAGCGGAACTGGCGGAATATGTCGTGGGCGAGGGCGCGATCAGCCTCCCTGAACGCGTGGTCGAACTGTTGCGTACCCGGGGATGCCGGCTGACGCTGGCGGAGTCCTGTAC
>JBJHBY010000099.1:0-5701 GCA_050485745.1 Gammaproteobacteria bacterium | reverse complement strand
ACCGGCGGCCTCATCGCCAGCCAGATCACCCGCGTACCGGGCGCGTCCGCCGCGTTCGACGCGGGCTTCGTGACCTACAGCAATGCCATCAAGCAAAATGTGCTGGGTGTGGACGCCGCCAGCCTCGAGCGCGAGGGCGCGGTCAGCGAGGCCGTGGTGCTGCAGATGGCCAGGGGCGCCCTGCGTATCAGTGGTGCGGACTACGCCATCGCCGTATCCGGCATAGCCGGCCCCGAGGGGGGCAGCGCGGACAAGCCGGTGGGGACGGTATGGCTGGCCTGGGGCAGCACCGCCCGTCTGCACAGCCGCTGCCTGAATGTACGCCTGCCACGCCAGCAATTCCAGGACCTGGTCAGCGCCATGGCGCTGGACTTGATCCGCCGCGAGATCCAGGGGCTGGAGCCCCCGGAGAATTACTTTCGCGACCGCCGCTGAGGCGCTCGCCCGACAGGGGGATTTCCATGACGGACAGCCAGCTGTCCCTGCGTTTTCTCGGCGCCGCCGGCACCGTGACCGGATCGCGCTATCTGCTGCAAGCCGATGGCCACAGGGTTCTGGTCGATTGCGGCCTGTTCCAGGGCTACAAGCACCTGCGCCAACGCAACTGGAAGCCCTTTCCAGTCGACCCTGCCGGCATCGATGCGGTGTTCCTGAGCCACGCCCACCTGGACCACTCAGGCTATGTGCCGGTTCTGGCCAGCAACGGCTTTGACGGCCCGGTTTACTGCACTGGAGCCACCGCGGAGCTGTGCGAAATCCTGTGGCTGGATGCCGGCAAGCTGCAGGAAGAGGAAGCCGCCTACCTGAACCGCCACAAGTTCACCCGGCATGAGCCGGCACTGCCGTTGTTCGACCAGCGCCAGGCGGAGGCCGCGCTGCGCTTGCTGCAACCCGTGGCCGCCGGCGAGGCTGCCGGCAACGGGCCCTTCGAGGCACGCTTCCACCCCAACGGGCACATCATCGGATCAGCGTACATCGAGCTGCGCGCAGCCGGGCGCAGGCTGCTGTTCAGTGGTGATCTTGGCCGCCCCCGGGACAAGCTGATGCCCGCCCCACAGCCGCCCTGTGCCACTGACTATCTGATTATTGAGTCCACCTACGGCGATCGCCTGCATGCCAATGACGACGCACGCGAAAGAATCGGCGACATCGTCAACGAGACCCTGCGCAAGGGGGGCACCGTTCTGATTCCGGCCTTCGCCGTGGGCCGCGCCCAGGCCATCATGCATTTGCTCTTCGACCTGCGCCAGCGCGGCGAGATTCCACCCGTGCCCATTCACCTCGACAGCCCGATGGCGATCAAGGCCACCGAGGTAATGGCCAGTCACACGGACTGGCACCGCCTCTCGGCGCAGACCTGCCGCAAAATGTGCGAGGTGGTGGATTTCGTGCGCACCGTCGAGGAGTCCCGGGCGCTGAACGAGATGCAGGGTCCCCGGATCATCATCGCCGCGAGTGGCATGGCCACTGGCGGCCGCGTGCTGCACCACCTGAAGTTCCTGCTCGGCAAGCACAACGCCACGGTGCTGTTTGCCGGCTACCAGGCCGGCGGCACCCGCGGGGCACGTCTGGTTCACGGCGAGCCGCGCATCAAGATCCACGGCGAGTATTATCAGGTCAACGCGCGCATCGAAAGCCTGGACAACCTCTCCGCCCACGCGGACTACAGCGAAGTCCTCGACTGGTTGCGGCAGATGCCGGTGGCGCCCAAGGCAACATTCATCACCCATGGCGAGCCTGAGGCCGCCGATGCCCTGCGCCTGCACCTGCAGGAGGAACTGGGCTGGGCCGCCAGCGTGGCGGATATGGGAGAAGAAGTAGCGCTCTGATCAGCGCCGCTCGTCGGACCTGCGCTGCACCCGGATGGACAGCCGCTCGCCGCGCAGGGCCGGAGCCGGGTCAATATAGTCGGTGCTTTCGAACAGGGTGCGGCCATCAAGGACGATGCGGGCCACCATGCCCATCCGGGCGGCCCGTTCCAGCTCCAGGTCGGTACAGTCCATGCGGAACGGAACCGGAGAACCCACCGCGCCCGAAATCCGTGTCTCCGCCAGGGTACGGGAGCGCTGCGCGGTGTCGTAGGTGCCAAGCAACTGCACCACCACCTCGGAGCGCGGCGGCAGCGCCATGCGTTCGAGGTATTGAACCTCGCCCTGGATCACGCAGTCTGGCGAGAACGTGCTCTCCGGGCTGGTCTGGCAGCCGGACAGCAGGGCCAGCAGCAGGGGCAGGCTCAGCAACAGCGGGTGGCGCATCGATTATCTCCCTGGAGGTTGGAATCCGGAACTGCAGATTCTAACCGACCTCGGGGCAAAAACTCAGTGGAAATCGCTGCATCTGCAGCCGCAACGCCCGTCGCTACCGGCGCCAGGGTGCCAGGACCGCGCTCACCAGCCGCTCCAGATAGGCATCATCCACCGGCTTGCGTGCCACCAGGGCCCGATACTGCAGTGTGCCGAACAACAGGTCGAAGATCTGCTCCCGGGGGATGTCGGGCACCACTTCACCGCGCAGGATCGCATGCTCCAGGTCGGCGCTGGCGATGGCCTGCATCTCGCGAATAAAACCCTGATAGAACGCCTCACGCAAGGGCTCGTTGGACTGGGCCTCGGCGATAACCCCTGCAATGGCCTCGGACAAAGGCCCTGTGAGCATAGCCCAGAGGTCGTGCATGCCCTTCAGCAGGTGGTCACGAAACCGTGGTGCCGCAAACGGACGATTGGCCAGCAGAGCCTGACGCAGCAGCACTTCCACCACCAGTTCCGCCTTGCCGGGCCAGCGCCTGTAGATGGTGGCCTTGCTGACCCCCGCCGCCAGGGCGATGGCCTCGACACTGACATCGGCGTAGGGTGTCTGCTCCAGCAGGCGGGTAGCGGCGCTGATGATCGCCTCGTGGGTCTGCTCGCAGCGCGGGCGACCCACGGCTCGGCGCTCGGATGGGGACACCACGGCGACTCCGTCAAATCGATACGTCGCGTATCGTATTGTCTGTAGCCGCCACACGCAAGCCACGACAACCGATAAAAAACATTAAATAATGCCAATATCAATATGATAAATATGGATAAATTAAATTAAATCGAGGGGCTATCAGGGGTGAGGGAAGGCCTGCCCGACGGCCACTCCCCGCTCAACCTGAAGACTTCAGGGCCGGTGCGTAGCGCCGCAGTATCGCAGCCAGATCAGCGATCTTGACCGGCTTCGCCACAAAGTCGTCCATGCCCGCAGCCAGGCAGGCTTCGCGCTCTCCCTCGAGCGCATTTGCGGTGAGCGCAACCACCGGAACCCGGCCGCCGCGCTCACACTCCGTACGCCGGATCTCGCGGGTGGCCGCATAGCCATCCAGCTCCGGCATGTGACAGTCCATCAGAATCAGGTCGTAGGGCAGGTTCTGCCACATGTGGATGGCCTCATGACCATCCGCGGCGATATCGACACGCGCGCCCAGGCGCTCCAGCATGCGCATCGCCACCTTCTGGTTGACCACATTGTCTTCCACCAGCAACACCCGGCAACGGCCAGTGGAAGCCGTGGCAGTGAGTGCCGCCACACTGGCTTCCGGCAGCGCCGCGATGGACTCCGCAGCCGGAGCCAGGGGCAGCTCCAGCTCCAGCCAGAAACAGGAGCCCTTGCCGGGGGTACTCCGCACCTTGAGCTCACCACCCATCAGTGCGGACAGCCTGCGGCTGATCGCCAGGCCCAGGCCAGTACCGCCATACATGCGCGTGGTGGAATGATCAGCCTGAATGAACTCCTCGAAGATCGCGTCGATCTTGTTGGCCGGGATGCCAATACCCGTGTCGCTGACCGCCAGCCGGAAGCGTGCGCTTCCGGGGCGTGAAGGCTGCGCCGAGACCGCCAGTTCCACACCACCCTGGTGTGTGAACTTGATCGCGTTGCCAATGAGGTTCATCAGTACCTGACGCAACCGCCCGGGATCGCCACACACCTGCTCCGGGGTGTCCGCCGCAAACACCAGGCGCAGTGAAATGCCCTTCTCCACCGCCTTCAGGCGCATCAGTTCCAGTAACTCCTCAAGGCTCTCGCGCAGGTTGAAGGCGATCCACTCAAGGTCCATACGCCCGGCCTCGATCTTGGAGAAGTCGAGGATGTCATTGATGATCGACAACAGGGTATCGGCCGACGCCTGAATGGTCTGCAGATAATCGCGCTGCTCGGGATCCAGTTCAGTGGATTCCTCCAGCAGCGATGCCATGCCGATCACCCCATTGAGCGGTGTACGGATTTCGTGGCTCATCGCCGCGAGAAACTGGGCACGGGAACGGGCCGCTGCTTCGGCCAGTTCCTTGGCCTGACTCAGCTCCTGGGTGCGCTCCTCGACGCGCTGCTCCAGTAATACATAGGCTCGGGCCAGGGCGCGGTCCCGGTCCTGAACCTGTTCAAGAATGGTATTGAAGGCCCTTGCCAGACGCCCGAAACCGTCCGCTCCCTGGGACGACACGCGCACACTGAAATCGTTGTCGCGGGACATTCGCTCCGCAACCTGTGCAAGCTCCAGAGCGGGTGCGATCACCCAGTGCTGGCACAACCTGGCCAGCAGCAGGCTCACTGCCAGCGCCAGCAATCCGGCGAGGCCCGGAGCCAGGAGAGACCACGTCGACAACGGCCCATCCTGCCCAGGGGGGGCTACCAGAAAAACTGCGGATGTGAGCAGCAGCGTCAGCGCCGCCGTACCAGCCAGCAGCGCACTCAGCCTGAAAGACACTGTAAGGCGCGAGCGCCAGTGGGCTTGCATAAGCCATCTCATCGACCGCGGCCCCGGCGCCGCCGCTTACAGTATAGACGCCACGTTCTCAGGGACTGGCGGAGGTACTGCGACGAACACCCCGTGGAGGCCGCTTGCGCGCCCCCTGGTCATGGCTGCGAATGAACTCCGCCATCATCGGGCCCACGCTTTCGCGAAAATAGCCACCGTTGAAAACGCCGTAGTGACCGACCTTCTCTTCCGTGTGCTGCCGTTTCAGTTCGACGGGCAAGCGCCGGCACAGTTCCTGTGCCGCGTGGGTTTGCCCCGGACCGGTGATATCGTCACGCCCCCCCTCAAGGGTGAACAGTGCGGTCTTGCGGATGGCATCGAGGTCAATGGCCTGATCGCGGTAGTGCGCCATGCGTCTCGGCAGATGGTACTCCAGAAAAACCCTTTTGATGGTCTCGAGGTAGAACGGTGCCGACATGTCCATCACCGCCAGGTATTCATTGTAGAACTTGCGGTGCGCCTCGGCGCTGTCGCCGTCGTCCTTGAGCAGGTCCTGATAAAAGCGGTAATGCCGCCGGATATGGTCGTCGAGGTTGAGG
This sequence comes from Gammaproteobacteria bacterium, assembly GCA_050485745.1. Classification (GTDB taxonomy): domain Bacteria; phylum Pseudomonadota; class Gammaproteobacteria; order Pseudomonadales; family CAMLJR01; genus JBJHBY01. The sequence continues at coordinate 385 of JBJHBY010000099.1, read as the reverse complement.
CTGAGAAAACCACTGAGCTGGATAAATCCCGGGTAGACGCGCTGGCCGGCGCCGCGGAAGCCCGGCGGCACTTCGAAGATCACATTGCGCTCGTACCACTCGTAGTCACGGTTGGTTGCGTAGTCATTGACGCCGGTGGGGCTGTTGCGGCAATCGATGGGCGATGCCAGCAGGGTCAGGGAGCGCGGCTGTGCCGGATCCTTTGCCATGGCCATCAGGCCCGTGGCCATCAGTGCCGGAACCCCGGGCTGACAGACAGCAACGAGATGAACATCAGGGCCGATAAAACGAATGAAATCGACCAGGTACTCGACGTAGTCGTCGAGATGAAACGGGCCATCGGCCAGAGGCACGTCACGGGCGTTCTGCCAGTCGGTGATATAGC
>JBJHBY010000098.1:9150-11988 GCA_050485745.1 Gammaproteobacteria bacterium | reverse complement strand
GTGAACACTCATCCCGGTCATATGCGCGTCGGCGGCAAGACATTGCTGGACCCGGTTAACTATGGCGAGATGGACCTGACGGCGGTGATTGCAAAGTCCTCCCAGGTCGGCCTCACCCGTATCGCCTTGGAGCTGCCGCCCGAGGCGATATGGGATGTCTACTATCGTTTTGGCCTCGGGCGAGCCACGGACATCGGTTTTCCTGGCGAGCAGGCCGGAGTCATGATCAACCGTCATCGCTGGATGCCCATTGAGCATGCCAACTTCGCTTTTGGCTATGGCTTGTCCGTAACACCATTGCAGCTTGCCCAGGCTTATTCCGTGTTTGCCGCGGGTGGCGTGCGTCGCCCCCTGTCCCTGGTGCATGTGGTGGAGCCGCCCGCTGGTGAGCGCGTCGTCGATCCGGCGCTGTCCGGGGCTGTGATGCGGATGATGCGGGCGGTGGCAGAGCCGGGTGGTACCGGTACGCTGGCGCGGGTGCCGGCGTATAGCGTTGCTGGCAAGACCGGCACGGTCCACAAGGTGGGAGCGACGGGTTATGAGCTGGACCGCTATGTGGCCCTCTTTGCCGGTGTGGCACCCGCCTCGGAACCGCGCATTGCCACGGTTGTGGTGATTGATGAGCCGGGTGGCCGGCGTTACTTCGGCGGACAGGTGGCGGCGCCGGTTTTTTCCCGTGTTGTCGAGGGGGCCATGCGCATGTTGCACGTGCCGCCGGATCAGCAGTTGGTCGCGGAGCATGATCGCCGCGGCCGGGGGCCGGTGTGAGATGGTCATTCGTGCAGCCATGACAGCCCGCTCCCTCGGGCAACTGCTTGCGGGCCTGGCCGGGGAGAGTATGGATCCGGTTCTGGATTCCCTGCCCGTGGGTGGTGTGGCGCTGGACAGTCGCCTGCTGCAGCCGGGCGACGTCTTTCTGGCCTATCCCGGCGCCCACTCCGATGGTCGCGACTATGTGCGTGAAGCCGTAGGTCGTGGTGCCTGCGCCATTATCAGCGAGGGCCCTCTGCCGGTCCCGGTGGATGTGCCTGTCGTCATCCTCCCCGGGCTGCGCCGGCTTGCCGGCGTGATAGCGGGCCGCTGGCATGGTGAGCCTGCCGCGCAGATGCGCCTGATCGGTGTGACCGGCACCAACGGCAAGACCACCTGTACCCGGCTGCTGGCCCAGATTCTGCGTGCAGCCGGGCGTCGCTGTGGAAGTATCGGCACCCTGGGTGCCAGTCTGGATGACAGCTGGAGCGCCGGTGGACTGACCACGCCGGACCCGGTTGCCCTGCATGCGCAGCTCGCCGCCTGGCGTGATGCGGATGTTGACGATGTCGTCATGGAGGTCTCATCCCATGCGCTGGACCAGGAGCGCGTTTCGGGCTGCACTTTCCAGGTTGCCGTGTTCACCAATCTGAGCCGGGACCACCTCGACTATCACGGCACCATGGACGACTACATCGCGGCGAAGGCGCGACTGTTTTCCCTGCCTGGCCTGCGTACGGCCGTGATCAATCGCGACGACCCCGTGGCGGGGCGCCTCCTGAACCGTTGTGCGGAGGGGGTTGATGTCATTGATTTCAGCGTGTCTGGCGAAAGCGCCCGCTGGCGCTGCCGGGCGTTGCGCATGGATGACTCCGGTACGCAGCTGTCGCTGGACTCTCCCCTGGGCGCGCTGGAGTTGCGCAGCCCGTTGCTGGGTGGCTTCAACGCAGCCAACCTGATGGCGGTCCTGGCAACGCTGCATGCGCTGCAGCCACAGCTGGACGCCGTGGCCCTGACTGCACTGGTGGCTGAGCTCAAGCCTGTGCCCGGGCGCATGCAACAGTTGTCGGGCCGGCCGCGCGTGATCATTGACTACGCACACACGCCGGATGCCCTGGCGCAGTCCCTTTCGGCATTGCGCCAGCATTGCTCCGGCCAGCTCTGGTGCGTGTTTGGCTGCGGTGGTGATCGCGACCGCGGCAAACGCGGCGAAATGGGGCGGATCGCCGAGGAGGGTGCGGATCAGGTCGTCATCACCAGCGACAATCCGAGGAGCGAGGCTCCCGAGGCGATTGCCGCCGATATTCTTGCGGGAACCAGCGGGCGACCCCGCGTGGAGCTGGACCGAGCCCGCGCCATTGAGCAAGTGGTGCGGGCAGCGGCTCCGGAGGATTGGGTTCTGTTGGCAGGCAAGGGGCATGAACAATATCAGCTGGTAGCGGGGCAGCGGCTGCCCTTCAGTGATGTTGCCATCGCCCGTGCCGCTCTGGACCAGCGAGGTGCTCCATGATTGCACCCATCCCGCTGTCCCGAATCTGTGCTGTGCTGCAGCTGCCGGCACCGCGGCAAGAGCGCATGGTGCAGCGTGTGGTGCTGGACAGCAGGGAAGTTGCCGATGGGGATCTGTTCGTCGCGGTGAAAGGCCGTCGTGTCGATGGGCATGAATTTCTGCATGAAGTGCGTGAGGCCGGAGCGGCTGCTGCCCTGGTGACGCGCAGTATCGACAGTGACCTGCCGCAACTTCAGGTTGAGAACATCCACGCCGCGTTGGGCGCCATCGCCCGGTTGAACAGACAGGCGTTCAGCGGCCCGGTGCTGGCTGTGACCGGCAGCGCTGGCAAGACCACCTGCAAGGACATGATGGCGTCGATCCTTTCCCGGTGTGGTCCGGTGCTGGCGACCCGCGGTAACCGCAACAATGAACTGGGCTTGCCACTGACTCTCCTCGATCTGGCGCGGGAACATCGCTTCGCGGTTCTGGAAATGGGCGCCGCACGTGAGGGGGATATTGCCTGGCTGTGTCGATTTGCCCTTCCGGACGTGGCACTGGTCACCAACGCCCTGCCTGCCCATCTCGATGGATTTGGC
>JBJHBY010000098.1:0-9140 GCA_050485745.1 Gammaproteobacteria bacterium | reverse complement strand
GATCTATCGGGCTGTGGCGGAAGACGGTGTGGCGATCATTCAGCTGGACGGCCCGTTCTCCGAACTGTGGCGCGGATACGCAGGCGGCGCACGGGTGTTGAGCTATGGCCTGGAAACCCCGCAGGCGGATATCCATGCACGCAACTTGTGCACCGGGACGGACGGCCAACGCTTCGATCTGGTGCTGCCAGGTGGGTCGGTGGAAGTGAAGCTGGCGCTACTCGGCCGTCACAACGTGCTGAATGCCTGTGCCGCCGCCAGTGCGGCCTTTGCAGTGGGTGCTGACGCGGCGGCAATTGCAGCCGGGCTTGCGGCGATGCGCCCTGTTCCGCGCCGACTCGAACCCCGGCGCGATGGCCGCGGCCGATTGTTGATTGATGACAGTTACAACGCCAATCCGGAAGCTGTGCGAGCCGCGATCGATGTTCTGGCGAGTTGCAGTGGTCGTCGTGCACTCCTGCTCGGCGACATGGCCGAGCTCGGCGAGGATTCCTCGCAATTCCACCGTCAGGTGGGGCGCTATGCAGCTGAGGCCGGTATTGATGTTCTCTGGGCAGCCGGCGCCAGGGCGAGTGATGTCGCACAGGGATTTGGCGCCGGTAGTCGGGCGTTTGCACACAGGGATGCCTTGTGTGCGGCCCTGGACGAATTACAGGTCGATGTGCTGCTGGTGAAGGGATCGCGCAGTGCTGGTATGGATCAGGTCGTCGATGCACTCTGCGTCGGCGCGGACGGAGAACCACACTGATGCTTTATCTGCTGACAGAATATCTGGCGCAGCACATCAGTGCGTTCAGTGTATTTCAGTATCTGACCCTTCGGGCCATCCTCGGCGTGATGACCGCTCTGGGTATATCACTGCTGGTGGGTCCTGTCATGATCGAGCGGCTGAACCAGCTGCAGATCGGTCAGGCCATTCGCAGCGACGGTCCGCAGAGCCACCTGTCCAAGTCCGGTACGCCGACGATGGGCGGAGCATTGATTCTGGTGGCCATCACCATCAGTACGTTGTTGTGGGCAGATTTGCGCAACGCCTATGTCTGGACGGTCGTGGCGGTATTGCTGGTGTTCGGGGCCGTGGGCTGGGTCGATGACTACCGCAAGGTGATCGAGAAGAACCCAAGGGGGCTGCCGGCGCGCTGGAAATATTTCTGGCAGTCCATTGGTGGTCTGGGCGCGGCACTGTTTCTGTACGCGATCGCTGACTCGCCGGTGGACACCCAGCTCTATGTTCCATTCTTCAAGGATGTGGCGTTGCAGTTGGGCCCGTTCTTCGTTCTTCTCGCCTACTTTGTCATCGTCGGTGCCAGTAATGCGGTCAACCTGACCGATGGCCTTGATGGTCTGGCGATCATGCCGACGGTCATGGTTGGAAGTGCCCTGGGCATCTTTGCCTATGTGACGGGCAATGTGCAGTTTGCTGAATATCTGTTGATTCCCTATGTGGCAGGTAGTGGCGAGCTGGTGGTGTTCTGTGCCGCACTTGCCGGGGCAGGCCTTGGCTTTCTCTGGTTTAACACGTATCCGGCCCAGGTCTTCATGGGCGACGTCGGGGCGTTGGCCCTGGGTGCGGCGCTGGGTGTGGTCGCGGTCATTACCCGGCACGAGATCGTGTTTTTTGTCATGGGCGGCATTTTCGTGCTCGAGACTGTTTCGGTGATGCTGCAGGTGGCGTCCTACAAACTGACCGGACGGCGAATCTTTCGCATGGCACCGATTCATCATCACTTCGAGCTCAAGGGCTGGCCGGAACCCCGGGTGATCGTTCGTTTCTGGATCATCACGGTGATGCTGGTACTGGTGGGGCTGGCGACCCTGAAGCTGCGTTGACGGGATACACGGGAGAGGAGCGCACAGGCGGGTTATGGGACTGATTGCATCGGATCAACGGCGCGTGATCGTCGGCCTCGGCCAGACGGGGCTCTCCGTGGCCAGGCATCTGGCGCGACAGGGTCAGTCCTTTGCCGTGGTTGACAGTCGCGTGGCGCCGCCTGGTCTCGAGGAGCTGTCCCGCGAGATGCCGGCAGTCCCGGTGCATCTCGGGAGTTTCGCCGCCGATGTTCTGGGCTCGGCTTCGACCCTTTATGTCAGCCCGGGCATTTCCCTGCAGGAGCCCGCCGTGGCAGCGGCGCTCAGCGCCGGTATCGCCGCCAGCGGGGATATCGACCTGTTCGTCGAAGCAGCCTCCGCACCGATCGTCGCGATCACCGGCTCCAACGGCAAGAGTACCGTGACTACCCTGGTCGGTGCCATGGCCAGCGAAGCCGGGAGGCGGGTCGCGGTAGGGGGCAATCTGGGTATTCCCGCGCTGGATCTGCTCGATGATGCGATCGATCTGTACGTGCTCGAATTATCCAGCTTCCAGCTGGAGCGCTGCCGCCGTTTGAATGCCGACGTGGCGTGTCTCCTCAATCTGAGCCCGGACCATCTGGATCGATACCCGGATCGCATCGCCTACCACCAGGCCAAGCAGCGCATCTTCCGGGGGGCGCGACAAGTGGTGGTCAATCGTGCGGATCCGCTGTCGCGGCCACTGTTGGCACAGGGGATGACGGAGTGGTCCTTTGGCCTGGATACACCTGACCTGCGCGCCTTTGGTGTGGGGCCGACGGGCATGCTGATGTTGGGGCGAGACACTCTGATGCCGGCCTCGGAATTGCAGATTGCCGGGCGCCATAACCTGTCCAATGCCCTCGCGGCCCTGGCGATCGGACATGCGGCCGGGTTGCCCATGGAGTCCATGCTGCGCGCACTGCGGCGCTTTCAGGGACTGCCACACCGCTGTCAGCGGGTGGCGCGTATCGACGACGTGGATTACATCAATGATTCCAAGGGAACCAATGTCGGTGCCACCCTTGCAGCGATTGACGGTCTCTGTGGTGACGGCCGCGGACGTGTTGTTCTGATTGCTGGCGGGGACGGCAAGGGAGCGGATTTCACGCCCTTGCAGAGCGTCCTTGCACAGTGGGGGCGTGCTGCGGTGCTGATCGGCCGGGATGCCGGGCGCCTGGCTCAGTGTCTTGAAGGCGTATTGCCGCTGCACCGGGCTGACAGTATGGCGGAAGCAGTGAATATCGCACGTAATCTGGCGCAGCCGGGTGATCGTGTTCTGCTTTCCCCGGCCTGCGCAAGCTTTGATATGTTCAGTCACTACATGGAGCGTGGTGAAGTATTCGCGGCGGCGGTACGCGAACTGACAGGAGGTGTCACGTGCTGATGCGCGGCGACAATTCCTTGCTGGTTCTGCCCCTGCAGGATCGGGCGCGCTGGCTTGCTGCTGTTGTGCTGGCCCTGCTTGCCGTGGGTTTCATTGCTATCGGCTCGGCGTCGATCGAGCACGCGGCGGTCTTCTACCAGAATCCGTTCTTCCACGTACAGCGTTATCTGTTGCATTTGCTCATTGCCGTAACCGCGGCTGTCATTGTTTTGCAGCTGCCGCTTGCGTTCTGGGAGCGTACGGGCTGGCTGTGGCTTCTGTCTGCGATTGTCCTGCTGGTACTGGTGTTGATTCCCGGTGTTGGCAGGGAGGTCAACGGCAGCCGCCGCTGGCTCAATCTGGGCATCATGACCGTCCAGGTTTCGGAGCTGGCCAAGCTCTTCATGGTGGTGTACCTCGCCGGCTATCTGGTGCGGCGCCAGGTGGATGTGCGCGAAAGCTGGACGGGGTTCCTGCGCCCGATCCTTCTGGTCGGCGTGATCGTGCTGTTGTTGCTGCTGCAGCCGGATTTCGGTGCGGCAGTGGTGATAGTCGCGACGGCGCTCGGCATGTTGTTTCTTGCTGGAGCCCGGTTGTTCCAGTTCCTGCTGGTCGGAGCCCTGGGCGTGTTCGGGCTGGCGGCGCTCGTGGTGCTGGAGCCCTATCGGGTGAAACGCCTGACCGCATTCACCGATCCCTGGGCGGATCAGTTCAATACCGGCTACCAACTCACCCAGTCCCTGATCGCCTTTGGGCGAGGCGAGTGGTTTGGTGTCGGTCTCGGCAACAGTGTGCAAAAGTTGTTTTACCTGCCTGAAGCGCATACCGATTTTATCTTTGCAATCTGGGCGGAGGAGTTCGGCCTGCTCGGATCGCTGTTCGTGATTGGCCTGTTCGTGGTGCTGGTGGGCAGCATTCTCAGGCTGGGTCGGCGCGCGGAGCTGGCGGGGCGCTGTTTCGGCGCCTACCTCGCTTACGGCGCAGCATTGCTGTTCAGTGCCCAGGTCTTCATCAACATCGGCGTCAGCAGTGGCCTGTTGCCGACCAAGGGCCTGACTCTGCCTTTCATCAGCTACGGGGGTAGCAGTCTGCTGGTCAGTCTGGTGATGATCGCGCTGGTCTTGCGGCTGGCACTGGAGCTGCCGGGAGGGTCGCGCCATGACTGAGCCGCAGCGTGCGACCATTCTGATCATGGCCGGCGGCACTGGCGGGCATGTGTTTCCGGCTCTGGCCGTGGCCGAGGTCCTGGCACGGCGTGGTGCACGGGTGCACTGGCTGGGCACCCGGCGTGGACTCGAGTCCGAGATGGTGCCCCGGGCCGGGATCCCGATCCACTACATTCGGGTGGCCGGCCTGCGCGGCAAAGGCGCCTTGCAGCGTCTTCAGGGAGCTCTCGCATTGATGGCGGGATTCTGGCAGTCGCTGAGCCTGATCTGGCGTTTGCGTCCCGGCTGTGTGCTCGGTCTTGGTGGCTATGTCGCTGGCCCAGGCGGGGTCGCGGCCTGGTTGCTGCGACGCCCACTGCTCATTCATGAACAGAATGCTGTGCCCGGTACGACCAATCGCCTGCTCGCTCGCCTTGCACGGCGAGTGCTCAGTGGTTTTCCGGGAGACTGGGCCGGAACCCGTGGTACCTGGATCGGCAATCCGGTGCGCGCGGCCATCGCCAGGCTTCCCGAACCCGAACAACGCTGGGTGCAGCGTAGCGGACCGCTGCGACTGCTGGTGTTGGGTGGGAGCCTGGGTGCGCAGCCACTGAATACCCTGGTACCGGCGGCGCTCGCTGGTATGGATGCCTCGCGCAGGCCATTGGTCTGGCACCAGACCGGTCGCGGCAACGACGCCGGTGTGCGGGCGGACTACTCGGGTCTGAAGCTGGACGCCCGCGTCGACGATTTCATCAGCGACATGGCGCAGGCCTATGCCTGGGCCGACGTGGTGCTGTGCCGCGCGGGAGCGCTCACCATCGCGGAGTTGACCGCAGCCGGCATCGGTGCCCTGCTGGTGCCGCTACCCCATGCCATCGATGACCACCAGAGTGCCAATGCGCGCTGGTTGGTGGCGCGTGGTGCCGGGCGACTGCTGCCCCAGGCACAACTCAGTCCGCAGCGTCTCGGTGCGGAGTTGGAGCAGCTGTTCGACCTGGACCGGGAGGAGCAGATTTTGTTGCAGTGGGCGCGCAATGCGCGCGCCGCGGCGCGGCCGGGCGCTGCCGAGCACGTCGCTGATGCCTGTCTGGAGGTGGCCCGTGAGCGATAGCGCGCGCTATGTGATCCCGGGCATGCGCCGGGTACGCCGCATTCATTTTGTCGGCATCGGTGGTGCGGGCATGTGTGGTATCGCTGAGGTGCTGATCAATCTGGGTTATCTCGTGACGGGTTCTGACCTGCGTGCTTCCAAGAGTACCGCGCGGTTGCAGGCGCTCGGCGCGCAGGTGTTCATCGGACATCGGGCGGAGTCTGTGCAGGGTGCCGATGTGGTCGTCAGCTCCAGTGCAGTAGGCACCACGAATCCGGAGATCGAGGCAGCGAATCAGCGTCGCATTCCGGTGGTGCGTCGCGCAGAAATGCTGGCGGAACTGATGCGTTACCGCCACGGGATTGCAGTGGCCGGAACCCATGGAAAAACCACTACGACGAGTATGATTGCCGGTATTTTTGCCGAGGCAGGCCTTGATCCAACATTCATCATCGGGGGGCTGGTCAACAGTGCCGGAAGCAATGCCCGCCTGGGCGAGAGTCGCTATCTGATCGCCGAAGCTGACGAAAGCGACGCCTCTTTCATGCACCTGCAGCCCCTGGTATCCGTCGTCACCAATATCGAGGCGGATCACATGGCCACCTATGGTGGCGATTTCGGTCGTCTCAAACAGACGTTCATCGAGTTTTTGCACAATCTGCCGTTCTACGGCATGGCCGTTCTGTGCATCGATGACCCGGTTGTTCGCGAAGTCCTTCCGGAAGTCGGCAGGGCGACCCTGCTGTACGGTCGCGACGCCGATGCCGACTACCGCATTCACAGTATTCGTCCCCAGGGCTTGCAGACCTGCTTCAGCGTGAGTCGCCCCGGAGGGTTGGTTGATCTGGATATCGTGCTGGGCATGCCCGGCATCCACAATGTACTGAATGCAACTGCTGCCATTGCAGTGGCCAGTGATGAGGGTATCCCCGATACGGCAATCATTGGCGGGCTGGAGCAGTTTCAGGGCGTTGGACGTCGCTTTCAGCGCTATGGCGAAATTCCCGTCGCGGGTGGGCACGCACTGCTGGTGGATGATTATGGTCACCATCCCACGGAGGTGGAGGCTACCATTGCGGCTGCCCGTCAGGCCTGGCCCGGGCGCCGCCTGTTGATGATCTATCAGCCCCATCGCTTCAGTCGAACCCGTGATCTCTATGAAGATTTTGTGAGGGTGCTTTCCCTGGTCGACGCGCTGTTACTGCTCGACGTCTATGCGGCCGGGGAGGAGGCCATTCCCGGCGCCGACAGTCGCAGTCTTTGCCGTTCCATCCGGCAGCGCGGCCAGGTGGAGCCGGTTCATGTCGAAAGCAGTGAGTCGGTACAGTCAGTGCTCGCCGCGGTGGTTCGCCCCGGTGATGTGATTCTGACCCAGGGTGCGGGAAACATCGGCGCCATTGCTGCTGAGCTGGCGACATCGGATCTTGGAGGCATGTCATGAATTCTGCCCCGGCCATTCGCAGCCTGCAGGGAGATGTTGCGGTTCTCCTGGGAGGGAATTCCGCAGAACGAGCCATTTCACTGAAGAGCGGCAATGCCGTGCTCGAGTCGCTGCACCGCCAGGGTGTGAAGGCTATTGCCATCGACACGGCGCAGCCTGGCTGGTTGCGCGGCATGCCCGACAGTGTGCGTCATGTCTTTATCGCCCTGCATGGCCCGGGCGGGGAAGATGGAACGGTACAGGGAGCATTGGAACTGCTTGGGCTGAGCTACACCGGCAGTGGTGTGCTGGCCTCCGCCCTGGCCATGGACAAACTGCGCAGCAAGCAGTTGTGGACGGGTATCGGGCTGCCCACTCCGGAGTTTGCCCGGCTGGATGCAGGCACCGACTATGCGGATCTGATCGCGCGCTGGTCGACGGTGATCGTGAAGCCGTCCCACGAAGGCTCCAGTCTTGGTATGGCCCGGGTCAGTTCCGTCGAGGATCTGGCGGCTGCGCACGCTGAGGCCGCGCGCTTCGACAGCGTGGTGTTGGCGGAGCGCTGTATTCGTGGTGCGGAATTCACGGTTGCCATTCTCGGGCGCGAGGCCCTGCCGGCGATTCGCCTGGAAACCGATCGCGCCTTTTACGACTACGAAGCCAAGTATGTGGCTTCCGGTACGCGTTACATCTGCCCCTGTGGCCTTGACCCGGCCCAGGAGCGGCGCTTGCGGGACCTGTGCCTGGCAGCCTTTGACAGCCTGGGTTGCCGTGGCTGGGGGCGTGTCGATGTAATGCAGGATGCCACCAGCGGAGAGTTCTTCCTGCTCGAGGTCAACACCATACCGGGGATGACAGATCACAGCCTGGTGCCGATGGCAGCAGTTGCCGCGGGTATGGACTTCGATGCTCTGGTGAAATCGATTCTGCAGCAGAGCCTGCCTGGAGGTGCCGCGTGAGCCGTTTGCGTCGCACCCCGCGTGGCGCTGTGCGTCGTCAGAAGCGCCAGTTGATGGGTGGATGGTGGCTGCAGCTGAAGCGGCTGCTGCCGGTGGCGATCGGTCTGGGGCTTCTCCTCGGTACCGGTCTGCTCCTGCACGAGGCCGTGATCAGGCTGCAACAACAGCCCGTGTCCCGGGTTCTGTTCACGGGGGAGCTGGCACATGTCAGCCGCGACGAACTGGTTGCCGAAGTCGAGCCGCTGCTGGCTGGAAGTGGCTTCGTCACCGTCAACCTGGAGCGGATCCGTGCGGAGTTGCTGGCTCTGCCCTGGGTGGATGAAGTGGCCGTGACACGCAGTTGGCCCGATGAACTGATCGTCAGGATTACCGAGCAGCGCCCTATCGCACTCTGGGGAGATGATGCCTTGCTTAATCATCGGGGAGAGATCTTCAGGCCGCAGCGCCGCGGTGATACCACTGGTCTGCCCCACCTGGTCGGACCCGACCACCAGGCATCGGAGGTGGTCGGTCGGTTTGGTGCGCTCAGCACACTGCTGTCCGAACAGGAACTGCAGTTGGTGCGCCTTTCCACAGATGCGCGTGGAGGCTGGGTTGCTGAGCTTGATGGTGGTGTCACCCTGAATCTTGGGCGCGGCGACGTCATGAAAAAGATGCAGCGCTTCCTGATCGCCTATCGCAATGTCCTGCAACAACAATTCGATCAGGTTGCCTACGTGGATCTGCGTCACGACAACGGCCTCGCCGTAGGCTGGAAAAATCGCTCGGCAGGCGCGGGAATTTTTCAAACAACAGCGACATCCGGGAGTCTGGGCTGATGGCTAGTGGACAGGACAGCAACATGATCGTCGGGCTTGACATCGGCACGTCGAAGGTCGTGGCGCTGGTCGGCGCGATCACCGAGGCGGGCGAGATCGAGATTGTGGGCATTGGTTCGCATCCTTCCCGGGGCATGAAGAAGGGTGTGGTAGTGAACATCGAGTCCACCGTGCAGTCCATCCAGCGCGCGGTGGAAGAGGCCGAGTTGATGGCAGGCTGCCAGATCCACTCGGTCTACGCGGGCATTGCCGGGTCGCATATTCGCAGCCTCAACTCCCACGGCATCGTTGCTATCCGTGACCGCGAAGTCTATCCGCTGGATCTGGAGCGCGTCATCGATGCGGCACAGGCGGTGGCCATTCCCGCCGACCAGAAGGTGCTTCACATTCTGCCCCAGGAGTATGTGATCGATAACCAGGAAGGCATCAAGGAACCATTGGGCATGTCCGGTGTTCGGCTGGAGGCCAAGGTGCATCTGGTGACCTGCGCCGTGAACGCCTCGCAGAAC
>JBJHBY010000097.1:0-12000 GCA_050485745.1 Gammaproteobacteria bacterium | reverse complement strand
TGCGTCATCGCGCCGAGCTTTGCCGACATCTTTTTCAACAACTGCTTCAAGAACGGCATCCTGCCGATCGTCCTGGATGCAGCCATCGTTGAGCAGTTGTTCCGGGCAATGTACGCCAGTGAGGGCTATCGCCTCACGGTCGATCTGGAGCGCTGCGAAGTCCGCACGCCGGAGGGAGAGCACATCACCTTCGAAGTGGACGAATTCCGCCGCTACTGCCTGCTTAATGGCCTCGACGATATTGGCTTGACCCTGCAGGACGCGGATGCGATCCGCAGCTTCGAGGCGGGCTGGCAGCAGTGCGCGCCCTGGCTGTTCGAGCCGCTGCAGCGTGATTGAGTCCCGCGCCTCGTGACAGGCGCGACAACCCACCGGACAACTGGAGAGACACCGTGACAGACGTGAACCGGCAGATTCTGATGATTGGCGGCGACGGCATCGGCCCCGAGGTGCTGGCCGAGGCGCGCAAGGTGCTGGATGCGGTGAATGCGCGTTTCGGCCTGGGCCTGAGCTACGACGAAGCCCTGCTGGGTGGCGCAGCCATTGATGCCACCGGCGGGCCTCTGCCGCAGGCCACCCTGGACAAGGCCCGCGCCAGCGGTGCAATCCTGTTCGGCGCCATCGGCGGGCCGCAGTGGGATGCGCTGGATCGTGCGATTCGCCCGGAGAAAGGCCTGCTCGGCTTGCGTGCCGAACTGAAACTGTTCGGCAATCTGCGCCCGGCACTGCTCTACCCGCAGCTGGCGGAGGCCTCGACGCTCAAGCCCGAGGTGGTGGCGGGGCTGGACATCATGATCGTGCGGGAACTCACCGGAGGCATCTATTTTGGTGAGCCGCGGGGTATCCGCACCCTGGAGAACGGTGAGCGCGAGGGTTTCAACACGGATCGCTACAGCGAATCGGAAGTGCGCCGCATCGCGCGCCTGGCCTTCGACCTGGCGCGCAAGCGCAATCGCCGTGTGTGCTCGGTGGACAAGGCCAACGTGCTGGAGAGCACCGTGCTCTGGCGCGAAGTAATGACCGAGGAGGCCAGGGCCTACCCGGACATCGAGCTGTCCCACATGTACGTCGACAACGCCGCCATGCAGCTGGTGCGTGCGCCCAAGCAGTTCGACGTGATGGTCACCGGCAACCTCTTCGGTGACATTCTGTCCGATGCCGCGGCGATGCTCACCGGCTCCATCGGCATGCTGCCTTCGGCGGCGCTGGGGGAGGGCGGTTTTGGCATGTACGAACCCTGCCATGGCTCGGCGCCGGATATCGCCGGGCAGGGCAAGGCCAATCCCCTGGCGATGATCCTGTCGGCGGCGATGATGCTGCGCTATTCGCTGGCGGCGCCGGAGGCGGCGGACGCCATCGAGCAGGCGGTGGGCCGCGTACTCGACCAGGGCCTGCGCACCGGCGACATCCATACGCTGGGCACCCGGCAGGTCGATACGGCTACCATGGGTGACGCGGTAGTGGCGGCGCTGGCGGGCTGAGGCCCGGGCCGCAGAGCTGTTAGAATGAAACGTCAATGTCCGTGGCGTGCCGAGGCGCGCCACCAACCTGCAAGGTGAATGTCATGACAACCGTAGGATTCGTCGGCTGGCGCGGCATGGTGGGCTCCGTGCTGATGGAGCGGATGCTGGCCGAGAACGACTTCCGCGACATCGAGCCGGTATTCTTTTCCACGTCCAACGTCGGTGGGCGCGGCCCTGATATCGGCCGTGAGGTGCCGCCCCTGGGCGATGCCCACGACGTCGAGGCTCTGCGCAAGCTTGACGTCATCGTCACCTGCCAGGGCGGTGACTACACCAACGCGGTGTTCCCGCAACTGCGGGCCGCCGGCTGGAAGGGTTACTGGATCGATGCCGCCTCCGCCCTGCGCATGAACGACGATGCGGTGATTGTGCTCGACCCGGTCAACCGCCGCGTGATCGACGAGGCCCTGCAGGGTGGTGTGAAAAACTATGTCGGCGGCAACTGCACGGTCAGCCTGATGCTGATGGCCCTCGGCGGCCTGTTCAATGCCGGCCTGGTGGAATGGGCGAGTGCCCAGACCTATCAGGCGGCCTCGGGGGCGGGCGCGCAGAACATGCGCGAACTGCTGGCGCAGATGGGTGCATTGCACGCGGGAGCGGCAGAGCTGTTGGCCGATCCGCGTAGCGCCATTCTGGACATCGACCGCGTCGTGGCCGAAACCATGCGTGGCGAGACCCTGCCCAGGGACAACTTTGGCCATGCGCTGGCGGGCTCCCTGCTGCCCTGGATCGACAAGCAGCTGGAGAACGGGCAGAGCAAGGAAGAATGGAAAGCCCAGGCCGAGGCCAACAAGATCCTCGGCCGCAGCGGCGCGCCGGTTCCCGTGGACGGCACTTGCGTGCGCATTGGCGCCATGCGCTGCCACAGCCAGGCGCTGGCGCTGAAACTGACCCGGGATCTGCCGCTGGACGAGATCAACGACATCATTGCCAGCGCCAACGACTGGGTGAGGGTGGTTCCGAACGATCGCGAGCAGACCTTGCGCGAGCTCACGCCAACGGCTGTGACCGGCACCCTGACCATTCCGGTAGGCCGTTTGCGCAAGCTGAACATGGGGCCGGAGTACCTCAATGCCTTCACCGTGGGTGACCAGTTGTTGTGGGGTGCCGCCGAGCCCCTGCGGCGCATGCTGCGCATCCTGCTGGAGCGCTGAGCCTTGGGTGGAGCGCAGGATATTGCCATTATTGGTGTCGGCAGCCTGCTGGCGGACCAGTTGCTCGAGGTGATCGAGGAGCGTGAGCTGCCGGTCGGTGCCGTTCATGGTCTGGTTGTGGCGGGTGCCGAGACCGGAGAGGTCGCCAACTTTCGTGGCCGCCCCCTGCGTCTTGCGGCCTTCGAGGGTTTCGACTTTACCCGGGTCAGCCTCGTGTTTCTGCTGGAGTCAGTGGATGTGGCACCGTTGCTGGCGGCCGGCTGTCGCGTTGTCGACCTGACGCGTGATGCCGGGGCCCGCCCGGGTGCCCTGCTGGCGGTGGCGGAATTACAGGCTGAGACCGTACAGGCCGCCGCCCCGGCCACGGTGGTTGCAAGCCCCATGGCCGGGGCGCTGGCGGCGGCGCTGGTGCTGTCCCCGGTGCTGGCGGCAGGGGGCGGCCTGCAGCATCTCAACCTGGTGCTGCTCGAACCTGCCTCCGCTGCCGGCCGGGGTGGTGTCGAGGAATTGGCCCGGCAGAGCGCGCGCCTGCTCAATGGTTTGGGGCCAGAGCCCCGACTGTTTCCCGGGCAACTCGCGTTCAATCTGCTGCCCCAGGTCGGGGAGCTTGATGCGGATGGACACGGCAGCGCCGAGCTCGCCGTCGCCCGTGACCTGGCAGCCCTGCTCGGCCTGGCTTCACTTCCCGGCAGCGTCAGCGTGGTGCAGGCCCCCGTGTTCCACGGCAGCAGCCTGGCACTGCACGTTGAAACCCGGGAGCCCCTGGGTGCCGTGGCCGCGCGCAAGCTTTTGCGGCGTCAGCCCGGCGTCAAGCTGGTCGACCAGCCCGAACGGGGCATCTGGCCTGCGGCGGTGTCCGATCGCTTTGATCGCGACCGGGTCTGTGTCGGGCGTGTGCGCGATGGTGGCCACGGCAGCCATCAGCTCGATTTCTGGGTGGTCGCGGACAATCTTCGGAAAGGTGCGGCAGTTAACAGTGTGCAGCTGGCCGAAATCTTGATGAAAAGCACCATCTAGCTAATACTTGCGTTGATTTCCAGAGAATTTTTCCAGGAGTTGGCCGTGCAGTGCCTGCGACTGCGCGGGTCCGCAGTGCTGCACGGGGTCGTGCGAGCGGGCGAACGCCTGGTCCGGGGCCGTTTTTGTGGTGGTCTCTGGCGGGCGCGGACGCGGTGGCTGGTCTACCCTGTCTGAAGACGACGGCGACGTCACATGGGAACAAGGTGTTCACTATGGTTCGAAAAAAGCTGGCCTCTGCGATTCTGGCCATCAGCGCATTGCAGGCTGGCCTTGTCAACGCCCTGGGGCTGGGTGAAATCACCCTTAACTCGACTCTCAACCAACCCCTCGATGCCCAGATTCGCCTGTTCGACGTCGGCAACCTCGACGCCAGCCAGGTGATCGTGCGTTTGGCTTCCGCGGAGGATTTTCGCCGTGCCGGGGTGGACCGCGACTTCTTTCTCACCAATCTGCGCTTCGAGGTCGAGCTTGATGATCGCGGCGTTGGTCGGGTGCGTGTCACCAGCCGCGACGCCGTGGTCGAGCCGTTTCTGAATTTCATGCTTGAGGCACGCTGGCCCAGCGGACGCCTGCTGCGTGAATACACGGTGTTGCTCGACCCGCCCACCCTGGGTGAGCGCGGTGTGCAGCCGGTGGCCCCGGCGGCTGCCACGTCGGCCATGCGTCGCGCCGCCGAAGAGGCATCCACACCACCTGTGGCTCCGGTGCGTGAGCGTCCCACGGCGCCGCCGCCTGCCCGCACCGGCCTGCCGGAGGCAACCGGGGAGCGTGAATACCGGGTCCAGCACAACGATACCCTGTGGCAGATTGCCAGCCGGTTCCGCCCGGATGCCGGCGCCTCGGTGGAGCAAACCATGCTCGCCATCCAGCGCCTCAACCCCGAGGCCTTCATGCGCGGCAATATCAACCTGGTCAAATCCGGCTATGTGCTGCGCCTGCCTACCAGTGAAGAAGTGCGCCAGATCGGCGGCGCCGAGGCGCGCGAGGAGGTTGCAGCCCACAATCGCGCCTGGCGCAGTGGCGAACGCGTCGCCACCGCCGAGGTCTCGGGGCCGCGCCTCGATGCGCGTGCTCCCGGCGAACGAGCCCCGGCCCCGGCCCCCGTCGCGGATCGCCTGTCCATCGCTGCGGGTGCGGGTGGTGCCGATGCCGGCAGTGCCGCGGCCGGAGCCGATGGAGTGGCGCTCAGCGCGCTGCGTGAGGAGCTTGCCTCGAACCAGGAATTGCTTGACGAGTCGCGTCGGGAGAGCGAGGAGTTGCGCTCGCGCCTGAGTGACATGGAGCGTCAGATGGCGACCC
Organism: Gammaproteobacteria bacterium; assembly: GCA_050485745.1. Classification (GTDB taxonomy): domain Bacteria; phylum Pseudomonadota; class Gammaproteobacteria; order Pseudomonadales; family CAMLJR01; genus JBJHBY01. The sequence continues at coordinate 7,004 of JBJHBY010000097.1, read as the reverse complement.
TGCAGCGCCTCGTCTCGCTGAAGGACGAGCAGTTGGCTGCCCTGCAGGACAGCGTGGGCCGAGAGCCGGCGGTGGTGGAAGAGCGCGATGCTGTGGACTTCAACTACGACGATGCCGCGCCCGCGGTGGCGCCATCACCCCCCGCATCCGCGCCAGTGCAGCCGCCGCCCCCGACACCCGATCCCGGGGGCTTCAACCCTCTCTATCTCGCGGCTGGAGCCGCTGTCGCCCTGTTACTGCTTCTCGGAGGGCTGCTGGCACGACGCCGCAAGGCCGCAGCGGAGGAGGTTGCCAGTACCAGCTCCGGGGAAGCGCTGGAGCCTCTCGAATCCTTTGATATCGACGACGATGCCCTGATCAGTGACGAGCCGGATACCGGTGATCAGACCGCACCCGCGTCCGGCGCAGCTGCCGGCATGGCGGCAGCTGCCGCCGGCGCAGTGGGTGCGGTGGCGGGTGAGGCTCCCGCCACGCCGGTTCGTGCCGAAACCGGGGACGCTATCGCCGAGGCCGATATCTACATCGCCTACGGCCGCCATCAGCAGGCCGCGGACCTTCTGGGTACGGCGATTGCCAACGAGCCCGAGCGCAGTGACCTGCGCGCGAAGCTTGCCGAGCTTTATGTCGATTCCGGTGACAAGGCCGGGTTTCTCGCCGCCTGGGCGGGACTTCAGACTCTGGGAGACCGCGGCGCGGAGGCACAGGTCAAGGAGTACATGTCCAGCGTTGACGGCGTGTCCGACTGGCTGGATGACGTTCCCGCCAGCACGGCGATGGACGTCGCGGATATTCCGGTTGAGTCCGCGGCTGACGATGCTGACTCCATCAGCTTCGATGATGGAGAGACCGCCGGTGGCGATGAAAGTCGCCTCGGAGGGGACGATCTCATCCTCGATCTTGATCTCGACGCCGACACTGAGGACGACGGGTTTGGTGGCGATCTCAGCGATGTCGGCGACGGCCTGGATTTCGATTCGCCCGCGCTGACCGGTCCCGGAGATGTGGAGGCTGCGACGGAAGAAGAGGAAGCCCTGCCGACCCTGGACGAGCTGCCCGGTATCACCCCGACCACCGGGGCCGGGTTGCAGAGCGATACCGATGGCGATGATTTCGGCGCGCTGGATTTTGAGCTTGACCTCGACGATGAAACACCCGCCGCGGGTGCGACGGGCGCGGTGCCTGGCATATCGCAGGAGGCCGAATCCGGCGCCGGTATCGACTGGTCCGGGAGTGATGCCACGGCGCAGCCCGGCGGTAGCGAGCTGGATATCGATCTGGGTGATGACAGCGAGTTTGACCTGGCACTGGAAGGCATGGCCGGCCTCGATGATCTGGACCTGGATCTGGGTGAGCTGGACGATGACGCCGCGGCACAGGGAGGCGCTCCGCAACTGGCCGCCAGCGAGTCGCCGGAGGGCCATGAAGGGGAGTTCGAGGGGCTGTTTGGTGAGTCTCTCGGGGATGAGCTGGGTGTTGAGCTGGAAGGCGATCTGGATGGCGAGCCGGACGCTGAGTTTGCAAGCGGGCAGGCGGTCGATCTCGATGGTGGCCTCGACAGCACCTTCGAGACCCTGCTGCCAGAGGATTCCGGCGCTGGCGCTGAGTCTGTTGCCGGAGCTGCTGCCGAGGCAGTTTCCGATACGGCCACCGACCCTGTGCAGGCCGACGACGTGACTGCCGGCTTCGGCGACGACGACTTCGAGCTGCCGGAAGACCTCACCTTCGACGAGTCCGATGCACTCGCGGCAACGGATGCGCCTCTCGCCGGTACTGCCGGCGACATGGCGGCCCCAGCCGGCGAGAGCGGTGACGAGGACGGCGACGAATATGCCTTTCTGTCCGATGATGATGAAATCGCCACCAAGCTGGACCTTGCCCGTGCCTATATCGACATGGGGGATGGCGATGGTGCCCGTGAAATCCTCGAGGAAGTAATGCAGGAGGGCAGCCCGGAGCAGCGCGAGGAGGCCAGCGCACTGCTGCAGCGAGCCTCCTGATCCGGGCCTCCCTGTCCTCGACTGACATGAAAACCACGGAACGTCCCTTTGCGCGCCCACTGCCTGCCGGTGGGCGCGTTGCCATCGCCCTGGAGTACAACGGCAGCCGCTATCAGGGCTGGCAGCGCCAGGCGCGTCCGGGCACCCCCACGGTGCAGGAGCACCTGGAAGACGTGCTCAGCCGCGTCGCCGCCGCCCCGGTGCAGCTGGCCTGCGCCGGTCGCACCGATGCCGGGGTGCATGCCAGTCATCAGGTGGTGCATTTCGACAACCCGGCCGACCGCACCGAGAAGGCCTTTGTGTTCGGTGCCAATGCCACCCTGCCTGCGGATATCGCGGTGAAGTGGGCTTGTCCCGTGGCCGGCGATTTTCACGCCCGCTTCAGTGCCACCGCGCGGCGCTACCGCTACGTCATCCTCAATCGGCCATTGCGCTCGGCTCACCTGGCCGGACAGGTCACTTTCATGCCGAAGCCACTGGATGCGGCGCTGATGCACCGCGAGGCCCAGTGCCTGCTCGGTGAGCAGGACTTCTCCGCGTTTCGGGCGGCCGGCTGCCAGTCGCGCACGCCGATGCGCAACCTGCATTTCATTTCCGTGCAGCGCGCGGGGGATTGGGTGGTGATTGATCTGCAGGCCAATGCCTTCCTGCACCACATGGTGCGCAACATCACCGGGGTGCTCAGCGCCGTGGGCTGCGGGGATGCGTCGCCAGGCTGGACCGCCGAAGTGCTGGCCGGTCGCGATCGCAGCCGGGGTGGGGTGACGGCGCCACCTCATGGGCTGTATCTGGTGGATGTGCGCTACGATCCCGGCTGGGGCTTGCCCTCTGACACTCCGGGCCCGGCCTGGCTTGCTCCGCATTTGTCCGGGGCTCCTGCGTTGGCACGGTGATCTACAGACACTCTCCCGGGGTATCTGGTATGATTTCCCGCTGATTTCAGTCACTTTTTCCGGATCTTCCCGGTTGTCCAGAACGCGAGTCAAAATCTGCGGGATCACCCGTGAAGCGGATGCGCTGGCCGCGGCTGCGGCGGGTGCGGATGCCATCGGTCTGGTGTTTTACGGACCCAGCCCGCGCTGTGTCGACGTGGCACAGGCGGCGGCGATCTGCCGTGTGTTGCCGCCTTTCGTCAGCAGCGTCGGCCTGTTTGTCGATGCCGAGGCCGATACGGTGCGCGCGGTGCTGCAGCAGGTACCCCTGGACCTGCTGCAGTTCCATGGGGATGAGGCGCAGGCTTATTGCGCCAGCTTCGATCGCCCCTGGATCAAGGCCGTGCGCATGCGTCCCGGGGTTGATCTCGCCGAGCGGGTGCAGGCTTACCCCGGTTCGCGGGCGCTGCTGGTGGATACCTACCGCCCGGGAGTGCCAGGGGGCACCGGTGAGGTGTTCGACTGGGAACAGGTACCACGGGCCCTGGCGCCGCAGGTCGTGTTGGCCGGAGGGCTGAATCCGGACAATGTCGGTGCCGCGGTACGCCGTGTGCGGCCCTGGGCCGTGGATGTCAGCGGTGGCGTCGAAGTGGCTCCCGGACGCAAGGCAGCTGAACGTATTGAGGCGCTGATCGCAGCGGTGCGACAGGCCGATGCAGAACATTGAGAGGGCGGTGACGTGAGCAAGCAGGCAGCAGGAGTGGATTATGCGGCGGTTCCGGATGCCCGTGGGCACTTCGGGCCCTACGGGGGCCGTTTTGTTGCGGAAACCCTGATCTCGGCACTGGATGAACTGGAGGCCGCCTATCGGCGTCTGGCCGGTGACCCGGCATTTCGTGCGGAGCTGGATCGCGATCTGGCGCACTATGTCGGCCGCCCGTCGCCCCTGTATCACGCCGAGCGGTTGAGCCGTACCTGGGGTGGTGCGCAGGTCTTTCTCAAGCGCGAGGATCTCAACCACACGGGCGCGCACAAGGTAAACAATACGGTGGGCCAGGCGCTGCTGGCCAAACATACCGGCAAGACCCGGGTCATTGCCGAGACCGGCGCCGGCCAGCACGGTGTTGCCACCGCCACCATCGCCGCACGTCTGGGCCTGAAGTGCCAGGTTTACATGGGCGAGGAAGACGTGCGCCGGCAGTCCCTGAACGTCTATCGGATGAAGCTGCTCGGCGCCGAGGTGATTCCGGTCAAGTCCGGCTCGCGTACCCTCAAGGACGCAATGAACGAGGCGCTGCGCGACTGGGTCACCAACGTCGACGATACCTTCTACATCATCGGTACCGTGGCCGGCCCTCATCCCTACCCGCAGCTGGTACGTGATTTCCAGGCGGTCATTGGCCGCGAGGCGCGTCAGCAGTGCCTCGACATGAACGGTCGCCTGCCCGACGCGCTGGTGGCCTGTGTCGGTGGTGGTTCCAATGCCATTGGCCTGTTCCATCCCTTCCTCGACGATGCCAGTGTGCGTATGTACGGCGTCGAGGCGGGGGGCTACGGAGTTGACAGTGGTCATCATGCCGCGCCACTCGCTGCCGGGCGTCCTGGCATCCTGCACGGTAACCGCACCTACCTGATGCAGGACGACGACGGTCAGATCATCCACACGCACTCGGTCTCGGCCGGCCTGGATTATCCGGGTGTGGGGCCGGAGCATGCCTGGCTCAAGGATGTCGGCCGCGTCGAGTACGTGACCGTCAACGATGACGAGGCTCTGGCAGCCTTTCGCCAACTGACCCGGATCGAAGGTATCATGCCCGCGCTGGAATCCAGTCACGCCCTGGCCTGGGCGCAGAAGCTGGCGGCCAGCCTTGACCCCGAACAGCACATCGTGATCAACCTGTCCGGGCGTGGTGACAAGGATATTCTTACCGTTGCCGAGATTGACGGCATCAGTGTCTGAGATGAGCAGCGTCGCAGCAGAGGAACAAGCAGTGAGTCGTATCGAACGTCGTTTCGCCGCGGTCGGGGGCAGTGTGCGCAAGGCGCTGGTGCCCTATATTGTGGCGGGTGACCCGGAGCCGGGTATCACCGTCGGTATGATGCACCGGCTGGTGGCGGCGGGCGCTGACCTGATCGAACTCGGCGTGCCGTTTTCCGACCCCATGGCCGAAGGGCCGGTGATCCAGCTCGCCCACGAGCGTGCCCTGACCCATCATGTCAGCCTGCGCGACGTCCTCGATATGGTGCGGACTTTCCGTGAGCAGGATGCCGAGACACCGGTGGTGCTGATGGGTTACGCCAACCCCGTGGAGCGCATGGGTTACGAGCGTTTTGCGAGCGAGGCGGCCGGTGCCGGTGTCGATGGTTTGCTGATCGTCGACATGCCACCGGAGGAGGCCGGCGAACTGCAGACGGCGCTGGCCGCGGCGGGTATCGACATGATCTTCCTGTTGGCGCCGACCACCACGGATGCGCGTATCCGCAAGGTTGCCGAGCTCGCCAGTGGCTATCTGTACTGTGTGTCCCTGAAGGGCGTGACAGGTGCGGGCAACCTTGATGTCGGTGCAGTGAATGCCCTGGTACAGCGCATCAAGGCACAGACGTCGCTGCCGGTCACAGTGGGCTTCGGGATCAAGGATGCCGATTCGGCCCGTGCCGTGGCCGCCCTGGCCGAGGGTGTCGTGGTGGGCAGCGCGCTGGTGGAGCGCATGGCGGCGGCAGTACGTGGTGGCGCCGGCTTTGACGCTGCGGCGGAGCGCGCCGCGTCCCTGATTGCGGATATCCGGGCGGGCCTCGACGCGGCCGCCTGACCCTGAACCGAGTGTGGAGACAGCCATGAGCTGGATTGACAAGATCATGCCCTCGATCGTTCGCGCGGAGAAGCGCGATCGTCGCTCCAACGTGCCGGAGGGCCTGTGGAAGAAGTGCGTGAAGTGCGAGGCGGTGCTGTACCGTCCCGAGCTGGAGCGCAACCTCGATGTCTGCCCCAAGTGTGACCACCACATGCGCATTGGTGCGCGCCGGCGCCTCGATGTGTTCCTCGACAAGGAGGGGCGAGAGGAGGTGTTCGAAGACATCGAGCCGATTGATCGTCTCAAGTTTCGCGACAAGAAAAAGTACCGGGATCGTCTCAGCGCTGCGCAGAAGCTGACCGGCGAGAAGGATGCCCTGATTGCCATGCGCGGCCTGCTGCACGGCCGGCCCCTCGTAGTGAATGCCTTCGAGTTCAATTTCCACGGCGGCTCCATGGGTTACGCCGTGGGAGAGAAGTTCACCCGGGCCGCGCATCTGGCACTGGAGGAGCGCATTCCCCTGGTCTGCTTCTCGGCTTCCGGTGGCGCACGCATGCAGGAAGCACTGATTTCCCTGATGCAGATGGCCAAGACCAGTGCCGTGCTGGAGCGCATGAAGCAGGCCGGTGTACCCTATGTCTCGGTGCTCACCGATCCGATCTACGGTGGCGTGTCCGCCAGCCTGGCGCTACTCGGCGACATCAATATTGCCGAGCCTGGCGCCCGTGCCGGTTTTGCCGGACCCAACATCATCGAGCAGACCATTCGCCAGAAGTTGCCTCCGGGCTTCCAGCGCAGCGAGTTTCTGCTCAGTCACGGTGCCATCGACATGATCGTGCACCGCTGCGAGATGCGCGATACGGTCGGACGCCTGCTGTCGAAGCTGCAGCGCCAGGCAGCCTGAGCCGAGGCACAACATGAGTGCGCCGAGCAGCCTGCCCGAGTGGCTGGCCTGGATGGAGTCCCACCACCCGCGAGGCATCGAGCTGGGCCTGGAACGGGTCGCCCGGGTGGCGCGGCGCCTGGGTATCGATCCCGGTGGTGCACGTGTCGTCACCGTGGCCGGCACCAATGGCAAGGGCTCCTGTGTTGCCGCGCTGGAAGCGGGTCTCCTCGCCGCCGGCCAGCGTGTTGGCTGCTATACCTCACCACATTTGCTGCAGTACAACGAGCGCGTGCGCATCAATGGCCATGACGCCAGTGATGCCGCGCTCTGTGCCGCCTTTGAGCGGGTCTACGCAGTTCTCGAAGACACCTCCCTGACCTACTTCGAATTCGGTACCCTGGCGGCGCTGCTGCTGTTCGCCGCGGCGGAGCTCGATGTCTGGGTGCTGGAGGTGGGC
>JBJHBY010000096.1:0-12164 GCA_050485745.1 Gammaproteobacteria bacterium | reverse complement strand
AGGCTGGGTTAGCCGCAAAGCGGCGTAACCCAGCGTTCTCACCGTCATCTCATCTCGCACGAAGCAGGTTCCGGAGCGACCCGGGGAGCTTCGTGGGGCACGTTCCGGAAACGTCGGGTGAAGCAGGACATTCCCGGGAGCGTCTGGCGGGGGGCTTCGTGGGGCGCTCCCGGGAAACGTCGGGCGTGGGGGGGGACGCTGGGTTACGCGCTTCGCGCTAACCCAGCCTACCGAGAACGAGGAGGCACGGGCCAGGGGGTGGGGTGGTCGCGGCGGTGCAGGAGCAAGGCCCGGTAGGCCTCGGGGTCTTTCACGTGGGGCAGGGCGCCGGTGGCAAGCTGCGGGGGCTGGTGGGCATCCTCCAGTCGCGACACCCAGAAGCGCAGGGCGGCGACGCGCAGGAAGTCTCCCCAGGCGGCACACTCGGCGGCAGCAGGGGTGCGCTGCTCCGAGTAGGACTGCAGCAAGGCGAGGTGGCGCCGCGCATCGAGGCTGCCATCCGGCATGACGCACCAATCGTTGGCCACAATCGCCAGATCCAGCAGCAGGTAGCCGGTACCGGCGCTGAAGAAATCGATGATGCCACTCAGGCGCTCGCCTCCGGGCAGGGCATCGCTACCGGCCAGCACCACGCTCTCAAACAGGGCATTGTCGCGAAACAGGTCACCGTGGATGATGGACTGGGGCAGATCAGGGCGGCGCCGCAGCTCACCCAGGCGCACCAGTTCGTCGCGCAGCACCGAAGCTTCGGAAGGCGCCAGGTATGCAAGCATTCGCTCACCCGTCTGCGCCAGCCAATCCAGGTTGCGATAACCCTGGTGGTGCCGGCCCCAGGCCAGGGTGTGGCGATGCATCTGCCCCAGCGCGCGCCCGATGGCGCTGCAGTGGGCAATACCGGGGACCTGGGGGTGGTGACCCGGCAGACGCGGCATCAGCAGGGCCGGCTTGCCAGCCAGTACCTGCAGGGCACGGCCGTCACGATCGCGCAGGGGCCGGGGCACCGGCAGGCCGGCACAGGCCAGCAGGTCGAGCAGTTCGATGTGGAAGGCCAGCTCCGTCTGCGCCAGGCGCTCGAACAGGGTGAGCACCAACTCCCGACACTCGCTGCCGTCCGCAGGCGCCCCTGACCCTGAGGTTGTGACGAAGTAATTGGTGTTCTCGACACCCGCGGCAATGCCCTCGAAGTGGCGCAGCGCGCCGAGCTCGAAGCGAGCGAGGAAGCCTTCCAGCAGGTGTTTGTCGATGACCGTGTAGACCGCCATTCATTCCCCCAAAAGGGTTTCGCGGAACGCTCACCGGCAGGGCCCGCGGGTGGGAAACGGGACACGGAAGACGGCCGCGAGACGCAAGACGCAAGACGCGCCGGGTCAGTGGGCTTCGTCCCAGTTGCGGCCGGCGCCGGTGTCGACGACCAGAGGCACGGCCAGTTCGGCGGCGCCGGCCATGCGCTCGGCAACCGCCTCGCTGAACACCGCCACCAGCGCCTCGGGCACCTCGAACACCAGTTCGTCATGCACCTGCATGATCATGCGCACCTCGGGCAGCTCGGCACGCAGCCAGGCGTCGACGTCGATCATTGCCTGCTTGATGATGTCCGCAGCGGTACCCTGCATGGGCGCATTGATGGCGGTGCGCTCGGCACCCTGGCGGCGCTGCACGTTGCGCGAGTTGATTTCGGGCAGGTACAGGCGGCGCCCGAACAGGGTCTCGACGTAGCCGGCGCGCGCCGCCTGCTCCCGGGTGCGCTCCATATAATCCTTTACCCCGGGGTAGCGGGCAAAATAGCGATCGATATACGCCTGGGCCTCGTTGCGTCCCAGGTGAAGCTGGCGCCCGAGGCCGAAGGCGGACATACCGTAGATCAGGCCGAAGTTGATCGCCTTGGCGCTGCGACGCTGATCCGCTGTCACCGCATCGAGGTCAACGCCGAATACTTCCGCCGCGGTGGCGCGGTGGATGTCCTGGCCGCGGGCAAAGGCCGTGCACAGGCCGTCGTCGGCGGAGAGGTGCGCCATGATGCGCAGCTCGATCTGGGAGTAGTCCGCGGCCACCAGCCGGCAGCCCTCCGGGGCGATGAAGGCCTGGCGCACACGCCGGCCCTCGGCGGTGCGGATGGGGATGTTCTGCAGGTTCGGGTCGGAGGACGACAAACGCCCGGTGGCCGCCACCGCCTGGTGGTAGGAGGTATGCACGCGCCCGGTGCGGGGGTTGATCATCTCCGGCAGGCGGTCGGTGTAGGTGGATTTCAGTTTGGACAGGCCACGGTATTCCATCAGCACCTTCGGCAACGGGTACTCCACCGCCAGCTCCGCCAGCACTTCTTCCGCAGTGGAGGCGGCACCCTTGGGGGTCTTGCGCAGCACCGGCAGGCCCAGCTTCTCGAACAGGATTTCGCCCAATTGCTTGGGGGAGCCGAGGTTGAACGGCTGCCCGGCCAGTTCATAGGCCTGCTGTTCCAGCACCAGCATGCGCTCGCCAAGTTCGCGGCTCTGGGTGGCGAGCTGCTCACGGCTGATCAGGGCACCGGTACGCTCCATCCGCGACAGTACCGGCACCAGCGGTATTTCGATCGTCTCGAACACGCGGCGCAGGTCCGGCTCCGCCTCGAGGCGTGGCCACAGGGTCTGATGCAGACGCAGAGTGATGTCGGCGTCTTCCGCGGCATAGGGCGCGGCCTGCTCCAGGGCAATCTGGTTGAAGGTGAGCTGACGACTGCCCTTGCCGGCGATGTCCTCGAAGTGGATGGTGTTCACGCCCAGGTATTTCAGGGCCAGGCTGTCCATGTCGTGGCGGGTGGCGGTGCTGTCCAGCACGTAGGATTCCAGCATGGTGTCGTAGGCGATGCCGGCCAGGGCGATATCGTGGCGCGCCAGCACGCTCTGGTCGTACTTGAGATTCTGGCCCAGCTTGGGGCGCCCGGCGTCTTCCAGCAGGGGTTTGAGCCGCGCCAGTACCGCATCGCGATCGAGCTGGTCAGGCGCACCAGGGTAATCGTGGGCCAGGGGCACATAGGCGGCACGCCCCGGCTCCACGGCAAAGGACACGCCGACGATCTCGGCCTGCATGTAATCGAGGCTGGTGGTTTCGGTATCGAAGGCGAACACGGGCGCCTGGCGCAGGCGCTCCAGCCAGGCGTCGAGTTCGGCCTCGGAGAGCACGGTGTCGTAGCTCACCTCGGGCGCGTCCGGTGCCGCAGCCTGTTCTGCCGGGGCGTCATCCAGCAGCTCCGCCAGCCAGCCCTTGAACTCCATGCACCGGAACAGTTCGATCAGCTGTGCGGTATCGGGCTCGCCCTCGGTGAGGTTCTCCGGGCCGAACCCCAGCTCGACGTCGGTTTTGATCGTGGCGAGTTCGCGGGACAACAAGGCCTGCTCCCGGTGCTCGCCGAGTTTACCGGCGAGGGATTTGGCGCCGCGCACCTCGAGCCCGGCGACCGCGTCGAGGTCGGCGTAGATGGCATCGATACCGCCAAGGCCCTGAAGCAGGGCGCGGGCGGTTTTCTCGCCCACCCCTGGCACGCCGGGGATGTTGTCGACCTTGTCGCCCATCAGGGCGAGCAGGTCGATGACCAGCGCGGGGGGAATGCCGAACCTGTCTTCCACGCCCTGCTCGTCGAGGCGGGTGTCGGTCATCGTGTTGACCAGGGTGACGTGGGCACTGACCAGTTGGGCCATGTCCTTGTCACCGGTGGAAACCACCACGTCCAGCCCGCCCTCGGTGGCCTGGCGGGCCAGGGTGCCGATGACGTCGTCGGCCTCGACCCCCTCCACCACCAGGCGGGGCAGGCCCATGGCATCGATGATGCGGTGGATGGGCTCAATCTGGGCGGCGAGTTCCTCGGGCATCGGCGGGCGATGCGCCTTGTACTGCTCGTAGAGGTCGTCGCGGAAGGTGCGGCCGGGTGCGTCGAACACCACCGCCACGGTGCTGCCGGGGTAGTCCTTCTGCAGGCGTCGCAGCATGCTGATCACCCCCTTCACCGCCCCGGTGGGCTGACCTTCGGAGTTGGTCAGGGGAGGCAGGGCGTGGAAGGCGCGGTAGAGGTAGGAGGAACCATCGACCAGCACCAGCGGCGCCTTGTCTGCATTGCTCATGACGTGAACCGAACCCGTGGATGGAGCGCGGCAGTGTAGCATGCCGGCATGTTGTGGCCGGATGCAGATAAAGCAACGGCCGTTGGATCAGCGCTGGCGCAGCGCGCGGTAGGTCACGAGAAGCTGCTCGAGGTCGTGGGGCGCACGGAAGAAGCCGATATGGTGGCCGCGTTCGTTCATCACTACGATGTTGCCGGAGTGCTCCACCAGGTAGTTGTCGCCACCCCCGGGTACGCGCATGAAGGGAATGCTCAGGGATGTGGCCACGCGGTGCAGTTCCATGAACTCACCGGTCACGCCGGTGAAGCTCGGATCAAAGAAGGTGGTGTACTCGCGCATCTGCTCCGGCGTGTCCCGCGCGGGGTCGACACTGACCAGGTAGACGCGGGTACTGGCGGCCAGCTCCGGTTCAAGCTGGCGATACAGCCGCCCGAGGTCAGCCATGGTGGTGGGGCAGATGTCGGGGCAGTAGGTGAAGCCGAAGAACAGCAGGGACCAGTGACCCTGCAAGTCTTCATGGGTAAAGGCCTCGCCATCGTGGTTGACCAGTTCAAACTCACCGATGTTGCGTGGCTGCTCGAACAGGAACAACCCGCGCTCCGCGAGTTCCTCGTTGCTCATGCCAAGAGCAGCGCGCTGCACCATGGCGATCACCATACCGATGATGAGAACGACCACCATCAGGATCAGGCCAGCGACGGTGAAGGTGATGCCGCGGCGCTGGGCCGTGGTGGGCTTGTTGCGGTTCTCGTACACCATGACGACCTACATCCAGGTGAGCAGTGCGGGCAGGTGATGGTCCATCAACATGATCACGAACAGGGCCATCAGATAAATGATCGAGTACTTGAACGCCTCCATCGGCGCATTCGGGTTGCGGTCCAGCATCATCACCACAGCCCAGTAAAGAAAGCCCAGACCCAGCACCACGGCGCCAATCAGGTAGAGCATGCCGCTCAGCCCGGTGGCAAAGGGCAGCAGGCTTACCGCGAACAGGATCAGCGTATACAGCAGGATATGCAGTTTGGTGTAGCGGATGCCGTGGGTCACCGGCAGCATCGGGATATCCGCCTTGGCATAGTCATCGCGGCGGTGGATGGCCAGCGCCCAGAAGTGCGGCGGGGTCCAGGCGAAGATGATCAGCACCAGCAGCAGGGCATGACCATGCACTTCGTTGGTGACCGCGGTCCAGCCCAGCAGGGGCGGAGCTGCGCCGGCAAGACCGCCGATCACGATGTTCTGCGGGGTGGCCCGCTTCAGGAACAGGGTATACACCACGGCATAGCCAATCAGGGAGGCAAGGGTCAGCCAGGCGGTGAGGAGGTTGATCCGGGTGATCAACAGCGCCATACCGGCCACACCCAGGGCCAGTGCGAACAGGCTGGCATGCAGGGCATCGACGCGCCCCTGGGCGACGGGGCGATTGTGGGTACGCGCCATGATCAGGTCGACACGGCGATCCACCAGATGATTCACCGCAGCTGCCGAAGCGGCGCACAGGCCAATGCCGAGGTTGCCGAACACCAGCACCTCCCAGGGCACCATGCCCGGGGTCGCCATGAACATTCCGATGGCGGCGGTGAGCAACATCAGCAGCACCACGTTGGGCTTGCACAGCTCGTAGTAGTCGCGCCAGCTGGCGCGGGCGGTCGCGACAGCGGTGCTTGCGGATTTACTCATGAACGCCTCTGGATTGCGCCGACCCGCCGCTGTGCGGCGGGCCGTTGGGTCAGGAGCCCACCCCGGCGGGACTGGGCTCGGCGGTGTACAGCCGGTGGAGCAGCGTGACCACGGCCGCCAATAATACCGCACCGACCCCATTGTGCGCGACCGCCACCCAGATCGGGAAGTGCAGCACGATGTTGCCCAGACCCAGCAAAATCTGCAGGGTGGTGATGCCGCCGATCACCCAGGCCATCAGCCGCGTCCCGCTGGTGGCGCCGCGACGCACCAGCCAGAAGCACAGGAAGGCAATGTACAACGCCGTGATGATGGCGCCAACGCGATGGGCAAAATGGATCGCCACGCGCGCTTCGTTATCCATGGTACCGCCCAGATAATTCGGCCCAACTTCCTGGAACACATCGAAGCCCTGGCGGAAATCCATCGGCGGCAGCCACTGCCCCTGGCAGGTGGGCAGGTCCGGGCAGGCCACCGCGGCATAGTTGGAGGTCGTCCAGCCGCCGAGGGCGATCTGCGCGACCACCACCAGCAGCGCGCCGATCGCCCAGGGACGCAGGCTCTGCACGCGGCCCAGTGCGGCATGCCCCAGCTGCCAGCGCTGGTTGTTCAGGCGCAGGGTCATCAGCCAGAACAGGCACAGGGTGGTAAAGCCTCCAAGCAGGTGAATGGTGACGACCTGGGGCCAAAGCTTCAGGGTGACCGTCCACTTGCCGAACAGGCCCTGCAGGATCACAAAGGCGAGAATGAACAGCGCCAGGCGGAAGGGCTGCCCGGGGATATGGCGATGGCGCCAGGCCAGGGCCACCAGGCCGATTGCCAGCAGGCCCAGCGCCGTGGCCAGGTAGCGGTGCACCATCTCCGGCCAGGTCTTGCTGTGATCCACTGGCATGTCCGGCCAGGCTTCGTTGGCCCGCTCCACATTGTGTTCCTGGATCGGCCACAGCAGGTGGCCGTAACAGCCGGGCCAGTCCGGACAACCGAGACCCGCGTCGACGAGTCGAGTGAAGGCGCCAAGGCCGATCACCAGGATGCAGAACACCGATGCGAACAGCGCCAGCCGGAAACCCGGCTTGCGCCTGGAGGGGGAATTGAACAAGGCCATGATGTCGCGCTCTCTTACTGCCCGTGGGCTTGCTTGATCAGGAATTTCAGGTCGGAAAGAATTTCATTGCCGCTCTGGCTGCTGTCGTAGTGCATCATCACCCAGCCATTGGGGTCGACCAGCAGCCAGGCATCACCTTCACCCACCGGTGGCGCCACCCCGGCCAGCGCCTGCACCGCCTCCGGGGCAGCGTACAGCACCTGCAACCCGGGGTGCTCGCTGGCCAGCCAGGCCAGCTCATCGGGCGCCGGGTACACGCCATCGGGCAGCACCAGGAGCCGGCGCATCTGGTTCATGTCCCGACCCAGGGCAGTGCGCACCTGGCGGCTGATATACAGATGATGCTCGCAACGCTCGTCACAGGGCAGGGTGAAGGGCAACAGCGCGGTCCAGCGCGCCGGGCCCTCGAAGTAGTCGAACGCGACACCGTCAACGCTTCCCAGGCCGAGGTCGGCGATGGGCAGCGGCGGGCTGATCAGGGTGCCGTGGTTGCGCGTGCCCAGGATCGTGGGCAAATCGATCACGCCACTGCTGGCCAGACGGAACAGCAGGGTGGAACTGGCGATCACCGCCAGGATCAGGCCGAAGATGATGTACATGGTGCGACGGTTGGCACGCAGTTGCTCCGCGCTGAGCTGCGGCTGCGGACTGTGTTGCTGCCCGTCCTTTTGTGTTGTCACTCGGAAACCTCCTCGGGACGCTGTCGCTGCAGCGAGATGTAAAGCCAGAGCATGACCAGCACCGCCGCCATGGTGAACCACTGCACGGCGTAACCGACATGCCGTTCGGGGCCGCTGGCCAGCAACGGCCAGTCGGTGCGCAGGGCGCCAGCCTGGCCGGCATTCAGGCGCAGGATAAAGGGGTGAACGTCGCGACCCAGCGCCTGCGCCAGAGCCTGTGGGTCCGGCCATTGCGCCAGCCTCGGCCAGCTTTCGTCGCGTCCGTCGAGGGCGGCGATGCGGCGCCGGTCCGGCAGGGCCAGCTGGCCCTGCAGAAGGACCTCGCCGGCGATGGCAGGCACCACCGGCCGCGTCTGCCGGCTGCGGTCGCCCTCGACCCAGCCGCGGTTGACCAGCAACAGGCGCGGGTCGCCGGGGATCTCAAGGGGCGTCAGCACCTCATAGCCGAAGCGGCTGTCGCGCATGCGATTATCGAGCAGGATACTGCGCTGGTTGAGGTACTGGCCTGCGGCCATGGCGGGGCGAAATTCGGCATCGTCCGCAGGCCACTGCGACACCGGCCGGGGCGCGTCGAGAAGGCGCTCCGCGTGCCGCTGGGCGATGTCCCGTTTCTGTTCGGCACGATCGAGCTGCCAGAAGCCCAGGGACAGCAACAGGGGCAACAGCAGGGCTGCCGTAACAGTGGTTTTCCAGTCGGGTTGCAGTCGCAACGCCCCGCGCTCCCCGGCCACGCTCCCGGCATGGCCGCACACGATTGTGTATACTTCAGCCCTTTGCCCGGAGGAGCCTTTCCATGTGGCTGAAGATCGTCATCCTGGTGCTGTTCATCGCCCTGGTCATCAGTCTGTTCGGCGGCTTCGCCTTTCTGATCAAGGACAAGGGCACCACGCGCCGCACCTGGTACTCTCTGGGCGTGCGCCTGTTGCTGGCAGCACTGCTGATGGGCTTTCTTTTTTACGGCGTGTTCACCGGCCAGCTGGGCTCCAAGGCTCCCTGGGATGAACGCCGCGCGGTCCCCGTCGAGCAACCCGCCGAGTAATTCTTTCCACCTCGACGCCTGAATCCCACCGCGTTTTGTGCTACTGCGCTTCAGCGTCTTGCGTCTTGCGTCTTGCGTCTTGCGTCTTGCGTCTTGCGTCTCACCGGGAGCCACCATCGGCAGCCCCCGGCGCGCCGGCATCACATCACGTAGACGAACAGGAACAGACCTACCCAGACCACGTCGACAAAGTGCCAATACCAGGCGGAGGCCTCGAAACCGAAGTGGTCGTCCGGGGTGAAATGCCCTGCGTGGCTGCGCAGCAGCTGGATCAGCAGCATGGTGGCCCCCATCAGGACGTGGATACCATGGAAGCCGGTCAGCATGAAGAAGGTGCTGCCATAGATGCCGGTCTGCAGGGTCAGGCCATACACCGCATAGGCTTCGTAGTATTCATAAGCCTGCACACACAGGAACACGGCGGCCAGCAGGACGGTGATCAGCAGCCAGGTGTTCAGCTTTTTGCGGTTGCCTTCCTTCAGCGCAACATGGGCGACATGCACGGTGAAACTGGAGGACAGCAGGATCAGCGTGTTCCACAGGGGCAGCCAGGTGAACAGATTGGACCAACCCGGGAAGGCGAAGGTCTTCTCTGGACCCTCGAAAATACCGGTGTTGGCCATGGCCTGGTTGGCGACGCCACCCACCGCCTGTTGCGGCGTTTCCATCATCGGCCAGTTGTACTGGAAGCCTTCCCAGATCAGCCGGTTGGATTCGAAGTCACCCTCGCCCGCCAGCCAGGGGCCGGCCAGGGTGCGCACATAGAACAGCGCGCCGAAGAAGGCGAGGAAGAACATCACCTCGGAGAAGATAAACCACTGCATGCCGATCACGTAGGAGCGCTTCAGCTGGGCGCTGTTGAGCCCCTGGCGATTCTCGATGATGGTGATGCGGAACCAGACGAACAGAGTCGCGACAAAGAAGAACAGCCCAAGCACCAGGATCGGCACGGACAGGCCGCCACCCATCGATTTTCCGAACTTGATGTCATTGAGAACGCTGGCCGCACCGAATACGGCCAGGAACAGGCCGATACTGGCCATCAGTGCCAGCTTGCTCTGTTCCGGCACGTAATATGTTTCGTGCTCCGATGAGGGTTGACCTGCCATTTCTTGTCTCCGTTTCTTTCCCGGTAAGCTTGCGAGAAAAGGGGCTGATTTTTAGCGGGCTGCAACCACGCCATCACGCCCACTGTCGCGGGCGGCCATTTCCGTCACGTCAAAGATCGTGTAGGTCAGGGTAATGGTCTTGATGTCCTGGGGCAGATCCTGGTCCACGATGAAACGCATCGGCATCAGGGCCTCGCCACCGGACTCCAGTGGCTGGTGGTTGAAGCAGAAGCATTCGGTCTTGTGGAAGAAGCGCGCGGCGCGGGATGGCACGATACTGGGAATGGCCTGGGACACCATATCCTTTCCCGTGATGTTCTTGGCGTAGAACATCGTCTCGGTCACGGCACCGGGGTGCACCGTCACCGAGGTGGTGTCGGTGCTGAAACGCCAGGGCATGTCCTGTGCGTTCTGGGTGACGAACTGTATGCGCACCGTGCGACTCTCATCGACGCGCACGTCGACCGCCTGATACTGCTCGCCGGTGGTGCGACCATTGATGCCCAGCACCCGGCACATGGCGTCATACAGCGGCACCATGACCAGCGGAATGAAGGCCACCATGAAGACGGCCGCCGCCACCAGCTTGAAGACGGTATTCCTGATCGCCTTGTCTGACATGTCGACACTCCTCCCGATTGTTGGCAGCCATCCGCAGCCGTGGGCGGGCCTGTCGGCCCGCTCACCCTTGCAACAGATCGCCGCGGTTGCGACCGGCGCGCGGTCTTACTTCACAGTCGGCGGTACGGAGAAGGTGTGATAGGGCGCCGGCGAGGGCACCGTCCACTCAAGCCCTTCCGCGCCTTCCCAGACCTTTTCGTCCTTCACCGGCTTGCCGGCAACGATGGTGCGAATGATGTTGAACAGGAACAGCAACTGGCTGGCCCCATAGATGAACGCACCGATGCTCGAGATCATGTTGAAATCGGCAAACTGCAGCGGGTAGTCCGGGATCCGGCGCGGCATGCCGGCCAGGCCCACAAAGTGCTGCGGGAAGAAGGCCAGGTTGAAGCCGATGAACGAGATCCAGAAGTGGGTCTTGCCCATGGTCTCGTTGTACATCTTGCCGCACCACTTGGGCAGCCAGTAGTAGGTTGCCGCAGACAGGGAGAAGATCGCACCCGCCACCATGGTGTAGTGGAAGTGGGCCACCACGAAGTAGGTGTCGTGGTACTGGAAGTCCGCCGGCGCGATAGCCAGCATAACCCCGGACAGGCCACCGATGGTGAACAGGAAAACGAAGGCGATCGAGAACAGCATCGGCGTCTCGAAGGTCATCGCGCCCCGGAACATGGTGGTGATCCAGTTGAACACCTTCACCCCGGTGGGTACGGCGATCAGCATGGTGGCGTACATGAAGAACAGCTCACCGGCAATCGGAATACCCACGGTGTACATGTGGTGCGCCCAGACGATGAACGACAGGAAGGCAATGGACGCCGTGGCGTACACCATCGAGTCGTAGCCGAACAGGGGCTTGCGGGCAAAGGTCGGGATGATCTGCGACACAATGCCGAAGGCGGGCAGGATGATGATGTAGACTTCGGGGTGCCCGAAGAACCAGAAGATATGCTGGAACAGCACCGGGTCACCGCCACCCGCCGCATTGAAGAAGCTGGTGCCGAAGTGGATGTCCATCAGCATCATGGTGACCAGGCCCGCCAGTACCGGCATCACCGCAACCAGCAGGAACGCGGTAATCAACCAGGTCCAGACGAACAGCGGCATCTTCATGTAGGTCATGCCGGGGGCGCGCATGTTGACCACGGTGGCGATGATGTTGATCGAGCCCATGATCGACGACATGCCCATGATGTGCACGGCGAAGATAAAGTAGGTGACGCTGGGTGGCGCGTAGGTGGTCGACAGCGGCGCATAGAAGGTCCAGCCGAAGGCCGGCGCACCCCCTTCCATGAACAGGGTCGCGGCCAGCATCGCGAAGGCGAAGGGCAGGATCCAGAAGCTCCAGTTGTTCATCCGCGGCAGCGCCATGTCCGGCGCCCCGATCATCATCGGGATCATCCAGTTGGCGAGACCGACAAAGGCCGGCATGACCGCGCCGAATACCATGACCAGGCCATGCATGGTGGTCATCTGGTTGAAGAACTCGGGCTCGACGATCTGCAGGCCCGGCTGGAACAGCTCCGAGCGGATGACCATGGCGAAGAAACCGCCCAGCAGGAACATCGCGAAGCTGAACCACAGGTACATGGTTCCGATATCTTTGTGGTTGGTGGTATACAACCACCGGCTCAAACCTTTTGCAGGTCCGTGATGCGCACCCATGGTGACTCCTCCTACTGACCTTGCTTGAACTGGTAGACGTCGATGGGCTGCAACAGATCACCCATATTGTTGCCGAAGCTGTTGCGCTGATAGGTGATGACCGCGGCAAGGTCCACTTCGCTCAGCTGGGGGCCGAATGCCTGCATCGAGGTGCCGGGCACACCGTTGACG
>JBJHBY010000095.1:0-12251 GCA_050485745.1 Gammaproteobacteria bacterium | reverse complement strand
GAACAGTATGCTCAAGCTGATCTGCTTTATCAGGCGCCACCCCGATCTCAGTCGCGAACAGTTTCACGCGCACTGGCGCGATGTCCATGGCCCCCTGTTTGCCGACACCCCGGCGATCCGGCGCCATATCCTGCGCTACGAGCAACTGCCCCGCCTGGCGGCGGACTACGCCCGCGAGCGCAGCGGCGCCGAGGTGGCCGACGCCGGTTTCGATGGAGTCACCATGATCTGGTATGACGACATGGCGGCCTTCGAGGCCATGGCCACCGAGCCGGACTATCTGGCGAGAGTGGTTCCCGACGAAGACGTGCTGATCGACCGCACCGGCAGCCCCTGGATGCTGGCGGACCGGGAAAATGTCATCGTCGATCCGCCCGGCGCGCGCGACGCGGCGGGGGCGCGACTGGTCAGCCTGTTCCGGCGTAACCCCGCCCTCGACCGGGATACCTTCCAGCGACACTGGAGGGAGCACCACGGTGGGCTGTTCCGTGACGTGCCGGAGCTGCGCCGCGACATTCTCGCCTATGTGCAGAACCCGAGTGCCGAGGGTACCCAGGGCCCGGAGCGCCCCTGGGACGGCGTCACCGAGCAGTGGTTCGAGTCCCTGGAGCGCTTTGTCGAATCCCTCGGGGAGCCGAAACAGCGCGAACTGGTCGAGCCCGATGTGGGCTACATGCTCGATCCCGGCGGCATCCACTTTCTGATGTGCGGCCCACCCCGGGTGGTGATCGGCGACAAGTCCTGACGGGCGGCCACAGACCGTTGGCCGAACCGGGCATTGCTGCCCCGGGAAGGCCGGGGGTAACATCCCGCCAGCGCCAGGACATAGCCACTTCCGGCAAGGGCAACCAGGCCGGAACCGCCACCTCACAGCAATCACAGTCACCCTGCAGAAGGAAATACACCATGGGTCTCTACGCAGTTACCGGCAGCGCCAGCGGCATTGGCGCCGCTACCGTGGAACGCCTGCGCCAGGACGGACACGAGGTCATCACCCTTGACCTGCGCAATGCCGACATCCAGGCCGACCTGTCCACTCCGGAAGGCCGCAGCCAGGCGATCGCCGCCATCCGCGAGCGCGCCGCGGATGGCCTCGACGGACTGGTGCCGGTTGCCGGGGTCGGCCCGCAAGTTGACCCGAAGAGCCTGATCCCGGAGATCAACTACTTCGGTACGGTGGAACTGGTCGAGGGGCTGAAGGATCTGGTCACCGCCCGTCGCGGCGCCATCGTGCTGGTGAGCTCCAACTCCGCACCGATGATGGAATACGACAAAACCTATGTGGATGCCCTGCTCGCCGGTGACCGCGCCGCGGCCACCGCCCGCGCCAACGAGGTGGACGGGCAGACCTGCTACGGTGGTGGCAAGTTCGCCCTGACCTGCTGGATGCGCCGCAACAACGCCGCCTTCGCCGCCGCAGGCGTGCGCCTGAACGCAGTTGCCCCCGGCTTCACCGAAACCGCGATCACCGAGGCCGGGCTGAAGGACCCGACCTACGCCCAGGCGATGCGCGATTTTGTCAACAGCATCCCCCTGCAGCGCCCGGGCAAGCCGGTGGACCAGGCCCATGCCATCAGCTTCCTGCTGGATGCGGAACGCGCCGGCTTTGTCTCCGGATCAATCCTGTTCGTCGACGGTGGGCACGATGCCCTGTTCCGTCCCGACCGCTTCTGATCACCGGGGGGCCAGCCATGTTCAAGGTCAACGAATATTTCGAAGGCCGGGTCAAGTCGATCGCCTTTCAGGCCGAACTGCCCGCCACCATCGGCGTGATGGCGCCAGGTGATTATGAGTTCGGCACCGAGGCCGCGGAAATCATGCAGATCACCAGCGGCGAGCTGCGGGTGAAGCTGCCCGGGGACGCGGACTGGCGCCGTTTTGGCCCGGGTGAGCGCTTCGACGTACCCGCCAACAGCCGCTTCCAGGTCAGCGCCACAGGGGATGTCGCCTACCTCTGCCTGTACCGGCGCTGAGTCGAGGGAACCCCCGGCCAGCGCCGCGGGGCGGCGCATCCGGGGTGGCACCGGGCGTGACCAGCCCGGCCCACGCGGCCGATCCGGCGCGCCCATGGATCAGTTGTGTACGCCGCCGTCGACCTTGACCACTTCGCCGGTCATGTGGGCACCGTCGCTGGAGGCCAGCATGGCGATCACCGCCGCCACGCTCTCCGGCGCGCCGAACTGCATGTCGGGGCGGTTCAGGTGGGTGAACAGGCTCATGTCGCAGTCACCCATGCGCTCGCCCTGGGCGACCACCATCGGCGTCATGATCCCGCCTGGCGCCACCGCGTTGACCCGCACCCCCTGCTTGATGAACTCCCAGGCCAGGGTCCGGGTCAGGGCGAACACGCCGCCCTTGCTTGCGGCGTAGGCCGCCATGTAGGGATGGCCAAACTGGGCCGAGGTGGACGCGGCATTGACGATGCAGCCCTTCGAGGCCAGCAGTGCCGGCAGCGCCTCGCGGCAACACAGGAAGGTGCCGATGAGGTTGACGTTGAGGATGCGCTGGAACTGCTCCAGGGTCGTGGAGGTGCTGGGCTCGGAGTGCAGGATCACCGCCATGTTGATCAGGGCATCGAGCTGCCCGTCGGCTTCCAGTACACCGGCGATCAGGGCCTTGACCGCAGACTCGTCCGCCACCGAGCACACCTGGTAGCGCACGCTGCCAGCCAGGCCCGAGGCCTTCTCGACCGTCTGCCGCAGCCCGTCTTCGTTCAGGTCGACCGCCACCACCGTGCCACCCTCAGCGGCCAGCCGCAGTGCCGTGGCCTGGCCGATACCGGAGCCAGCGCCTGTCACCAGGGCGACCTTGCCGGCAAAACGTTGCAACCCACTCATTGAAAAACCTCCAGGAACCCGTCGTGAAAAGCGGCGAGCTTACACTATCGTTCCCGAAAAATACCTAAACCGGCTTCCGGCAAGGACCCCGTCCGGGAAAATTACCGCAGAAAATGCCAGCCATGCGCAGCGCACCCGGGGCCGCAGGCCGGGTTACGCCGCGGTATCGCGGGTGAAGACCCATTCCCGGGCGGAGGAGCGCTCCGGGGCGTAGCGATAACCGGCGACGTCGAAGGCCTTGAGGTCCTCCGCCCGGGTGATGCGCTGGCGGATGGCCCAGGCACTCATCAGCCCACGGGCCTTTTTCGCGTAGAAGCTGATCACCTTGTAGCGGTCGCCCTTCAGATCCTGGAACACCGGCTGGATCACCTCCGCCGCCAGCTCACCGGGTTGCACCGCAGAGAAATACTCATTGGAGGCCAGGTTGACCAGCTCGTGGCTGCCCAGCTCACCGAGCTGCCGGTTCAGCGCCGCCGTCAGGCGCCCACCCCACCAGGCGTAGAGGTTGCGCCCGGCGGGATTGGCCAGGCGCGTGCCCATCTCCAGGCGGTAGGGCTGGATCAGGTCCAGCGGGCGCAGCAGGCCATACAGGCCGGACAGAATGCGCAGGTGATCCTGGGCAAAGGCGAAGTCATCCTCATCGAAGCGCTCCGCCTCCAGCCCGGTGTACACATCGCCGCGAAACGCCAGCACCGCGGCCTTGGCGTTGTCCGGGGTAAACGGCGGCGCCCAGTCGAGGAAGCGACGGCTGTTGAGCTCGCCCAGCTTGTCACTGATCCCCATCAGCTCGCTGATTTCCTGCGGGGGGCGCAGGCGCAACAGCTCCACCAAACTGGCGGCGGCGTCGAGAAAGTCCGGCTGGCTGTGGCGCTGTGTGGTCGGGGGCGTCTCGAAATCCAGGGTCTTGGCGGGAGAAATCACCATCAACATGCTAGGGCACCTCCGGTCGGGATATTTCTGGTGCGAGTATTATTAACCCGGCAATGAATATTGCCGGGTTAATGCGGCACAGGAATGTGCCGGCCACTGGCCGCAGGCCAATGCAAGCCCTGGAAATACCAGGGGTTCCGCGCAACTCCGCCAGTATTTCCAGGGCGTGCATGCAAACAGGAAGGGATGCCTGTTTGCATGCCAGGTTAAATAAGTAGCTGGGTATCGATTCGCGGGCATTCAGGGGGCGAGCATCTCGTTCCACCAGCCCAGGGGTTCGCCGCTGTCAGCGGCATAGACATTGCCGTAGCTCCAGCCCGCCGATGCGGGCAGGGCGCGCTGCAACAGGGCCTCGATCTCGGCAAAACCCACCGCCACATGGATGCCGAGCAGCAGGGCCCGCGGGCTTTTCACCTCCAGCCAGCCACCCAGGCGTTCCCAGGGTGGCAGCAGCTGCTCCTCGATGGCGTCGACACCCTCACGACACATGACCCTCACGCAGAGGTGGCCGCTGCGCTGCAGCACCCGGAACTGTCCGGGCTGACGACTGGACAGGCGGATGCGATCGCCGCTGGCGATGCCGGGCACGAACATGCCGCCCTGGAGCAAGCGATACTGCTGCGCCTCACCCTCGTCGGGCAGGGCCGGGACCCGCTCCACCACCATCTGACCATCCGGGCGGCGGCCCGCCAGCAGGGGCAGCATCACCGCGCCCTCCGGCAGGGTGACAAGGGTTTCGGGGACCTGGCGACTCATGGCGGGTTCCGTTCGAATGATGGAGTGGCGCTGCGACGTGGCGCTCAGCACACGTAGTTGCCCAGCTCGCGGGCTCGACGCTGGCATTCGCGCTCGACGTTGTTGCAGGTCTGCACCATGATCGACGCCGGCGAGCGCACGCTGCGGCACTCCTCCCAGCGCTGCGCGAGCTCCGCATCGGACAGGCGGTGCAGCCCGCCGCGCTCGCAACCGAGCAAGGCAAGGCCGATCACTATCCAGAAAACCCTGCTCATGTCGGATGGTGTCCTTCTGTGATCGCTGCTGGTGGCCCGTTGCACAGAGCCACCGCGCACCGGCGCAACAACACCCTGGCAGACAACGGCTTGAGCGCGCCCATCTTAACCCGGAGCCCGGGCAGATTCACCCCGGGGCGCAGTCGCCGCCCCGGGCCGGGATCGGCCTATAATGGCGCTTTTGCCCGGTGAGACACCTTCACGTGAACCCCTTGCGCAGACTGATCGCGGGCATCGACGGCTTCACCGAAGCCTGTGGTCGCGCACTTGCGTGGCTGACGCTCGCCCTGGTGCTGGTCACGCTTGCGGTGGTGACCTGGCGCTATGGTTTTGGCCGCGGCGCCATCGCCCTGCAGGAGAGCATGACCTACCTGCACAGCAGCCTGTTCATGCTGGGCGCCGCCTACGCCCTGAAACATGGCGCCCACGTGCGTGTGGATATCTTCTACCGTCGCTTCAGCCCCCGGGGCCGCGCCTGGATCGATGCCCTCGGCACCCTCGTGCTGCTGCTGCCCCTGTGCGGGCTGATTCTCATCACCAGCCTGGACTTCGTCGGCGCCAGCTGGGCGATCCGCGAGCGCTCGATGGAATCGGGGGGTATCCACGCGGTGTACTGGCTGAAAACGTTGATCCCGCTGATGGCCGCCAATCTGGCCCTGCAGGGTGTGGCGGAGCTCGGTCGCAATCTGCTGACCCTGTCCCAGGCCACGGCCGGAGAACCCTGACCGTGCTGGTGGAACTGATCCCGCTGTTGCTCTTCGCCTGTGTCTGCCTGACCCTGATGCTGGGCTACCCGGTGGCCTTTACCCTCGGCGGGGTGGCCATGCTGTTCGCCGGGATGGGTGTCGCCACCGGCCACTTCGACCCGGCCCTGCTCGGCACCCTGCCCAACCGCCTGTTCGGCACCCTTACCAACACCACACTGATCGCCGTGCCACTGTTCGTGTTCATGGGCGTGATGCTGGAGCGGGCGCGCATTGCCGAACACCTGCTGGACAACATGGCCGCCCTGTTCGGGCGCTTCCCGGGCGGCCTGGGCATCGCCGTGGTGCTGGTGGGCACCTTGCTGGCCGCCAGCACCGGCATTATCGGGGCCACAGTGGTGACTCTGGGCCTGCTGGCCCTGCCCAGCATGTCGCGGCGCGGCTACGACCCGGCCCTGGCCACCGGCACCATCTGCGCCACAGGCACCCTGGGCCAGATCATCCCCCCGTCCATCGCCCTGGTGCTGCTGGGCGATACCCTGTCCACCGCCTACCAGCAGGCACAGCTGCGCGCCGGGATTTTCAACCCGAAGTCCGTGTCGGTGGGGGACCTGTTCATTGGGGCGCTGATCCCCGGGGCGATCCTGGTGGGGCTGTACCTGCTCTATGTGGTCAGCGTGGCCCTGCGCCGCCCCCAGGCCATGCCGGCAGCCGATATCAGTGACAGACGACCATCCATCGGCGCCCTCCTCGCCAGCCTCGCTCCACCCATCCTGTTGATCACCGCGGTGCTGGGCTCGATCCTCGTCGGCGCCGCCACCCCCACCGAGGCCGCCGCGGTCGGCGCCGCCGGAGCCACCCTGCTGGCGCTGGCCAGAAGGCAGCTGGGGCTGGCGCGACTGCAGGAGGTGTGCAGTGCCACCCTCAAGGTGACCTGCATGGTGTTCATGATCCTGGTGGGTGCCGCGGTGTTCACCCTGGTGTTCCGCGGTTTTGGCGGCGAGGAACTGGTGGAGGGCTGGTTCAATGCCCTGCCCGGAGGCACCGTGGCCGCCGTGGCCATCGTCATGCTGGCGATCTTCCTGCTCGGTTTCATTCTCGACTTTATCGAGATCACCTTCGTGGTGGTGCCAATCGTTGCACCCATCCTGCTGGCCATGGGGGTGGACCCGGTCTGGCTCGGCATCATGATCGCCATCAACCTGCAGACCTCGTTCCTGACCCCGCCCTTCGGCTTTGCCCTGTTCTTCCTGCGCGGGGTGGCGCCGACGCATATCCCCACCAGTGCCATCTATCGCGGGGTACTGCCCTATATCGCCATTCTGCTTCTGCTGCTCGGCATCCTCGCCCTGTGGCCGGGGCTGGTGACCTGGCTCCCGGGCGTGGTGCGCGGCTGAGGCGCTGACGCGGACCGCCGGTATCGACTATCATGGGCGCGCCAGCCCGCGCGCCGGGCATGACAGCGACTGACCCTGAAGGACCCGGTATGAGCGTGAGCGACCTCGACGACACCCCCACCCCGCGCGGCGAGCTGGCGCTGCAGACCGTGGCCATGCCCAAGGACACCAATGCCAACGGCGACATCTTCGGTGGCTGGCTGCTGTCGCAGATGGACATCGCCGGCTCCATCACCGCACGCAAGCTGGCCCGGGGCCGGGTGGCCACGGTGGCCGTGGACAGCATGGCCTTCTACACGCCGGTGCAGGTGGGTGCCGTCGTGAGCTGCTACACCGACGTGCTCGAGATCGGGCGCAGTTCGATACGCATCAACGTCGAGGTGTGGAAGTCCCAGTGGGAGGACTTCGAGCCCACCAAGGTCACCGAGGGTGAATTCGTGTTCGTCGCCATCGACGAGCGCGGCCGCACCCGCCAGGTGCCGCCCCAGGACTAGGGCACCCCGACCCTTCCGAACGGGTCGGACCCGCCCCCGCACCGCCCTGATCACGGCCGCGGATACCGCCGCGGCCGCCCTCGCAGAAAAAACCCGAAAATTTTTCGCCCGGGGCGGAACTTCCCGGGAACACCCTCCTCTAATTCATCGTAACGTCTCCCAACTGGTAGCTTGCAGCGGCTCTTTTTGAGCCGCTTTTTTTTGCCCGCAGATCATGACGAAACCGTCATCCCGGGGGCATTGATTGTTGCCCGCCCCGGTGAAACACTCGAAGCCCCCGCGGGAGCCACCCGTTCCCGCCCTCGACAGACATCAGCACGGGGCACCCCATGAGCAGCACCATTGAACTGCCGGAACCGGTGAATATCACCACCCTGCCGGAAACCCCCCTCGAGTCCGGCCATGTCAACCACAATGACCTGCCCTGGGTGGACCAGGGCTGGGGTATCGAGATGAAGATCCTGCGGGTCAACGATGACTCCGGCAGCTGGATCATCCTCAACCGCTTTCAGCCAGGCACCATCCTGCCCACGCACCGCCACAGCGGCGGAGTGACCGCTTACACACTTGCTGGAAAATGGGGTTATCTGGAGGCGGAGTTCATCGCCACCCCGGGCTCGGTGATCCGCGAGCCAGCCAATACCGCCCATACCCTGCGGGTGTTCGAGGATTCACCGGAACCGGCGGTGGTGTTTTTCGTAATCGAGGGCTCGCTGGTCAACTATACCGAGGACGGGACCATCTGGGGGGTCTCCGACGGCCACACCCAGCTGGCGGATTACGTCCGCCTGGCGAAAGAACAGGGCCACACCCTGGATGTGGGCAAGATCCTGAAGTGAGAGGACCATTCCCCGGCCGCCTGCTGGCGGAGCCGGGCCCGGACACGCTGTAAATACGTCCATGCAAGCTCTACGCCGGCGTCCATGCCGGCGAAGGTCTCGGGCCCGGCTCCACCAGCAGACGACCTCGACTCCCTTATCACGTTCTGATGCGAGCGGCCATGAATCTCGAAAACATCGATATCTACAACCCCGACCACTACGTCGATGACGTGCCCCACGAGCAGTTCCGGCTGCTGCGGGACCAGGCGCCGGTGCACTGGCACGCGCATCCGGACGGCGGTGGCTACTGGGCACTGAGCCGGCACGAGGATGTGGTCCGGGTATCCCGGGACCACAAGACCTTCTCCGCGCAGAAGGGCTTCGTGCTGGTGGACGATCTGCCACCCGATGTGCTGCCCATGGCCCAGGGCCAGCTGCTCGGTATGGACCCGCCCAACCACGGCCCCATCCGCCGCGCCGTGATCGAGCGCTTCACCAGCAAGACCCTGGCGGCGCTGGAACCGAAGGTCCGCGCCATTGCGCGGCGCTATGTCGAAGCGGCGGCGGACACCCCCGAGTGCAACTTCGTGTTCGACCTCGCCGGCAACCTGCCCACCGCGGTGATCTGTTCGATGCTGGAGATCCCCGAGGACATGTGGCTGCAGATCCGCCACTGGTCCGACATCCAGACCTCAGCCAGCGACCCGGATATTGGCGGCAGCCCGGAGGAAACCCAGGCGGCCTCGGTGGAGATGGGCAGCTACGGCTACGAACTGGCGATGCAGCGCAAGGACCGCGACGGCGACGACCTGATTTCTCTGCTGCTCAATGTCGAGGTGGACGGGCACAAGGTCAACGAGATGGAGTTCGCCTCGCTGTTCGTGCAGCTGACGGTGGCCGGCAACGAGACCACCCGGGGGCTGATTTCCGGTGGCATGCACGAGCTGCTGAAGAACCCGGCCCTGTACCGGGAGCTGGAAGCGGACCCGTCACTGCTGCCCGGCGCAGTGGAGGAGATGCTGCGCTGGACCACACCACTGCATTACTTCCGCCGCACTGCCACCGCCGACACGGAGCTGCACGGCCAGCGTATCCGCGAGGGTGACCGGGTGGTGATGCTGTACAGCTCGGCCAATTTCGACGAGCGCGTGTTCGAGCAGCCGCTGGACTTCAACATCCGCCGCAGCCCCAACCCGCACCTGGCCTTCGGCCACGGCATTCACCTGTGCCTGGGTGCCAACCTGGCGCGGATGGAGACGCGCATCTTCTTCGAGGAATTCTTCCGCCGCTACCGCGGCATCGAGCTCAACGGCAGCCCACGCCGCATCCGCTCCAACCTGGTCAATGGTCTCAAGGATCTCCCCGTACGCCTGTTGCCACGATAACAGCTGCCGTAGGCTGGGTTAGCGGCGAAGCCGCGTAACCCAGCGTCACCCCCGAATCGGCGATATCCACCGGATTGGCGGATGCAGCCCCGAAATGGCCCGAATCGAGCCACGGCGCGAAATTCATGTGGCGGTGAGAACGCCGGGTTACGCGGCTTCGCCGCTAACCCAGCCTGCGTGACGTGCGGCATTCCGGGTTCGGGTCGGGCGCGAGGCGCGTAACCCGGCCACGATTGAGGCGGGTCAGGCGTTCAAAGCCGCCATTCAAAGCCCGCATAGATGGCGCGGCCGTCACCGGGCATAAAGAAGCGGCCATCAACCCCGCCGGCATCCGCCACCACACCCGTGGTGGCGATCCAGTCGCGGTCGGTGAGGTTGCGGGCATCCACGAACCAGCTCCAGTGCTCGCCCACACGGCCACCCAGACGCAGGTTGACGGTGGTGTAGCCCGGCGCCTTCAGCGTATTGGCGTGGTCGATGTAGTAGTCCCGCGCCGACCACTCCAGGCCGGGGCTGAGGTACAGCCAGTCCCGCCACTGCCAGCGCAGCTCGGCGCGCAGCAGATGCGGCGGCACACCCGCCAGCTTGCGGTTGCCATAGACTGCGTCGCTGTCGAAGCGGAAGTCATTCCACAGGTAATTGGCACTGAGAGTGAGCTGATCCAGCACCCGCCAGCCCAGGGCCAGCTCCAGCCCCTGGTGCAAGGTGTCGTCGGCATTGACCGTGCCCAACGGGTTGCCCGCCCCATCGGTCAACGACAGCAATTCATCCTCAATCCAGGCACGATACAGCGCGGCATCCAGCGACAGGGCCTGGTGCTCGATACGCGCCCCCAGCTCCAGCGTGGTTGCTTTCTGTGCGTCCACCTGCGTAATCCCCGGCCCTCCGGCCAACTCGCCGAAGCTCGGCGGTTCATGGCTGCGGCTCAGGTTGCCAAACAGCTGCACCGCGTCATTGAGTTGATAACGCAGGCCCAGCTTCGGACTGAGGCCGCTGTAATGGCGACTGAAACCGCGGTCGATACCGCCGGTGCGCAAGCGGTCATCGAATTCCCGGCGCGCATGGCTGAACTGCAGGCCGGCGCTCAAGGCAAGGTGGTCGGTCAGGTAGTACTGGTTCTCGGCAAAGGCCTCGACGTTACTGGCGGTCTGGTCACTGCGCGCCGTGGGGGCACCCGGCTTGCCGGCACTATTGACGAAACGCCGGTCATCGGTTTCGCCACGACTGACCGTCACCCCGGCCAGCAGCACATTGCGATGCCCCCCCAGGGTGCTTTCGCTGCGCAGGCGCAGGTCCAGTCCGTAGTCCAGGCTGTCCTGGCGCAGCACCTGAAAGATCGGGTGGTCCAGGGACTTGTCGGCCACATAGGCAGAAGCCACCACCTCCTGCCCCGGGGCGACCAGCCAGGCCAGGCGACCGGCCAGGCGGGTCAGGCTGAAGTCGCGACGCTGGTCGAGGGCGACGTTCCCCGACGCTGCCTGGCGTGGATCAGCACGGAACTCCTCACGGGTCAGACTGCCGGGCAGTTCCGAGCGGGTTTCGACATGGGTCAGATACAGCCGCCCGTCGAGGGCTTCGCTGAAGCGATAGCCATAGTTGCCGAACAGGCGGTAGGTCTCCTGCCGGGCATGGTCGCGGAAACCATCCTGGCTGAAGCCGGTTGCGCTCAGGTAGCCATCATGGCGACCGGATACGCCAGCGACGGCGAGCTGGGCGCGCTGGTAGCCAAATCGCCCACTCTCCACGCGCAGGCTCAGCGGGCTGGCGTCATGCCCGGTGGGGGAAACGAAATTGATCGCTCCGCCCAGGGTGGCAGCGCCGTATTCCAGAGCGTTGGCGCCACGGTAGACCTCGATGTAGCGTGCGCTGAGGGGCTCGATCGCCTGGAAGTCGCCGCTGCCATCCGCCAGGCTCAGGGGTACGCCATCCTGCAACAGCTTGATGCCGCGCATGTGGAAGGTACGCTGCAGGCCCGAGCCGCGAATCGACAGGCGCGCCTCCTCGGCACCGAAGCGGGGCTGCACGAAGACTCCGGCGGTCATGCCCAGGGCATCGGTCAGGGTACTGACGCGACGCTCGCGGTAGTCCTCGGCATCGACCAGTGCGGTGCCGCCGGCGCGCTCCTGCAGGCGCAGCCGCGCCTCTTCCAGGCCGGGCTGGGTGAGGGACTGGAAGCGCTGCGCGCGCACCTCGATGACTTCGATATGGCGGTAATCGACCGGCGGCACGACATCGGCGTACCGCGGGTTTTCCAGCGCCGTGCCCCAGGCACTGGCAGTACCAAAAAGGGCCATCCCTGCAAACCAGACGCGCCGCATCCCCGAGTCTCCCTGCACTGTGTTTTTGCGGAGGGCAAGGATAGGCAAGCGCGCCCGCGCGGAAAATGCGGTGGATTGTCGCAGCCGGCACGTATGCAGGTTCCACCGGGGCAACGCAGAAGCGGGTGGATGTCGCCGTTTCGGGGGTGACGCTCAAAACCACGGTAGTGCCGTAGGCTGGGTTAGCGCAAAGCGCGTAACCCAGCGCCCCCACCGCCCAAGAATGCCGCACCGTGGCTCGATTCGGGCCATTTTGGGGTGGCGCTGCGGACAACCCCGGGGAGCGTCGTGAGCGACTCCCGGGAGCACCGGGGCATGGGGGTGACGCTGGGTTACGCCGCGAAGCGGCTAACCC
>JBJHBY010000094.1:0-12278 GCA_050485745.1 Gammaproteobacteria bacterium | reverse complement strand
GCGCAGTACCCAGCAACTCGCACAGGATCGCGCGGCGGATGTCAGCAAGCTGCTGCATCTGAACCAGCTGATCGTGCAGCGCATGCGCACGGGCGTGCTGGTGATCGCCGCGGACCATCGCATCCGCACGATGAACCAGTCCGCGGCGGAACTCCTGGGCCTGAATCTGCAGCCGGGGCAGCAGGTCACCGGCCTGGCTCTACCCCTGCCGGAACCTCTGCACGAGGGCCTGCATCGCTGGCAACAGGACCGCCGGCATCAGTGCCCGCCCTTCACTGCCCGAGCCGACGGGCCGGAGCTTCTGGCCCGCTTTACCTCCTTCGATGAGGAGGGAGATACCCTGGTATTCCTGGAGGATCACGGGCAACTGGCCCAGCGTGCCCAGCAGCTGAAGCTCGCCGCACTGGGCCGGCTCACCGCGAGCATCGCCCATGAGATCCGCAATCCCCTCGGCGCCATCAGCCACGCCGCACAGCTGCTGGAGGAATCCGGGAGCATCGAGGGGCCGGACCGGCGTCTCGCCGACATCATTCGCAATCACAGCCAGCGCATCAACCGCATCATCGAGAATATCCTGCAGCTGTCGCGGCGGCGCACGCCGGAACCCCAGCGCCTGCTGCTGGGGGAATGGTTGCAGGACTTCGTCGAGGACTTCCTTCGCGACCGCGATGAGACATCCAGGGTGGAGTTGCAGATCGAGGGCAATGCGGAGATCAGTTTCGACGGTGATCAATTGCGCCAGGTCCTCGTCAATCTGCTGGAAAATGCCCTGCGTCACAGCCCCGCCGATGAGGATGGTGTCTCCAGGGCATTGCTGCGTGCCAGTCAGCACCCGGCCTCCAGCCTGCCCTTGCTGGACATCGTCGACTTCGGACCTGGTATCGCCGATGCCGAACGTGAGAAAGTCTTCGAACCCTTCTATACCACGGAGACACAGGGCAACGGGTTGGGGCTGTTCATCTCGCGGGAGCTGTGCGAGATCAATCTTGCGCGACTGAACTGGCTGCGGGACGGTGCCGGACGCAGCTGCTTCAGAATCAGTTTCGCCCATCCCGATCGGCGGCCATTCAGCGACGAGTGAGCGCAACAGCTGGCAAAGAGGAACACATGAAACACTCCATGGTCATGATCGTCGACGACGAGCCGGACATTCGGGAACTGCTGGAGATCAGTCTGGGTCGTATGGGCCTGAGCACACTCAGCGCCGCCAGCGTCGCCGATGCCATCGATCTTCTGGCCGCGGGCGAGGTGCGCCTGTGTCTGACCGACATGAAGCTGCCCGATGGCAGCGGCCTCGACCTGATAACCCACATTCAGAAATTCCACCCCCACGTGCCGGTGGCAATGATCACCGCCTACGGCAGCATGGATACCGCCATCGAAGCCCTCAAGGCCGGTGCATTCGACTTTATCACCAAGCCGCTGGATCTGGAGCGATTGCGCAAGCTGGTGCAGTCCAGCCTGCGCCTCGAAGCCGGCGTCGACGCCGATGCGGCCAACTACGGTGATGCGGTACAGCTGCTCGGAGAAGCTCCGGCCATTGCCCATCTGCGCCGGCAGATCGCGAAGCTCGCGCGCAGCCAGGCGCCGGTCTACATCAGTGGTGAATCCGGCAGCGGCAAGGAAGTGGTCGCCCGCCTGATTCACGCACATGGCCCCCGCGCCAGTGCTCCCTTTGTGCCAGTCAACTGTGGCGCCATCCCCTCCGAACTGATGGAAAGCGAGTTCTTCGGCCACGTCAAGGGCAGCTTCACCGGCGCCCATGAAGACAAGAAGGGACTGTTCGAGGCTGCCGATGGCGGCACCCTGTTCCTGGATGAAGTGGCCGACCTGCCGCTGGCGATGCAGGTCAAGCTGCTGCGTGCCATCCAGGAGAAGAGTATCCGCAAGGTGGGTTCGAATCAGGAAGTCGCGGTGGACGTTCGCGTTCTCAGTGCCACCCACAAGGACCTCGCCGCCGAAGTCGAGCAGGACCGTTTTCGCAGTGACCTGTTCTACCGCATCAACGTCATCGAGGTGAAGGTGCCGGCGCTGCGCGAGCGCGTCGAGGATATCAGCCTGCTCGCTCGCAGCACCCTGGCCCGGCTCGCCCGGGAGTGGCAGCTGCCGGAGCCAACCCTGACCCCGGCCGCAGTGCGTGCCCTGAAGGACTATCCATTTCCTGGCAATGTGCGTGAGCTGGAAAACATTCTCGAGCGGGCCTACACCCTGTGCGAGGGCGAGACCATCGACGCCGGCGATCTGGGGCTTCCCGCCCCTCAGGACCTGCAGGCACCAGAGACATCTCCCGGCGTGGCGGCAAACCGGGGCAAGCGTTCGCTGGAAGCCTATCTCGAAGACGTGGAGCGACAAGCCATCGAGGAGGCCCTGGAGGCGACCCGCTGGAACCGCACCGCAGCGGCCCGGCGCCTGGGCATCTCGTTCCGGCAGCTGCGCTACCGTCTGCAGAAGCTCGGCCTGGACCGGGACGACTGATCACGCAATCGCCTGTCAGCGTCGCCAGCACTGCTCCACGGTCATGGTCGCGCCATTCAGCTGGCGCCGCCCGGTGTGGGTCAGTTCGAAGTTGCCACAGCCGTCACCGGCCATGACACCCGCGCGCGTTGCCCGCAAGGTGAAGTTGTTGGTACCCACCGCACCCACAGGGGCAATCGTGTAGTACGCGGCACCGCCCTCCGGCACCTGGGTGGGAAATACTGCGGGAAGTGTTCCCGCCTGGGTGGTGTAGCGACCATTGGCGGAATAGTAGCGCTCCAGCGCCTGGGCACCCTCGAGCAGGGCTGTCATCGCCTCCCCGCGACGCCCCTTGTTGACGCTTTCGTTATAGGCGGGCAGGGCCACACCGACAAGAATGCCAACAATCGCGATGGCGATGATCAGTTCGATCAGACTGAAGCCGCCCTGCCAACGATTGAACCCGCCCATGTCCAGACTTCTCATTGCAGCTGTCTCCAGGATTGCCGGCCGAGGATATCCCCCGCACCTTTTTCACGCGTCACACCGATACTGCCGCTGGAGCCCGAGGTGTACTTGTACTCGACCTCGCCCGCGCTGACGATACCGGGGGTCTTGACCATCTCGTCAAAGCGCTTGCCGCTCACCGGCACACGGGTGCCGTCAGCCAGGTAGATAAAATCGACGCCATCGACGAAACCATCATTGTTCAGGTCGAACACCGAGTAGTCGAAGCGGTTTCCGGTCACCGCATCCACTTCCATCAGCCAACTGATGCCACCGAAATCACAGGGATTGGCGGTTGGAATGATGGTCGTGAAAATCAACCGCCCGAAGCGCAGGATCGGCATCGATACCGCACGCTCACCCTGGCCAAAACTGGTGCCGGGCGGGATCAGGTTCATGTACCAACCCTTCTGTGTCGGGTAGTTGACACCGTTGTCGGAGGTGACTCGCACCTGGAAGTCGGTGAGTTCCGCAGCGATGCCCTCACTGACATTCTCCTGGACCAGCGTTCCGAAGCCCTCGAAGATGATTTCCTGCTGCTGCAACTGGCTGCGCAGAACAGTGCCACCCTCGTCGCGGATGCCGTAGAAGGACTGGATCTGTGGTTCCGGCTCCACGATGCCATCGCCGACCTCGAAGTACTTGCCGGTACCGAAATACACCATGACGCCGCCCTTGGGGTGATTACCCACAACCGGGCGCATGGTGATGGGCTGGCGCTGACCGTCGTCATCCTCGGCCTGGAACAGCTTGCCCACGCTCCACTGGTTAGAGTTTCCGGTCAGATCGAAGCGCCACATGTTGCCACGCAGATCTCCGGCGTAGACATAATCGGTAATGCGGTCATTGTTCACATCCACCGGCACAACCGAACCCAGGGCATTGCCAGCGGCGGTATCCGGAATGGCGATGGTGCGAATGACCGTGCCGGTGCGCAGGCTGACGATAATCAATCGCGGCGTCTGCCCGGTGCCGTAACCACTGCCAAAGATAGCCACCCAGCGGTTGTCCGCCTGATTGCCACTGACCCGGGCAATCACCGGCTGACTCAGGGTAATGCCGATATTGCGCGTGGTATTGCCGTCAACCACGCGACCTTCGATTTCCCAGAGCAGTTTTTCCGGCCCCATATTGTCGGGATTGGTGACATCCAGGGCGAAGATGGAGCGCCCACCCGCGCCCGTGGCACCGACCAGTACCGAGCGCCAGGCATTGTCGACGAAGGCGTGGCTGACCCGTGGCGACCCATCGACGAAATAGCGATGCTGGTAGGCCTGGCTGGTCAGGCTGGCGAGATGGGGGTAGACCCCGATCGGCACATAGGCGAATTTCTCCTCGCCAGTGAGCGCATCAAAGCCATGCAGCATGCCGCCGTTGGAGCCGACGTACAGCATGTTGTGGTCGTTCTGGCGGTTGCTGGCGAGGAACAGGTCATAGGCCTCTCCGCCCTCGGGCAGGGATACGAAGCCGAAATCATCCCGCGAGCCCGAGAAATAAGGGTCCGAGTTGACGATATCACCCAGTAAATGCTGGCGCTGGCGAAACCCCCCGGCGCCTTCCAGTGACTGGTCGCCGCGCAACCAGTTCAGGCGCTGCTGCGCCACGGTCCAGCCGTCGCCGGCCTCGAGGAAGGCGCGCTGCTGGGCGCTGAGGTTATGCATGGCCCCGGCGCTGAAATTCAGCCCGGTCGTGGACCGGGAGTTCTGACTCCCTACCGCCGTGAAGACGGTACGACTGGTGTGCGCGGGAATACCCTGCACACCGGTATTGTCCGGATCATGGGTATCCCAGATCGGCTCAAAGATACTGCCGTCAGGATTCAGGCTGTAGGCGACCAGCCGGCCCGACCAGTCACTGGCATTGAAGCTGGCCTGGTAGATCAGGGTACCGGTGTCCAGGCGTGTGGAGTTGGCCGCGATCGAGGAACTCGAGGCCTGGACGGCGGTGATGATCGACTGGAAGGCCTGGGTCAGGCTCTCGACCATGCGCGTGGCATCACTGGCCACGTAGAAGTTGCGCGGGCGCGGGTCACCGGTTTCCAGCAGGTCGCCGTCGCTCCACCAACCCAGGGGCAGGTGAGTGCTGCGCTGGTAGGGCTGGAAGCCTTCGGGCACCTCAAAGCCACCATACTTGGCGGCCAGCCAGTACTGGTTGGTAGTGCGATTGCGCAGCACACCGTTCTCGCGCACATCCACCCAGTGGGTGGTGATGTTCTGCACGCCGGGCAGGTCCGGGCGGATATCCCGGGTCAGCGAGTCATAGGCCAGGCCGGCCATGTAGGCTGAGTTGTTGTTGCAGCAGGAACCAAACTGGTTGGTCGTACCCGCTTGCAGATTGGCGTTGACACCCGACTCATTGTTCTCGATAAGCTGTACGCGCTCGGTGGCTGTGCGTACGTTGACGGTGTTATCCGCACTCACCTCGGTAGGGAGTGCTGGTTCATTGTTGCTGCGCACACCACCGGGCAGGTTGCGGTCGGCATGGGTGTTGGTATCACCGATGCCCAGGATCACGTTCTTCTGGCAGGAGAACTGCATCGGGTCATCGACGTCCGCCTGGAAATCGATAACCGGAAAGCCATCCACCCACTGCGCGCGAGTCGCGTTGTTCGGGCTGCTGGCATGATCGGGGGTCGGTGTACTGTAGGAGGAAACATTGCCCTGGTTCTTCAGATAGCGAATCGCCGCGTAGTAAAGCTCACCGACCGGGTCAAAACTCTTGTGGTTGTTGGTGGTGAGCTGACCGAACTTGTTGATGTAGTTGATGACGCCACTGTTCAGCACAGTCGTATTGAAAGCCAATGCGGTGCTGGCTGCATCCAGCGGATCCGGATTGGTGAACAGAATACCGGTGTTCGGGTCCCACTCCTTGTTCGGGTTGTCCTCCTCAAGACGCTGGTCGGTAAAACGCACCGGACCAACGTATTTTTTGCGCGCACGCAACACGCCGCCATCGCGGCG
Source organism: Gammaproteobacteria bacterium (assembly GCA_050485745.1). Classification (GTDB taxonomy): domain Bacteria; phylum Pseudomonadota; class Gammaproteobacteria; order Pseudomonadales; family CAMLJR01; genus JBJHBY01. The sequence goes on along the minus strand of JBJHBY010000094.1, from coordinate 6,357 downwards.
AATATTGTGATCATTGAGGTAACCAAAGACGCTGTAGCGCACCTCATCGGCATATTGCTGAATCAGGCCCTCGGGCTTCCAGTTGCTGCCATATTGACGGCAGTTGGGTTCGAGCAGCCCGGGCACGCACACCTTGACCCGGACGCTGAGTTCGTAGATGGTCGTATTATTGGTGCTCTGGTTCTGGAAAACCGTTGGCGAGGTGTCACCGATGTTATCGGTACTGCCGACACGGAAGCGCATCTTGTTGTCCAGGCCGGCGATACGCACGCGAAAGGACGAAGCCGAAAAGGGCGTCGCACCCTGCACCGTGGTGCTCCCCGAGAGGTTGCGCTGGGCAAAACCGCTATTGCGGTCGTGCCGCGCCTTCTCCAGCCAGGTTTCGGTCACGGTATCCCGTACCCTATAGCCACCGGTCAGCGCCGCCCTGAACGGGTCGATGGTCTGGGTCGCCGCCCAGTTCAGGAAATGACCACTCCATTCGTCAGTCCCGGTGCAGCGCCGGTCCGTGGTAAAGCGCACCGGATAGAAATGGCGATTGGCCTCGACCAGATCGTGCTGATAGATGTAGCACTTGCCGGAATCGAAATAACCGGCGTAGGGCTCGTTGATATCGTAGTTGCCAAGGTTGGCAATGCTGTTGACTGTGGGAAACTCCACCGAAGGTACCAGCGCCAGGTTTCCCGGCACCTGCGTGGCCACGAACAGCGGCGCCTGCGCCACCTCCGCCAGCCCTGGCGACAACGGTGCCACCAGCAGGGTCGCCATGGCCAGGGCCCGGCCCAGCCCACGCGCGCGCGCTCCCATTCCGTCGAGTTGTTTCCGTTTCATCGCCACCACCTCACTATTGATCCGGCCTGCAAACCGGGTTCCATCCCTCGTTTGCATGGGCGCCCCGGGTCGATCATTTCCCGGACCGCGCTCATCCGCGTCGGTACATCGTCTGGATCACCACCATGGTATTGTCACTGGCGCCGAAGCCCCGCGCCGTGATGCGATAAACCTCGATCATCTGCGCAGCCTGGTCGGCCGCCAGGCTGCCGGTCGGATCCGGAATCGGCGGCAGCTGCTGGATGATGTACTCCGGCTGCTGTGCCACACCCTGCAGTGTTCCCGGACGCAGGGCCCAGCCCGTGGATGCGGGATTGCGCCAGTCGGGAATCGCACAGGCCGCGCCGCTGGTACCCGGGGCACAATGCCGGTAAAGACCATTGGCGCCGTTGAAGGGGCCGACCACTGCATCCTGCAGATAGACCTCCGCGGCACGCACCGCCGCCTCAGCCGCCTGGAAGGCACTGTTGACGTCGCGCACGTTTCCGGCCATGCGCTCCTGCAGGATCGAGGACTGCATCGCACCCACGCCGATAATGGTCATCAGCAGCATGAAGATCAGGCTGACCACCAGGGCCGAACCCGCCTGGCTGCCAGGCCGGCTACGCTCAACAAGATGCGCTGGTTTCGTCATGATCGATCCTCAGGGCAGGCGGTTGCGAACGGCCACGGTGGAGGTGTACACCTGACGCAGGCGGCCATCCTGGGGCAGCGCGGTGCCCATGAATTCCAGCTCCTGGACCTGGGCCCCGGCGCGGCCGACGACATTTTCCTCGATGCTGTGTAACAGCAGGTTGATGCGCACACTCATCACCCGACCCCAGTCCGTCACCGCATCACCATCCACATACTGGTCGACGCGGCGGTCACCGGTGAGGTCCACGCCGTACTGCAGCTGCATGTCCTCGACGCCTTCGATCAGCTCCACGGCAGTGGGTGTCAATGACAGATCACCCACCCGTCCCCAGCGCCGCATGAACAGGCCATGAACCGGCTCCCCCGACACGGTGGTGCGACCGGTGTCGCGCACGAAATACTCAATGGATTCGTACTGGTACACCTCGGCATCGGTACCGTAGGACTTGCTCAGCTTGTTGTCGATATTGACGTCCGAGGCATGGGCCATGGTGATGGTATTGCTGCCCTGGGAGACATTGGTGGCCCGGAATACGTCCGCGGAAACGCAGTCGGTGATCATCAGGATGTCTCCGGCGGCAAACTGGGGCACCCCCTGCGCGTTGACCACCTGGATATTGGCGTTGTTCGGCGAGGTATTGCCGGTCAGCTGGGCACTGCCCGGGGAGGCCCTGCGGATATTGAGTACATCCGTCCCCTCCACCGCATCCCAATCATTGGTGGAACTGACATCGTCGGCGCCATTCAATACCAGGTCCGGGGTGAGGGAGAAATTTTCGGAGTCCGTGGCGATATTGTTCACCGGAATCCGCTCGATATGGGGGCAGCCCATAAAGCCCGCCATACGAATATCCCGAGCCAGGTAATCCATGGCAAAGCGGGCATTCTCCTGCAGACGGGATTGCGCATCCTGCATGCGGAACACCCCGCGGCTGGACAGGAACACCTGTATCACCGCCACCGTCAGCAACAGACCCAGGGTAATCGCGACCATCAGTTCGATCAGGCTGAGACCACCCTGGCGGGAGCGCATTGCCGTCATCACTGCCATGCTCACAGCTCCGTCACGAATACAAACTGCACCAGGGCTTCGTTCTCATCGGTATCGGGGTCGTTCTCTGCCCCCAGCCGACTCTCGTCCCAGCGCACAATGATGGTGAAGGTGGTGCCATCGCGCTCGATGGCGCCAGTGCCCGCAGGCAGGCGCTGCGCGAGGGCGTTGCGCCAGGCCTGCAGGTCGGTAGCCGGCACACTGGTGCCGGAAGGCGTGGCGTCGAAGCCCAGGTCGTAGGCGCCATCCCGGGCCGCTGTGCGGTTGGCGCGCATCATGTCCGCCACCTCATAGGCGAGAAATGTCGCCTGGGAGCGCATCGCCGCGGTCTGGTTGTATTTCAGTGCGTTGAGCTGCAGGGCCGCGGCGCCAAGCACACCGATGGCCAGGATGAACACTGCCACCAGCACCTCGACCAGGCTGGCCCCGCGCTGCCGTGGCCCAGCGGACACACTGGTCATGAGCAATCCCTCCGCGATGATGCGACACGCCCCAGGTGATTGATGGTGATGTCCCGCTCCAGGTTGCAGAAATCGGCGCCAAGCCGATAGGCAAACTGGATACTGTTGCCGGCGGTAACACCGTCGAGATTACCGAGCCGATTGAACACCACCTGGGTCGCGCCACCCGAGGCGGTGAGCGTGGCATCACCGGAAAACCCTGCCTGGAACTGCAGCTCCTGATCGGTGCCGGCGTCGAAGCTGCCGTTGCCATTGACGTCGACCCAGACGCGCCAGCCTGCTTGCCAGTCGCCCCCGCCCATGGAGGTCACGCGCACCGCCTGGCCGCGCCGCACCGCCTCGGAACGGGCGTAGTTGAAGGCATTGACCAGCGCACTGGACTGCACCTCGGCGCGGTTGGCCCGAATGAACGCGCCAAACCCCGGCACCGCCAGGGTGAGCACGATCGCCGCGATGGTCATGACGACCAGCAGCTCGATGATCGTGAAGCCGGATGCCCGGCGGATTTGCATCATGGCGTTGCTATCTCCACTTCTGCCCAGTCTTGCTAACCTGGCAAACAAATCGTTCGTCGTGAACGATTTGATCGTCGCCATTGAAATACTGGCGAAGATGCATGGATCTTCTTGTATCTCAATGGCTCGCGCCGAGCTTCCGCTCGGCGGCGACACATCCCTGTGTCGCATTAACCCGGCAATAAAATCTTGCCGAGTTAATACCCTAGCCGCGCCAGTCGTCACTGTCGCGCCCATGGCGATGGACGGAGCCGCTGTGCCGACAAGCGGCAGCGCGGACCCCGCCAGGCAGGCAGGAACCCGCCAGCGGAAGCACTCCATGGGCTGGACCGATACGAAAAACGCTGGCAGATTGATACACAGGGCGCCAGGACGGCGCCGCCGCTGACAAGCCCGATCCGGACAGGCCTGTCCGGGCTTCAGGCAACACACAGCGGAACCACCAGGGAAGGAGGACCACCCCATGCGCCATGGATATGGCTTTTCACTGCTCGAGCTGCTGTTCGCCCTCACCATCGCCGGCATCTTGCTGGCACTGATCGTCCCCGGCCTTGGCAGCCTGCTGCAGGCCAACCGCGTGGATGCCGCCTCGCGGGAACTGGTCGGCGCGCTGGCGATGGCCAGGGCCGAGGCCGCCCTGCGTGGCAGCCGCGTGACCCTGGCCAATCAGGGCGGACAGTGGGATGGCGGCTGGCAGCTGTTCGTCGACACGCCAGCGAGCGGGAGCTGGGCAGAGGGCAAGCTGCTTCTGGCGGAGCGCGGCCCCCTGCACCGCTCGGTGCGCATCACCGGCAATGGCAGCGCGCGCCATTACATCTCTTATCTGCCGGGCGGGCAGGCAGCCCAGATCAGCAATGCCTTCCAGGCGGGAAGCCTGTTCGTTTGCCCCGCGGAGCCGGGCCAAACGGGGCGGCGCATTATCCTGTCCCAGGGCGGGCGGGTGCGGGTGGAGGCCCTGCCACCGGGCTCTGCATTCTGCTGACAGGCGGCTACCCGCTGCAAGCGGAAAACGCAGGCGCTCAGGGAGCGCCTGCGTCGACCCAGCGCAGGGCCCTTGGCAGGCTGAAGGTGACGTTTTCCGGGCGGCCGCTCATCTCCTGCGGCACGTTGGCGCCCAGGTCCCGCAGCCGCGTGATCACCGCCTGCACCAGCACCTCGGGGGCGGACGCGCCGGCGGTGATACCGACGCGCTGCTTGCCACCGAGCCAGGCCGGGTCGATGTCGTCTGCATCGTCGATCAGGTGTGCCTCGGCCCCCATGCGTTCGGCCAGCTCGCGCAGGCGATTGGAGTTGGAACTGTTCACCGAGCCCACCACCAGCACCAGGTCACTGTCCGCCGCCAGCTGACGCACGGCATCCTGGCGGTTCTGGGTGGCATAACAGATGTCGTCCTTGCGCGGCCCCTGAATGGCGGGAAAGCGCGCGCGCAGGGCGTCGATAACCCGCGCGGTATCGTCCATGGACAGCGTGGTCTGGGTCACGTAGGCGAGAAAATCCGGGCGCCGCACCTGCAATTGCGCGACCTGAGCCTCGTCTTCCACGAGGTAGATATCACCACCGTGGCTGCGGTCGTACTGCCCCATGGTGCCCTCGACCTCGGGGTGGCCGCAGTGGCCGATCAGGATGCACTCGCGCCCCTCGGCGGCGTAGCGGCTGACCTCGATATGCACCTTGGTCACCAGCGGACAGGTGGCGTCGAACACGCGCAGCCCACGGCCCGAGGCCTCGTCCTGCACCGCGCGGGACACACCATGGGCACTGAAGATGACGATGGCGTCGTCGGGCACCTGGTGCAGTTCCTCGACGAAGATCGCACCACGCTCGCGCAGATCATCCACCACGAACCGGTTGTGCACGACTTCGTGTCGCACGTAAATCGGCGCGCCGAACACCTGCAGCGCACGATTGACGATTTCGATGGCCCGGTCCACGCCGGCGCAGAAGCCGCGCGGATTGGCCAGGCGGATCTCCGGTACCTCACTCATGCCGCTGCTCCGGGTGCATCCACGGCAATAATCTCGACATCGAAGCGCAGGGTCGCACCCGCCAGTGGGTGGTTGAAGTCCACCGTGACCTCGGCCTCGTCAAAGGTCTGCACCACGCCGGGCAGCTCGGTGCGGCTGGCATCGGCAAACGACACCACCAGGCCCTCGGCCAGTTCGATGTCGGCGGCAAAGTTGTTGCGAGGAATCCGCTGCACGTTGGCGGGGTTGGGCTGGCCAAAGGCGTCCTCCGGGGGAACCCGGAAGCTCTCCTGCGCGCCGGCGCGCAGGCCCAGCAGATACTTCTCGAAACCGGGCAGCAGGTTGCCGTCACCCATGGTGAAGCTGGCCGGCGCACGCTCGAAGGTGCTGTCCACCACGCCGCCATCCGTCAGGCGCAGGGCGAAGTGCAGGGTTACGCGGCTGTCGGGGCCGATCACGGCGTCGTTCACTGCGGTTTGCTCCCGTGCTGCTCGGGGTGCAGCACCGTATCCAGAATCAGGGCGATGGCCCCCAGTGTAATCGCGCTGTCCGCCAGGTTGAAGGCGGGAAAATACCGATGGTTCCAGTGCAGGGCGATGAAATCGGTAACATGGCCCAGCCACAGGCGATCGATCACGTTGCCGATCGCACCGCCCAGAATCAGGGCCAGGGCCAGGGCCAGCAGCCACTGCCCGGGGCGCAGACGCGCCAGCCACACCAGCAGCACCGCGCTGACCACCAGGGCCAGCGCAGAGAAAAACCAGCGCTGCCAGCCACCGGCACCGGCGAGAAAGCTGAACGCCGCGCCGGGGTTGAAATGCAGGCTCAGATCGAACACCGGCAGCACCGTGACCGGCTGGCCGTACACCAGCCATTGCCGCGCCAGGCCCTTGCTGAGC
>JBJHBY010000093.1:3282-12433 GCA_050485745.1 Gammaproteobacteria bacterium | reverse complement strand
AACGCTCGTCAAGGAGAGCAACCCTTGACCTTCGCGTTGCGCCTCGCCAGTGTCCGCCAGAGGCTCCGCTGAGCCATTGCCGAATTGATCAGAGGTGCCCTAGACGCCGGTAAAACCGTTGCGGCCGTCTGTGCGTATGCGAAGATTTCACAGCAACTGCCTTGTGAATGGCCTGGCATGACTGCCCACTATTCATTTTTACTCCCATACCAATTTACGCCAACAGGAGCACGCCTTGAAACAAGCCGTCGTTCTGGTCAATCTGGGCACGCCCGCCGCAGCCACCCCCGCCGCCGTCAGGCGCTTTCTGGCGCAGTTTCTTCACGACCATCGGGTTGTGGAGGTGCCCAGGGTGATCTGGTGTCCGATCCTGCACGGCATCATCCTGCCGTTTCGCCCGCGACGCGTCGCCAGGGCCTACGCCGATCTTTGGCGGGATTGGGGCGACTCGCCGCTGCGGGTGATCAGTGAGCGCCAGTGCCGGGCTCTGTCCGCGCGTCTCGAGTCGAGTGGCCGTAGCGATATTCATGTGGAGCTCGCATATACCTACGGCGAGCCGTCCATTGCCGATGTACTGGCACGCCTGCAGAGGGACCGTTGCCAGAACGTCCTCGTGCTTCCGCTTTATCCGCAGTATTCCGCGACCACCACTGCTGCCGTCAGCGATCAGGTTTCGGCTTTCAACACGAGGCAGCGAGACATTGTGCCCGTCTCCCTGGTCAAGAATTACCATGATCACCCTCTTTATATCGAAGCATTGGCAGCCAGCGTTGAAGAGCATTGGCAGCAGCACGGGCGTGGCAGCAAACTTTTGATGTCCTATCACGGTATTCCCCGTCGCAATGTCGAGCTGGGTGATCCCTACGAGCGTCATTGCCAGGAGACTTCGCGTCGTCTTGCAGCCCGCCTGGGGCTCGAGGATGATGCCTGGCAGATGAGCTTTCAGTCCCGTCTCGGTCGTGCCGAGTGGCTGCAGCCTTACACCGTGGATGTGCTGCGGCAATGGGGAGAGCAGAAACTGGCTTCTGTCGATGTCATTTGTCCTGCCTTTGCCGCCGACTGCCTGGAAACCCTCGAAGAGATGGATATCGAAAACCGTACCGTCTTTGAGGCGGCGGGTGGCGGTGATTTCCGTTATATCAGTTGCCTGAATGATCGCGGTGAGCATATCGATTTGCTGGCGACGCTGGTCGATCAGTATCTGCCACGACGGAGTGCCGGAGAGCGCAATCTGCACCCTGTGTGAAGCGTTCTGGCGATGGCCTTTCGAACCTTGAACAGCACCAAAATCGTGACAGGGTTTCCTCTTCTCGACCGTTATTGTCTTCTTCAGGAATTGATATCCAGCGCACGCGATAAAAGAAAGCTTCAAAAAAAACTTGCTTTCTTGTATGGCGTTTATTTTATGTGCTATTTTGATTCATGAAGTTTTCGGATTTTTACCCGTTGAGGAGAATCGGAATGCCGCGAGCAAAAGCAGCTGCAAAACCTGCCAAGGCAGCAAAGGCAGCAAAAGTGAAAAAGGCGCCGGCACGCAAGCGTCCGGCAAAGGCCGCTTCCACTGTCAGTCCGGCGCTGTCCCGCGCCGAGCAGGCACTGGCAAAACTGCAGAAGACCCTGGATAGCGAGCGCAAGAGTGTCGCCGTACTGCGCAAGAAGGTCCAGGCAGCCCAGACCAAGGCTGCAAAGTCCAAAAAAGCTGCCGACAAGAACGCTGTGAAGCGTGCCAAGGCTGCCGTGGACAAGAGCAACGCCAAGCTGAAAGGCTTGCGCAGCCAGGTCACCGAGGCGCGCATGAAGTTGGTTGCCGCCAAGACTGAGGCCCGTGTCAAGGCCGCTGTGGAATCGGTCAAGGACAAGGTCAGCGAGCGCGCCGGCGCCATGGAAGCGAAGGCCGAGGCCGATCTGAAGAAGGCTCTGGCGACCTTCAAGGCAAAGTGGCAGAAGAAGCGTGCAGCTGCCGATGCCAAGAAGCTCAAGACCGCCGAGAAGAAACTGAAAGCCAAGGCTCGCGCCGCGGCCAAGAAGGAAAAGGCCAAGCTGAAAGCTGCCGAACGCAAGGCGGCCGCCAAGGCCCGCACCACCACTCGCAAGGCGAAGCGGACGGTCAAGCGCAAGGTGACGCGCCGCAAGAAGGCCGCTGCAGCACCTGCTGCCCAGAGCTGAGTGGCTTGCCCGCTAAAGCGGGCCACCACGCTGTCATTGCTCCGGCAAGGCCCGTCGACCCTCGGTCGACGGGCTTTTTTATTGGGGTGTCGGGTCAGTGGCCGAGGCGCACAATTCCGGCTCGGTACGCAATGATTCCCGCTGCCACGGCCACGTTCAGCGACTCGACACCGTTGGCCATGGGAATGACCAGGTGCCGGCTGGCGAGGCACGCAGTGCCTTCGCCGACGCCGTCGGTTTCATTGCCCAGGACATAGACACAGGCACCCCCGGGGCGGAAGTCGAACAGCGACGTCTCCGCATGTGAGCTGAGTATGGCCACGTCCACGTCGTGTTCGCGCAGTCTCTGCAGAGCCTGTCCCAGGTCATCGCAGCGCAGCAGTGGCGCCTTGAACAGGGTGCCGGCGCTGGCCTTGATCACCAGGGGGGACAGTTCGGCGCAGCCTTTGCGCGGCAGCAGGATGCCATCGACTCCCCCGGCACAGGCGGCCCGGACAATCATGCCCAGGTTCTGTGGGTTGGTAATCCGGTCCAGCGCCAGAAGCTGCCAGGCGCCGCCACGGATCTGGTCGATCTTGTCCTCGAGTTCGCAATGGCCCGGAAGATCGAGATCCACGGCCACGCCCTGATCCTGGCGGCCGTTGCGTGAGATTCGCGCCAGCTCAGCACGGCTGTGGTGGCGTACCGATATGCCGCGCTGTGCCGCGGCGTGAAGGATGTCGTCGATGATACCGCCACTGCGGTTGCTGTCGGCCACGTGCAGCTGGTGTACTGGCAGGCTTGCATCCTGCAGCACTTCGAGCACCGGTTTGCGTCCATAGACAGTCAGCATGCGCGCAAAATAGGCCTTGCGGGCACGATAGCGGGGAGAGTCGGTCACGGTGTGGTCCTGCTGTTCAGTGATGGCGCAACTCGCGGCGGCGGTAATCCCCGGGCGAAAGGCCGGTCCACTTCTTGAAGGAGCGGTGAAATGCGCTGGCGTCCTGGAAACCCATCAGCATGGCAACGGCGCTGATAGTGAGCTCTGGCCGGCTCATGTAGACCATCGCGGCTTCGCTGCGGCACTCGTCCTTGATGCGCTGATAACTGGTGTTCTCACGGCGCAGATGCCGGTGCAGGGTGCGCGCCGACATGTTCAGCTGACTGGCGATCTGCTCGGCGCCGGGGAAGGGGCGGCTGAAGTCATGGCCGAGCAGGGCACGTACGCGGTCGGCCACCAGCCCGTGGTCGTGGCGGCGTTCCTGGCGGCTCATCAGCGGATAGGGGGCACTGCGCAGGAATTCGATCAGGCTCTGCTCCGTTTGTACGATGGGCAGGTCGAGGCAATCCTGTGGCAGCAGGAGTGCCGTGCAGGCTGCCCCGAAACGTACCTTGCAGCCGAAAAGCCCGCGCACCCGCTCAGCGGCGGCGGGTGATGGCTCCGGCGCCAGAAATTCGACCTCCATCAGCGGCAGGTGCTGCCCCGTCAGCCAGCTGAAGAAGCGATACATCATGTACAGCGCGCTGCTGTCGCCACGCAGGTTGTCCGGATCCCCGGGGCGCTGAGGGCTGTAAAGCGTCAGTCTGGCGAGACCGTCGCCGACGCTGTGCACCGCGCGCCGGCGTTGCTGCAGGGGTTGATGAAAGCTGTCGCAGAAATCGAAGAATTCCACGCAGCGTTCCAGCGCCTTGCGCAGGGTCGGGCAGTGAATGATATAGAGGCACATGATGCGAAACGTGCCAGGTGGTGAGCGAGTCGGAGCACTCAGGCCAAACGCCTCGTCCTGCAGCAGACGCATGACCTGCTTGTAGAGGCGGCTGTAAACCTCGGTGGGAAGCCGGGTATCCGCACACAGTGTGTCGATGTTCGCGGGCAGTCCAGTCGCACGGCGCACCTGCTCGACATCGTAGCCCTGGGCCGCGGCAACCCGCAGCAGGGTTCGAATCGCCTTGATCGGTACGTTATCCTGGTCGACCGCGGGGTTCATGCGCTCTCTGTGGTCGTTGGGGCAGGGCCGCGCGGGCAGCTGTGTTGCAGCACCGGGCGGGCCTCACTATGATGGCTCTCCCTTTGCAGTGTCAAGCCGAGTCTGGTACGGCTTTCGCCATGTCCCTGTTCCTGTTTCCCTCTGCCGACCCCGCCGCTCTCGCCCTCGATGATGGCTTTCGACAGCGTACCTGGGCCGAGCTCGACGGTGCCGTGCGCAGCGTCGCTGTGCTGCTGGCGGATCGCGGGCTGGGGCAGGGCGCTCGTATCGCCCTGTTGTCTCGCAACCGCGTCGAATACATCGAGTGGCTACTGGGTGCGCTCTGCGCGGGAGTCTGGGTGACACCCGTGAACTGGCATCTGCAGCCAAGGGAAATCGATCATGTGGTGAGAGACAGTGGCGCTGCACTGTTGGTCCTTGATCCGGATCTCGCGGATCCCGGGTGTGCGCCGGCCAGTGTTGCCATCGATGCCGTGCCCTGTCGGCCAGCGCCGCTAGACGGCTCCGCTGCTGCCGGTGGCCTGATGCTCTATACCAGTGGCACCACCGGCCTGCCCAAGGGTGTGCGGCGCGCCAGCCCGGTCTCGCTGGATGCACTGTTGCAGCGCTATCGGGATACCGGCCATGCGGTGGGCATGGATGGCAGGGGGCCGCATCTGGTGACTGGCCCGCTGTACCATGCGGCGCCACTGTTCTTTGCGCTGTACGACCTGCTCAACGGCGCCACACTGAGGATTATGCGCCAGTTTGATGCCGCGACAGCCCTGGAGCTGATTGAGCGCCATCGTGTTCGCCACACGCACTGGGTGCCGACACTGTTTGTGCGGGCGCTGCGGCTTGAGCCATCACAGCGCCACCGCGACTTGTCCAGTCTGAGCCGGGTTTTGCACGGTGCTGCGCCGGTGTCTCCCGGGATCAAGCAGGCAATGATCGACTGGTGGGGGCCTGTGTTGGTCGAATACTGGGGCGGCTCGGAGAGTGGCACCGTCACGCTGATCGACAGCGTCGAATGGCAGCGGCACCGCGGTTCGGTGGGTCGGCCTCTACCGGCCTTCGAGGTCTATGCGGTGGATTCCGTTGGCGAGCGGCTGCCCGCGGGTGAAGTCGGCGAGTTGGTGATCGTGCCGCGCAGCGGTGAGCGTATCTTTCACTACCACGGAGACAACGCCAAGACCGAACGTGCCCACATCGCCGGCCACGGGTTCACGCTTGGGGATCTGGGGCGCGTCGACGCTGAGGGCTACGTTTATCTCGTCGACCGCAGTAGTCATACGATCATTTCCGGCGGTGTAAATATCTATCCGGCAGAGGTCGAGGCAGTACTTTGCACCCATCCGGAGGTGGCGGACGTGGCGGTGATCGGGGAGGCGGATCTGGAGTGGGGTGAGCGGGTTCTCGCCGTGGTCGAACCCGTGGCAGTGGCCCGTGATGATGCAAGCCTGTCAGCGCGCCTGGACCGCTATGCCCACGAGCAGCTTGCCGGTTTCAAGTGTCCGCGGCGCTACGAGATTGTGGCTTCCCTGCCCCGGGCGGATTCCGGCAAGCTCTATGTGCGCCGCTTGCGGGAACGTCTGGCACAACGCGATGCATCGTCCGACGAGGCATCGTGACCCTCAGTTGACGGCGGCCATCGGTACTGAATTGCGTGCCGCCAGTGTGACCCGCTTGGCTGATTCCTGCAGGCGCTGGGCGATTTCCACGATGTCCGCGCCACGCAGTTCGTGGTGGATATTACCGACCGAGAAGTTGAGGTCCGGCGTCTGGGCATAGCCGAACACGGGTACCGAGATATTGCATACCGGGTAGTGTGCCTTCAGGTCGATGCGATCGAGGTGGTAGCTCTCCCGGCACAGCTCGGCCTGGTAATGGCGGGTGATGTCCTCCAGAGCTTCCAGGTTCCAGGCGTCATCCAGCTGTTTGAGGCGTTTCACCAGATTCTTTTCCGCCTCGGTGATCAGCGTGACATCAAAGCCGCGGGCGCGGATTGCCACGACGGAGAGCCGCAGTTTCTGATCCAGCTTGTCGCTGAACTCCGGCTGTGAGTTGTGGCCGGCTTGCAGCCAGGCCTCAAGCTGTTTGGCGGGAGACCAGGCGATGAAGGCCGCACCCAGGGGGGCGGCATTGGGCAGGCGCAGCCCAAGCTGATAAGGTGAATGGAACGGATCCGAGGTGCCGTAGTGGGAGAGCAGCACGATATGCCGCGATGTGCGGCCGATGGCACCGCAGCCTATGCGCAGCTCATTGGTCAGCCGCTCCAGCTCCGGGCGTGCGTGCTCCAGTGCGGGAAACTGGGCAAAGGCGGCGTGGCCAGCGGCGACAATGGACGGACCCAGACGGTAGGCTTTGCTTTGCGGGTCCTGGACCAGAAAGCCGTAGTGAGCCATGGTAGTGAGAATGGCATGGCAGGTGGCCTTGTTCAGGCCCAGTTTGCGCGTCATCTCGGTCAGGCCAAAGGCCTGTTGTGGATTGGCCATCAGCAGATCCAGTATCGCCAGGGCGCGCGCCGTTGGCTTGGAGAAAAGCCCCATCTCGAAACCTCCCGTTATAGTTGTCGGCGCCGGGGTTGCCCAAACGAAGTCACGAGCTGTTACCCGGCGGTCGATTTTGTCGTTATCAAGGCTAATAATTACCCTACGCCTTATTCCATAGGATAAGGGTATAGTATATTGGATTAAACTCTAATCGCGTTATTTCAACCGCCTTTTTTATGCCATTCGGGCATGGATGGTGGTCAGGCGATGCCAGGGGTGCTTACCCTCACCGCCGCCGGAGCGGATCCTCCCGGGTTCACACCGACCCGGCCCCGATGCCCGATGCCCGATGCCCGATGCAAGGAGTACTCATGCGCAAGACCAAGATCGTCTGCACCATTGGCCCCGCCACCGAGACCCCGGAGATGCTGATGAAGCTCTATCAGGCCGGCATGAATGTGGTGCGTCTGAACATGTCCCACGGCGACCATGATTCCCATGCCCGTGTGATCAAGGCGGTGCGTGCTCTCAATCGCAAGGTGAAGTATCCGGTGGCCCTGCTGCTCGATACTCAGGGGCCGGAGATCCGCACCGGCAACCTGGCGGAGGATCTTCATCTGCGTGAGGGAGAGATCGTGACCGTCAGCGTGCGTGGCGGTGACGACGTGGAAGAAACCTCATTCCAGATCAACTACGAGGACTTGCTCGATGCGGTCAGCCGTGGTGATCGCATCACCGTCGACAATGGCCTGATCAACCTCGAGGTGCTGGAAAAGTATGAACGCTCCCTGAGTTGCCGGGTCGTTGACGGTGGCACGCTGAAGAGCAAGCGCCATGTCAATCTGCCGGGTATCCGCGTGAACCTTCCAGCCATCACCCGAAAGGACGAGCGCGACATCCTGTTCGGAGTCGAACAGGAGGTGGATTTCATTGCCCTTTCCTTTGTGCGTGACGCCGAAGATATCCTGCAGCTGCGCAAGCTGCTGGGCAAGCGAGCCGACAAGGTCAAGATCATTGCCAAGATCGAGGACCAGGAGGGGGTGCGCAACCTGGAGAGCATCGTCGACGTTGCCGATGGTGTGATGGTTGCCCGCGGCGACCTGGGGGTGGAAATCCGGGTGGAGATGTTACCCAACGTGCAGCGCCGTATCGTGCAACTTTGTGCGCGTCAGGGCAAGCGGGTGATCGTTGCTACCCACCTGCTGGAGTCGATGATCACCAATCCGATGCCGACCCGGGCGGAAGTGACCGATGTTGCCAATGCCATCTACGAGGAGGTGGACGCGATCATGCTGTCGGGGGAGACCACCGTGGGCAAGTACCCGGTGCGTTGTGTGGAGTTCCTTGACCGCATTGCACGGGAGTCGGAGCTGACACCGGGCCTGCGTTTCAGCGATGACCTGCGCGTCAGCGACGACAAGCAGCATATTGCCCGTGCCGCGGTGAACCTGGCCCAGTCGATTCAGGCCCGGGGTGTCGTGGTTATCACCCGGCGTGGTGTCATGGCCAACTATGTGGCCAATTGCCGCCTGCGTGGCAGCGTGCTCTATGCCTTCACACAGGACGCGCATACCCGCCGCCACCTCGCGCTGAACTACAACACCTATGCCCACCGCATCGAGTTCCAGGCGGACCCGGAAGCGACACTGCGGGCAGCCTTTGCCCTGCTGCGAAAGCAGGAGGGGTTTCAGGCGGGTGATACGGTGGTGGTGCTGTCGGACGTGCTCAACCCCAGTGGCGTGGATGCCATTCAGGTGCGACGCATCGGCAGTGTGACCGACCTGTAGCCGCGCTCATGGGAGATGCAGGCTGAAGCAGCCTCCGCCACCCTCAGGGTTGGTCAGTTCGATATGGCCACAGTCTTCGCCGCTTTGGTGCAGGCGCGCGATCTCCGCCGCGAAGTACAGGCCCAGTCGGGTGCTGCCTGCGTGGCCATTGTCGTCCACGGGGGATGATCCCGCGTCCCTGGCCAGCATGGCGGGGGGGAAGCCTGGTCCGTCATCGATGACGTCAATGACGCAACCTCCGCCGACCTGCCGTGCCTCAAGCGAAATGCGGCCATCAGCATAGCGCAGGGCGTTGACCAGGGCGTTATTGATCACGCTGGCCACCAGACGTGCATCGCAGAAGGCGTGGACCTCCGCGTCACAGATACAGCTCACTTCGATGCCGCGCAGCCCCAGTAATGGGGCGATTACCGCGATGGCGTCGTCGAACAGGTCCTGCACATAGTGCTCTCCCATTTGCAGCGGCATGCTGCGCGCGTCCAGCTGGTACAGGCCGAGCAGGGCGATCAGGTCGCTGTTGATGCGCGCGGATTCGCCACGCAACACGGCGTACTGGCGGCGCTGGTCGTCACTGGAGGGGGGGCGTTCGGCAATCATCTCGTCGAGGGTGCTGAGGATCATGCCCAGGGAGTTCTTGATGTCGTGCACACTGGATGCAAGCAGCAGGGCGGGATCAATACCGGTCGGGTTTTCAGGCATGTCCGGCCTCCGCTGAAGACATCGCCTGCAACCGGCCGACATGAGCCCTGAGCCCCTCGAG
>JBJHBY010000093.1:0-3272 GCA_050485745.1 Gammaproteobacteria bacterium | reverse complement strand
ACTGAACAGCGGGTGCTGCGGGTCGAGATCGGCGACCGTCTCCAGGATCGTTGCGCAGCGGTGCAGGTAGGGTGCGTTGGCTCCGTTGGCCATCATTTCCTTGACCAGCGCCAGCAGCAGGTTGAGGTTCAGGGTCGTGTTGTTGGGGTAATGCTGCAGGGCCTCGCTGAACAGGCCGATGGCCTGAGTATACTGCTCGTTGCCGAACAGCTCCTTGCCCTGGCTGTTCAGCTCCACCGCACGACGCTTGCCGGACTGTGACAGTGGTTCATCCGCCAGGCGGTCGATGGCGGCGCCGATATTCGCGTCATCGGGAAAGGCTTCGGCCAGCGCTCGCAGAATATTCATGGCCCGGGGCTTCTCGCCCTGTTCGCGCAGGATACGCGCCAGTTCGATCAAGGCTGCCGCCGGCAAAGGCTGCTGGGCCATCAGGGTTGTTTCCAGCTCCCGCAGGCGCTGCTGGCGTGAAGCATCGTCGCTACTGCCATAATGCGCACCCAGGACTTCGCCCTGGGCCAGAACCTGGGGGTTATCCCGGTAGCGCTGGCGCGCCCGTTCCAGCACCTGGCTGAGCTCCTTGAGGTGCTTGCCGGTATTGACGCCCGACTGCAGGCGGCTACCTATGCAGCGTGCAAGGCTGAAATGGCTGTCCGGGGACTCATAGCACGAGTGTGCGCCAAGTTTGATCACCTTGCGGTAGGCCTGTTCGGCCAGTTCGCTCTCACCATGCTCCTCGCAGATATGCGCCAGACGCTGCTGGCGCAGGATAGCATTCGGGGAGATTTCGATCGCGGCGAGGAGCAGGTCCCGGGCGGAGCTGAAATCGCCCTTGCGGTTGCGGATATCGGCGAGGCAGTCGTAGATCTCCAGGCACAGGCAACCATTGTCGATCAGTGACTGGAACAGCTGCTCTGCGGCATCAAGGTTGTTGAGAGCGATCAGGCTCTTGCCGAGACCAATACAGGCCCAATCGAGTGGGCGTTCAGCCAGAACCTCCTCATAAAGGGCTCGGGCCTGGGTATAGCGCTGCAGGGCGAGCAGGCAATGACCCTTGATCTGCAGGGACTTGAGGCGGAAGCGGTCGCGTGCCTCGATATGAGTGTCGCAATGGGTGATGGCGCCCTCGAGGTCACCGCGATCGCGGGCATCGTTGACTGGATGCAGAGCCTCGCGCTCACGCATCAGGCGGTCGAGCCGTGTCTGCAGTACATTCTGGGTGATGGGTTTGGTGAGATAGTCATCGGGCTGGTATTCCAGCGCGCCGAAGACCATTGCCTTGGTGGTTTCCGCAGTAATCATCACGTACAGACTGGTATGCCGCAGCAGACCCCGATAGCGCAGCTCCTCCAGAATCTGCTGTCCGTTCTTCGCATCGCCGAGATTGTAATCCGCCAGGATAATATCGTAGGCGCGCTGCTCGCATTTGCGGATGGCCTCCTCGCCATTGGAGGCGGTATCGATATTGTCGAGGCCAAAATTACCAAGCATGCGCCGAATCGAACCGCGCATGTCCGGAAAATCATCGATCACCAGCGCGTTCTTGCGCCGGTAGAGTTTGATCAGGTCGATCTGCTGCATTATTGCCCTTGGTTCAGTGGCGCTGCCGGCTGTCCCGTCTTGCCTTCCGCGATACCCCGCGGATATGCATCCCCTGCTTGCCTGCAGGTATTATAGATGAATGTCAGGGGAGTGCTTGCCGCGCTCTTTTCCCACCTTTGAACACTGTTTGCGAGGCAGTATGCCATTGACCCTCTACACCACCCTGGGCTGCCATCTCTGCGAGCAGGCGGAGGCCATGCTGCAGGACCTGGGTGTCGTCTACGATGCGGTGGAGATTGCAGACAGCGAAGCCCTGGTCGAACGCTACGGAGTGCGGATTCCCGTTCTGCACGTGCCAGGAAAGGACCTGGAGCTGGGCTGGCCCTTTGATCGCAGGCAATTGTCGATCTGGCTGGACGCCGCTCAGAACAGCTGAGCGATGTTGTCACGTGCCCAGACCAGACTGTGGATATAGGCCTCGCCGACCTGGCTGTCATCCAGCCCGAGTTCTGCGAGGGCGGGCCAGTCGACACTGTCGGGCAGGCCCTGCTCAAAGCTGGTGGCGGTGGCCAGCAGCAGGCCGTCACTGCCGCCTCGCTCAAGTATGGCCTGGTGTAATTCGTCATCCAGGTCGACAGCCTCCAGCACCGCTGTCATCGGCATGTCCAGGAACAGGTCGAGGGTGGACAGCAGGCCAATGGTGAACAGCCGCTCGCAGGCGTCGCGGCTGCGCTGCATCTGCTCGCCCAGCGCCTGACACATTCGGGCACGCAGCATCGCATTCATGTATAACGCTGCCGGCTTGTCGGTCAGGCTGCCCAGGGCCAGCAGGGTTGACCAGCTGCGAATGCGATCCAGGCCCAGCAATGCCAGTGCCTGCTGGATGGATTCGATCTTGCGCGGCAGGTTGAACAGGGCCGAGTTCACCAGGCGCAGCAGTTTGAAACTCAGCACTGAGTCGGTCAGGATGACTTTTTCGATCTCCTGAAACGAGACCTGCGGCGCCCGCATGACGCTCATCAGGCGAAGCACGCTCTGTTGCCCGGCATTGACCTGCCGGCCTTGCATGGGCTGAGGGCGTGCCAGGAAGTAACCCTGGAACAGGTCGAAGCCCAATGTCTGACAATGGTTGAACATGGCGTGGGTCTCGACCTTCTCCGCCAGCAGACGCACACCGAAGCCGCGCAGTTGCCGGATCAGTTCGGGTAGCTCTCCAGGAGAGGTATCCAGAACGTCGATCTTTACGATATCCGCGAGCTCCAGCAGGGCGTGATGGTCGGGATCGTAGCGATAGTCGTCCAGTGCGATCACGTATCCCCGCTGTTTGAGTTTGCGAATGGCATCGATAGTGGAGTCATCGATCAGGACGCTTTCCAGAACTTCGACCACCAGTTGGCGGCGGTCCACCGGAGGGGGCTGGTCGAGCAGGTGCCGGGTGAAATTGATGAAGGCGGGCTTGCCGTCGAGGATATCGGCCACCGGCAATGCGCCAAAGGCGTTGAGCATAACGTCAGAGCTGGCCTTGTCTCCCTCCAGGGCCGGATCCACCAGAGCGTCACCGGTTCGGAACAAAAGCTCATAGCCGAACACCCGCAGCTTGCGGTCATAGATGGCCTGCCGCGCCAGGAGGACCTTGGCGTTATTATCGTGCATCCGGTTTTCCTTGCCGGATCAGCGCTGGCGTTGCTCCCTTGCAGCAAGTGCCAGTGCCGGATCAATGGTCTGCTCATGTG
>JBJHBY010000092.1:0-12796 GCA_050485745.1 Gammaproteobacteria bacterium | reverse complement strand
AAGATGAACCTGGATGTGGCCCGCCTGCAGGCCCTGCCCGGCAACTTCTCCCTCTATGCCCGCGCTTCCGGGCAGTGGGCCGGCAAGAACCTGGATTCCTCGGAAAGCTTCGGCCTCGGTGGACCCAACGGTGTGCGCGCCTATCCGGTGGGGGAAAGCTTTGGCGACGAAGGCTGGCTGCTGCAGACCGAGTTGCGTTACAGCCTGAATAACCTGATGCCCTATGTGTTCTATGACAGTGGCAATGTCGAGATCAACGCCAACCCCCGGCCCGGTGCAGAGAAGGACAGCGAAAGCCGCAGCGGTGCCGGTGTGGGTGTGCGCTGGTCCCAGTGGGGCTGGCACCTGGATGCCGCGGTTGCCTGGCGCGTTGCCGGGGGTGAGCCGACATCCGACACCCGGGATCGCAACCCGCTGACCTGGGTGCGGCTGGCGTACAGCTTCTAGGAAATCTCCGAATAACCGTGGCGCGGCTGCGCCACGGCCTTCCAGGCGCTAAGATACGGGCGACCCCTGCGTCGCCCGGCCATCCGGCCGGACCTTCAACCGACCGGAGACCACCATGCCCCACCCGCCCCGCCCGCTGCAGGGCATCCGCGTACTCGAGCTCGGCCAGCTCATCGCCGGGCCGTTTACCGGCTCGGTGCTGGGCTACTTCGGTGCCGAGGTGATCAAGGTCGAGCCCCCCGGCGTGGGGGATCCGATCCGCAACTGGCGGGTGGTGCGCGACGGCACCTCCCTGTGGTGGCACTCGGTGGGGCGCAACAAGAAATCGGTGACCCTGGACCTGCGCCAGGAGGCCGGTCGCGATCTGGTGCGCCGCCTGGCGGGCAGCTGCGACGTACTGGTGGAGAACTTCCGCCCCGGGGTGATGGAGGACTGGGGACTGGGGCCGGAGGCAATCCGGGCGATCAATCCCGATCTCGTCTATACCCGCATCTCCGGCTATGGCCAGACCGGCCCCTACGCCCACAAACCGGGCTACGCCTCGGTGTGCGAGGCCTTCAGCGGCTTTCGTTACGTCAACGGCTTTCCCGGCGAAGCGCCGGTGCGGCCCAACCTGAGCATCGGCGACACCATCGCCGGGCTGCACGCGGCGCTGGGCACCGTCATGGCCTTGCTCGCGCGGCAGCGCCTGGGCCAGCCCGGTCAGGTGGTGGATGTGGCGATCTTCGAATCGATGTTCAACCTGATGGAAGCGGTGGTGCCCGAATACGCCGGGGCCGGCGTGGTGCGCGAGCCCTCCGGCACCACCGTTACCGGCATCGTGCCGACCAATACCTATCGCTGCCGCGACGATAAATATGTGGTCATCGGCGGCAACGGTAATTCCATCTACAGGCGCCTGATGACCGCGATCGGCCGCCAGGACCTGGCCGACGACCCGGCGCTCGCACACAACCCCGGCCGAGTGCAGCGGGAACAGGAGATCGACGCCGCCATCGGCCACTGGTGCGCTCGCCTGCTCCAGTCACAGGTGCTCGACATCCTGGAGCAGGCACGGGTGCCCGCCGGCCCCATCTACAGCGTCGCCGATCTGTTCGAGGATCCGCACTATCAGGCCCGCGGCCTGCTGGAGCGCATTGAGGTCGATGGCCGCGAACTCACCATTCCCGCCATCGCTCCGCGCCTGGCCGACACCCCCGGCCGCACCGAATGGAGCGGCCCGGCGGTGGGGGCGCACAATGATGAGATCCTGGGCGGGATGCTGGGGCTGAACGCGCAGGACATCGACGCGCTGCGCGAACAGGGCGTGCTCTGAATCCTGCCGCTACTCCACCGTCACCGACTTCGCCAGGTTGCGCGGCTGATCGACGTCGGTGCCCTTGAGCACGGCGACGTGGTAGGCCAGCAACTGCAGCGGGATGGTGTAGACGATGGGCGCGATCACTTCCGGCACCGCGGGCAGGCGGATCAGGTAGAGGCCGGGTTCCTTGACGAAACCGCCCTCGCCATCGGCAAACACGAACAGTTGCCCGCCCCGGGCCTGTACTTCCTGCAGGTTGGACTTGAGCTTTTCCAGCAGCTCGTCGGTAGGGGCGACGGCCACCACCGGCATGTCCGCGTCAACCAGGGCGAGGGGGCCGTGCTTGAGCTCGCCCGCCGGGTAACTCTCCGCGTGGATGTAGGAGATTTCCTTGAGCTTGAGCGCGCCTTCCATTGCCACCGGCCACTGTGCGCCGCGACCCAGGAACAGGGCGTGATTCTTCTCGGCGAAGGACTCGGACATCTTCTGGATGCGGCCGTCCAGTGCCAGCACGTCCTCCACCAGGCGGGGCAGGTCGCGCAGGGCGTGGACGATATCGCGCTCCGTGTTTGCCTCCAGGCCGTTGCGGCGGCCCAGGGCCACGGTGAGCAGCATCAGGGCTACCAGCTGGGTGGTGAAGGCCTTGGTCGAGGCCACACCGATCTCCGGGCCGGCCTCGGTCATCAGCGACAGGTCGGATTCCCGCACCAGGGATGACAGGGCCACGTTGCACACCGCCAGGGTGGAGGCATAGCCCAGGGTCTTGGCCATGCGCAGGGCGGCAAGGGTGTCGGCCGTCTCCCCCGACTGGGAGATGGTCACCAGCAGGGTGTCGTCCTGCACGGCGAATTTGCGGTAGCGGAACTCGCTGGCGACCTCGACGCGGCAGGGAATGCCGGCAATGCCCTCGATCCAGTATTTGGCGACCATGCCGGCGTGATAGCTGGTGCCACAGGCCACAATCTGCACCGCACGGGTGCGGTCCAGCACCGCCTTGGCGGCACTGCCCAGGGCCTGCTCCAGGATGCGCTCATTGCCGATGCGACCCTGCAGGGTCTTCTGGATCACCGCCGGCTGCTCGTAGATTTCCTTGAGCATGAAGTGACGGAAGTTGCCCTTCTCGGCGGCATCGGCGGCACCACTGAGCTGCACCACGGGCCGTGTGACCGCGCTGCCGTCGGCTGCCCAGATGTGATATTCGTCCGGCGTGATCTCGGCGATATCCCCCTCTTCCAGATACACGAAGCGGTCCGTGACCTGACGCAGGGCCAGCTGGTCGGAGGCAAGGAAGTGCTCACCAATACCGAGCCCCAGCACCAGTGGCGATCCGCTGCGCGCGCAGACCACCCGCTCCGGCTCGGCCGCGGCGATCACGGCAAGGCCAAAGGCTCCCTCGAGATGGCCCACAGCCGCCTTGACCGCGGCCAGCAGGCCGAGACCACCACGCATTTCGCGGTCGATCAGGTGGACGATGGTTTCGGTGTCGGTCTGGGAGTCGAAGCGATAGCCCGCGGACGTCAGTTCCTCACGCAGGGCCTCGTGATTCTCGATGATGCCGTTATGGACCAGCGCCAGTTGCTCGCCGGATCGATGCGGATGGGCATTGGCCTCGGAGGGTACACCATGGGTAGCCCAGCGGGTGTGGGCAATGCCGGTAAAGCCCTGCAGCGGATCACTCTGCTGCGCCTCGGCCAGGACCGCCACCTTGCCAACGCGACGGTGGCAGCCAATCTGGCCGGCGGCGTCGATCACCGCCAGGCCGGCGGAGTCATAGCCCCGGTATTCCAGGCGCCGCAGCCCCTCGATCAGGATTCCTGCCACCTGGCGGCGCGCCGCCGCACCGACGATTCCACACATCGCGTCACTTCCTTATTTCAATGCCGTCCCGTTGCCGCAGCCCGGGATGAATGTCATGAAGATTTCTTTTCCGGACGGCGCCAGCCATCGATGTTGCGTTGCTTGCCCCGGGCCACGGCCAGCTGGCCGTCGGGCACATCCCCGGTAATGGTCGAGCCCGCGCCCACCGTGGCACCTGCGCCAATGGATACCGGAGCGACCAGCGAGGTGTTGGAGCCGATAAAGGCGCCATCGCCGATCCGGGTTTTGTGCTTGTTGACCCCATCGTAGTTGCAGGTAATGGTGCCGGCACCCACATTGGCATGGCTGCCGATGTCGGCATCGCCGATATAGGTGAGATGGTTCACCTTGGAACCGGGGCCGATGCGGCTTTTCTTGGTTTCGACGAAGTTGCCAACCTTGGCGCCCTCGGCCAGTTCGGTGCCCGGGCGCAAACGGGCGTAGGGCCCGACCTCGCCGCGGCCTGCGATACGTGCGCCCTCGAGATGACTGAAAGGCTTGATCACGCTGCCCGCGCCAATCTCGCTGTCGATGATCACGCAGTTGGCACCCACTTGCACATCATCCCCGATGACCACACGGCCTTCGAAGACACAGTTGACGTCGATGTAAACATCACGACCGGCGCGGAGCTCGCCACGCACATCCAGCCGCGCCGGATCGGCCAGGGCAACACCATCGTGCAGCAGCTGTTCGGCGCAGTTGCGCTGGTAGCGGCGCTCCAGGGCTGCCAGCTGCAAGCGATTGTTGACGCCCTCGACCTCCCAGGGGGCGGACGGCGCGTGGGCGCTGACGGCCACGCCATCGGCTACGGCCATGGCGACGATATCCGTCAGGTAGTACTCACCCTGGGCGTTGTTGGCGCTGAGCCGGGGCAGCCAGTCCGCGAGTCTCGCCACCGGTGCCGCGAGGATACCCGTGTTCACCTCACGCACGGCGAGCTGTTCCGGGCTGGCATCCTTCTGTTCCACGATACCCAGGATGCGCTCCCCGGCATCGCGCAGGATGCGGCCATAGCCGGTGGGGTCATCCAGCTCAACGGTCAACAGAGCCAGCGCGCCAGCGGCGGCGCTGTCCAGCAGGGGGCGCAGGGTCTCGGCTCGCACCAGGGGCACGTCGCCGTACAGGATCAGGGCCACGCCATCACCGGCAACCCCCGGCATGGCCTGGGCCACGGCATGGCCGGTGCCCCGTTGTTGTTCCTGCAGGGCCCAGCGGCAGGGTGCATCACCCAGACATTCACGCACCTGATCCGCACCATGGCCGATCACGGTGTGAATTTGCCGCGCACCCAGGGCACTGGCGGTGTCGATAACATGGCCCAGCAGAGGCTTGCCAGCCAGGTTGTGAAGGACCTTGGGCCGGGCCGAGCGCATGCGCGTGCCCTGCCCCGCGGCGAGGATGATGACGTCGAAATCCACCTGTCGTTCCTTGCGGGGATGAAAAAGCAGTCGATCAATACTAGGCACCTCTGATTCATTCGGCAATGGATCAACGCAAGGCCTGAGCGATCGCCGAATGAATCAGAGGTGCCCTGGCCAAATACGCAAAGGGGTAGCCAGTTGGCTACCCCTTTGCGTCAGCCACCGCAGTGGCCCTTTTACCCGGTCATGATGACCGCCGTGTGTCGCCCGGTATCAGCCCTTGACTCCGAGCTTCTTGCGCAGCTGCTGGATGGTGCGCAGCTGCGCCGCGGCGGCAGCCAGTTCCGAAGCGGCGCGGGAATAGTCGAAGTCGCCGGTCTGATTGACCAATGCGTGCTCCGCGGCCCTGGCCGCCTCGACCGCGGCAGCCTCGTCCAGATCTCCTGCACGCACGGCGGTATCCGCCAGTACGGTGACGCGCCGGGGCTGTACTTCCAGATAGCCACCGGATACGTAGTACACCTGCTCTTCGCCGCCCTGGGTAACAATGCGCACCGGCCCCGGCTTCAGGGCGGTCAGCAGCGGCGCGTGGCCGTAGAGTACACCCAGGTCGCCCTGGGTACCGTGGGCCACGACCATCTCTACCAGCCCGGAATAGATGGACTCCTCGGCGCTGACGATATCGCAGTGAATGGTCATGCTCATCAGTGTATGCCTCGCTCGCGTTCGAGGGCCAGCCCGGCGGGGCTCAGCCCTTCAGCTTGGCGGCTTTCTCGACCGCTTCGTCGATGGTGCCGACCATGTAGAACGCCTGCTCCGGCAGCTGGTCGTACTCGCCATCCAGAATGCCCTTGAAGCCACGGATAGTGTCCTTCAGGGACACGTACTTCCCGGGGCTGCCGGTGAATACTTCGGCAACGTGGAAAGGCTGCGACAGGAAGCGCTCGATTTTCCGCGCCCGAGCCACCGTCATCTTGTCTTCCTCGGACAGTTCGTCCATACCGAGGATGGCGATGATGTCCTTCAGCTCCTTGTAGCGCTGCAGAACGGTCTGCACGCCGCGGGCCACTTCATAATGCTCCTGGCCGATGATCAGCGGGTCCAGCTGGCGGCTGGTGGAGTCCAGCGGATCCACCGCAGGGTAGATACCCTTGGCGGCGATGTCACGGCTCAGTACCACCGTGGAATCAAGGTGCGCGAAGGTCGTTGCCGGAGACGGGTCGGTCAGGTCGTCCGCCGGTACGTAGACCGCCTGGATCGAGGTGATCGAGCCGGTCTTGGTCGAGGTGATGCGTTCCTGCAGAACCCCCATTTCCTCTGCCAGGGTCGGCTGATAACCCACTGCGGAGGGCATCCGGCCCAGCAGCGCGGAGACCTCGGTACCGGCCAGGGTGTAACGGTAGATGTTGTCGACAAAGAGCAGTACGTCACGGCCTTCGTCACGGAAGCGCTCGGCCATGGTCAGGCCGGTCAGCGCCACGCGCAGACGGTTGCCAGGCGGCTCGTTCATCTGGCCGTAGACCATCGCCACCTTGGACTGTTTGAAGTCCTTGACGTTGACGACCCCGGCTTCCTGCATTTCGTGATAGAAGTCGTTCCCTTCACGGGTACGCTCACCGACACCAGCGAACACGGACAGACCACTGTGCTCGGTGGCGATGTTGTTGATCAGTTCCATCATGTTGACGGTCTTGCCCACACCGGCACCACCGAACAGACCGACCTTGCCGCCCTTGGCAAAGGGGCAGATCAGGTCGATGACCTTGATACCGGTTTCGAGCAGCTCTTCGGAAGCCGCCAGCTCTTCATACTTGGGCGCCTTGGCGTGAATGGAGCGACGCTCCTGTTCGCCGATGGGGCCGCACTCGTCGATCGGGTTGCCGAGTACATCCATGATACGGCCCAGGGTCTCGACCCCGACCGGCACCTGGATGGGCTCGCTGGTGTTGGCCACGGCCAGACCGCGCTTCAGACCTTCCGAGGAGCCCAGGGCAATGGTGCGCACCACACCATCGCCCAGCTGCTGCTGCACTTCGAGGGTGAGGCCGCTGTCTTCCACTTTCAGCGCGTCATAGACCTGCGGAACCGCATCGCGGGGAAATTCCACGTCGATGACGGCGCCGATGATTTGTACGATTCGTCCGCTACTCATTGTTACGGTTCCTCTGATCTTGTATTGCCTGAATCCCGAAAGTGCCAGCCCTGGGCCCGTGCCCTAGACTGCCGCTGCGCCGCCCACGATTTCCGACAGTTCCTGGGTGATCGCGGCCTGGCGCGCCTTGTTGTAGGCCAGCTGCAGGTTGTCGATGAGGTCGCCGGCGTTGTCCGTGGCGCTCTTCATCGCGATCATCCGTGCCGCCTGTTCACAGGCGCCATTCTCGACCACCGCCTGGTAGACCTGGGATTCGATGTAGCGAACCAGCAGGCCCTCAAGCAGCCCCTCGGGGCTCGGCTCGTAGATATAATCCCAGCGGTGGCTGGTGAACTCTTCATCCTGCGAGGGCGGCAGCGGCAGCAGCTGGTTGACGTAGGGCACCTGGGTCATGGTGTTGATGAACTCGTTGCCCACCAGGAACAGCCGGTCGATACGACCCTCGGTGTAGGCATCCAGCATGACCTTGATGCTGCCGATCAGATCCTTGACCGAAGGCGCCTCGCCCATGTCGCGAACCGCGGCGACAACATTGCCGCCATAGCTGCGGAAGAACGCCGCCGCCTTGGCACCGATCAGGCACAGGTCGATCTCCGCGCCCTCCTCGTGCCAGGTTTTCATCTCCCGCACCGCGGCCTTGAACAGGTTGATGTTCAGGCCACCACACAGTCCGCGATCGGTGGACACGATGACGAAACCCACGCGCCGGACTTCACGCTCTTCCATGAAGGCGTGGCGGTACTCGGGATTGGCGTGGGCGATGTGCCCCGCCACATCGCGGATACGCTGGGCGTAGGGCTTGCCCACACTCATGCGATCCTGTGCCTTTCGCATCTTGCTCGCAGCGACCATTTCCATGGCACTGGTGATCTTCTGCGTGCTCTTGATGCTCGAGATCTGGGTTCGAATCTCTTTTGCGCCTGCCATAACTCAACCGGCCCTCGAATCCTGCGTTGCGGCGGGAAACCCCGCCGCCCGTATTACCAGCTCTGGGTGGCCTTGAAGGTTTCCACCATGGTGCGGAACTGGGCCTCCAGCTCGTCATTCCAGTCACCACTCTCGGCGACTTTCTTCATGACGGCGCTGTGTTCGCTATTGGCCCAGGCCAGCAGCGCGGCTTCGAAATCGAGAACCTTCCCGACTTCGATGTCCTTGAGGTAACCCTCGTTGGCACAGAACAGCACCAGGCCAAGGCTGGCGATGTTCATCGGCGAGTACTGCTTCTGTTTCATCAGCTCGGTGACGCGCTCGCCATGATCCAGCTGTGCCTTGGTGGCTTCGTCCAGGTCGGATGCAAACTGGGAGAACGCCGCCAGCTCGCGATACTGGGCCAGCGCGGTACGGATACCACCGGAGAGCTTCTTGATGATCTTGGTCTGTGCAGCACCACCTACCCGCGATACCGAAATCCCCGCGTTCATCGCCGGGCGCACACCCGCGTTGAACAGGTCGGTTTCGAGGAAGATCTGGCCGTCGGTGATCGAGATCACGTTGGTGGGAACGAACGCGGACACGTCACCGGCCTGGGTCTCGATCACCGGCAGTGCGGTCAGCGAGCCCGTCTTGCCCTTGATCTCACCATTGGTGAACCGCTCAACATAGTCTTCGCTGACGCGCGCGGCACGCTCGAGCAAACGCGAGTGCAGGTAGAAAACGTCACCGGGATAGGCTTCACGACCCGGGGGACGACGCAGCAGCAGGGAGATCTGGCGGTAGGCCCAGGCCTGCTTGGTCAGGTCGTCGTAAATAACCAGCGCGTCCTGGCCGCGGTCGCGGTAATACTCACCGATGGTGCAGCCGGTGAAGGGTGCGAGAAACTGCATCGACGCCGGATCGGAGGCGGTGGCAGCAACCACGATGGTGTGCTCCAGGGCGCCATGCTCCTCGAGCTTGCGCACCACGGCGGCAATCGACGAAGCCTTCTGGCCCACGGCAACGTAGATACATTTGATGCCGCTGCCCTTCTGGTTGATGATCGCGTCGACGGCGACGGCGGTCTTGCCGATCTGGCGGTCGCCGATGATCAGCTCACGCTGGCCGCGACCGATCGGCACCATCGCATCGATAGCCTTGAGGCCGATCTGCACCGGCTGGTCAACCGACTTCCGCCAGATAACGCCTGGCGCGACCTTTTCGATCGCGTCCGTCATCTTCGCGTTCAGCGGACCCTTGCCATCGATGGGGTTACCCAGGGCATCGACCACACGGCCTTCCAGCTCGGGGCCAACCGGCACCTCGAGGATGCGGCCGGTGCACTTGCACTTCTGCCCCTCGGCAAGACCCAGGTAATCACCCAGCACCACGGCACCCACGGAGTCGCGCTCGAGGTTCAGCGCCATGCCGAAGCGGCCGCCGTCGAACTCGATCATTTCCCCGTACATGACGTCATTGAGGCCGTGGATACGCACGATACCGTCAGACACCGAAACCACGGTGCCTTCGTTGCGAGCCTCGGCGGAGACATCAAGCTGCTCGATACGCTGCTTGATGATTTCACTGATTTCGGATGGATTCAGCTGCTGCATGCGACGTTTCCTCAATCCTGCAAATTCATGGCTTCGGCGAGCTTGTTGAGGCGCCCGCGCACAGAGCCGTCTATGACGATATCGCCCGCACGGACCACGACTCCGCCCAGGAGGCCACGGTCGACACGGGTGCTGACGCTGACATCGCGCTGCAGCTTCTTGCGCAGGGCGGCGGCAAGTCGCTCACCCAGCTCCGCATCCAGCTCGAAAGCGGTGGCAAGATCGATGTCGACCCGCTGTTCCCGGGCCGCCTTTTGCTGTTCAAAGCGCTGATGAATGTCCGGAAGCAAGCCCAGACGCCTGTTTTCCGCCAGCACCTGGAGAAAGTTTCGGGCGGGAGCTTCGAGATCACTGCCACAAACGTCGATCAGACATTGCACCTGCTGCATACTGCTCAGCGATGCGGATTCGAGGATTGCGGCCAGCTTCGGGGTCTGCACCACCGCTGCCACCAGGCCGAGCTGCCGGGACCAGGCATCCAGGCTGTCGTGCTCGGCGGCATAGTCGAACGCTGCCTTGGCATAGGGCCGGGCCAGCGTACTGATTTCAGCCATGTCTAACCTCGTTTAAAGGCTGGCAGCGAGTTTATCCACCAGCGCCTTGTGGGCATTCTCGTCAACGGAGGCCTCGAGAATCTGTTCCGCGCCGGCCAGGGCCAGTGCGGCGACCTGGGCACGCAATTGTTCACGCGCCTGGCTGACCGCCTGGTCGATCTCCGCATGGGCAGCGGTCTTGATTTTCTCCGCTTCATCGCGAGCCTGATTGCGAGCGTCTTCGACGATCTGCGTGTCGCGGCGGTTGGCACCGTCAACGATACCTGCAGCCTCCTCCTTGGCCTTTTTCAGGTATTGAGCCGCCTTCTCCTGGGCGAGCTCGAGATCGTGTCCGGCGCGATCAGCGGCGTCCAGACCGTCCGCAATCCGCTTCTGGCGGGCACGCATGGCCTCGGTGACCGGAGGCCAGACATACTTCATGCAGAACCAGACGAACAGCGCAAAGCCGATGGTCTGGCCGAACAGCGTAGCGTTAATGTTCACGACATGTACCTCGTGCTTTTCGGAGGGCCGGTGTTAGCGTTCGGGCCGGGAGCATCCCGGCCGGGCACATTCAGCCAGCGACTACGAAAATCAGGTACATGGCAATACCAACGCCGATCATCGGTACCGCGTCGAGCAGGCCGGCCATGATGAAGGTCTTGGTCTGCAGCTGCGGTCCGAGTTCGGGCTGACGAGCGGTGGTCTCCAGCAGCTTGCCGCCAAGCAGGGCGAAGCCGATACCGGTGGCCAGAGCACCGACGCTGAGGATGATAGCTGCCGCGATGTAGACGAGTTCCATGAGTGACTCCCGATTTCCCAGTGGTTGATGTTGAAACAAGTTCCGGTGATACAGCGCCCGTTCAGTGATCCTCGTGCGCCTGACTCAGATACACCACGCTCAGAACGGTGAAGATGAACGCCTGCAGCGTGATAACCAGAATATGGAAGATTGCCCAGGGCACCTGCAGTGCCCACTGGATCCAGAACGGCACGATGGCGATGAGAATGAACACCACCTCACCGGCGTACATGTTGCCGAACAGTCGCAGACCGAGCGTCAGCGGCTTGGTGATCAACCCGATGACCTCGAGTACCAGGTTGAAGGGCACGAGCAGCCAGTGATTGAAGGGCGTGAAGGACAGCTCCTTCGCGAAACCTCCCGCGCCCTTGATCTTGATGCTGTAGAAGACGATCAGGATAAACACGCCCAGCGCAATGCCCAGGGTACCGTTCGGATCAGTGGTCGGAACGATCTTGAAATAGGGAAGGCCTGCGAGGTGCGCCAGGTGGGGGATGTAGTCCACCGGCAGCAGCTTGAGCGCGTTCATCAGGAAGATCCAGCCGAACAGCGTCAGCGCCAGTGGCGCGATCAGCGGGCTGCGTCCATGAAAACTGTCCCTGACGATCCCCTGGACGAACTCGACGGTCATCTCCACCAGATTCTGGATGGGGCCCGGAACCCCGGTGGAGGCACGCTTGGCAGCGGCACGACCGATCAGCAGGAACACGATACCCATCACCACCGACCAGCCCAGGGTGTCGATGTGGAAGGCCATAAAGCCCATTTCGCGCGCTTCGGTACTGGTCTCGGCGATCTTCCAGCCCAGTTCCGGGTGCTTGCCGTAGGTCAGGTTCTGCAGGTGGTGCTTGATGTAGTCTGCGGCTGTCTCGCCTGCCATATCCGCCTCTGCCAACTCGTTTGTCTCATGCCTGCCGGAGCAACACCGGCAACCACCAGTTCACTGCCCAGACCGCCATATAACCGGCAAAAAAAAAGCCGGGTCCAGCGGGCGCACGGTGATGAACACCCCCGCAAACATGATCCCGGTCAGACCGAACTTCACAGTTTGCGCGATATACAGTGAACGCACCATCTGGTCAATGGAGTACGTTCCCCAATACCGAAACGCCCGCCAGGCGAAATACAGCCCGGGGATCAGGCAGACCATTCCACCCAGCAGGGCGGAAAGGGCTGCCGGATAGCCACGCCAGAACCAGGCGATAGCCGACAGCGTGACCGCCACGCTCAACTGTCCAATGGCGACAGGAGCAAGTGCCGGCCTGTTCTGAGACGCTGGAGACATCCGTCGGCCTGTGCGGCCACGCCCCCTGCAGGGCGCGCGGCGGAAGTGGCTTCAGTCGGACCCGGGCCTCCCTGATAAAGGGACCCCCCGGTCAGCGGGCTCGCATTATAGGGGTATTGACAGGCCGGTTCAACAGAACGTTTGGTGAACAATTTTCGCGGTCAATCCGGGTTGATCCGCCCCGATTCAACGGATATGGCTGAGGATGCCCTCCAGCTCGTCCAGGCTGTTATAGCGAAACACCAGCTTGCCCTTGCCCTTGGCGCCGTGTTCGATGGATACCGGGGCACCCACCTGTTCCGCCAGACGTTCCTGCAGCTGGCGGATGTCGGGGTCCACCTTTGGCGGTGCCGCGGCCGGGCCGGCTTCGGCTTCTGCCTGCAGCTTGCGCACCAGGGCCTCGGTCTGGCGCACGGACAGCCCGCGGGCCACCACCGATGCGGCGGCGCCGGACTGCTGTTCCGGCGGCAGGCCGAGCAGGGCCCGGGCATGACCCATTTCCAGGTCGCCGTGTTCCAGCCGCCGCTGCAC
>JBJHBY010000091.1:884-12858 GCA_050485745.1 Gammaproteobacteria bacterium | reverse complement strand
TCATCTTGTTGAATGAGCCACTGGTGCGGGCACTGATGTCGTCGATGGCGCGCAGATCGCTGCTCAGGCGCAAGCGACCGTGGCTCCAGGTCAGGGCGCCATAGGTGATACCGCCTCCGGCAAAACCATCTCGGTGATCAAAGGACAGGCTGATGGGCGTCACGTCCGAGCGCTTGCTGTCGCTGTTGTCGATGGCATCCTGGCGGTCGCTGAGGCGCTTGTGCTGATAGAGCGCGCTCAGGCCGATATTGCTCGACTGGCTGCGCAGCAACGGATAAGAGAGACCGATACTGGAAACCCTGGCCTTGCCGCTGGCATCGAGCACGGCAAATTCCTTGCCGAGTTCGTACTGGGTGTGGGCATAGCCAAGCTGGCCACGCAGACCATTGCCCCCCAGCGGGCGGCTGTACTGCACGGAACCCAGCCAGAGGTCGTCGTTGCTGCCCAGTGCGCTCAGCAGTAGCTGGTCGCCGGTGCTGAACGGGCTGTTCAGGGTGAGGTTGACGCCGGCCCGGTACTCGCCGTTGTAGCGGTTGCCGTGGTTGTCGAGCACAACATCGCCCTCGACGCGGCGGCCGCGCTGAACGTCCACCACCAGATCACCGGTACCCGAGGCCCGGCCAGGCCGCATCACCGGTGTGGTGACCACCCCGGGCAGATCCTCCAGCAGCAGGGTGGCCCGTTCCAGTGGAGCACTGGCGATGACGTCACCGCTGCGCAGGGGTTGCAGGAAGCGCTGGGCCCGGTGAGTCAGGGCTTCATCCCCGGTCGCACTCACCTCGCCATAGCGGCCTTCGACGACCAGAATATGCACGACGCCGTCATCCATGGTCTGGGCCGGAAGCAGGGCGCGGGCAAAGGGGTAGCCCTGATCCCGATAGTACGCGGAGAGGGTGTTGGCCAGGCCCTGCAGGCCTGCCAGATCCAGTTCACGTCCCTGGAACTCACCCAGCTGGGCCAGCAGGGTATCGGCACTGAACACGCTGTGGCCTTCCAGGCGGATGCCCCGGAGCGTGACCGTGGCGCCACCCGGGGGCACCGCCTGCAGTGCGGGAACATCCAGGCTCAGGCCGCGGCTGGGCCGCGGTGCCTCAATGGCCGGTGGGGCCAGCTCGCGCAGGGTGCGCCCGGCGTCGGGTGCCTGCTGGGCCAGAGCCGCGGAGGCAAACAGTGTCGCAACTGCGCCGCTGGCCAGGGTGGCGATGGACGGTGCTCGCTTTTGCATGTCGGGTTTTTCCTTCAATCTGCTTGTGCCCAATGCGGGTATTCCGTGGTGTTGGCGCGGTGTGCTCACTGAACCTCTCCCGGCGCTGCTGCGTCGCCGCCGCTGCCGAAGGGCAGGTTCAAACCGCCGGCGATGACCAGGACGTTCATGAAGCCGGCGGCGTCGAGCCCGGGCTGATTGCCCCGCGACTGTGCCGCCCGGGCGAGATCCGATACCTGTTCGAAACCGGCTTCCTCCGCCGGTACCTCAACCAGTACCAGGCTGCTGCCAAAACCGGAGGAAACCACTGGCTGAGTGCTGCCGGAAGGCTGCAAGGTGATCAGATTGCCGCTGGTCAGGGTGCTCTGCCATTCGCTGGGGATTCCGCCACCAGCCTGCTGGCCGGTGAGCTCCGGCGTGGGTTGCTGGCTTCGGGTAATGGCGTTTTGCAGGGGAACCGGTACACCGATGGTCAGCACGCCACTGTTGAAGCTGATGGCGTAGTTGGCATTGCCGAGGCTGCCCATGCCGATGGTGTAATCGCCGATCAGCTCACCCGGTGCACGGCTCAGTGCACCCTGCAGAGGGTCGCCTGCAACCAGGCTGCCGCTGCTGAGGGTCCAGGTCAGTGCGGGATCGGTCTGGCCGAGCAGCTTGAACTGATGGTTGGCGCTAACCGTTACCGGGCGGGGCAGGATGCTGGCGCTGCTGCTGGCGGTGGTGTCGATGAGCACATAATTGTGGGCGTCGGCACCACCCAGAACGATGTTGCTGATGGCCACGGACTGGCCATGCCCCGCATTGGCATCGGCGAACGCCGCCTGCAGGCTGAGCACGCTGAGGCTGTCCTCGCCGATCAGGCCGATGAAGCCGGCAGCATGGGTATCCACGCTGGCGCTGGTGCTGCCGTCGTAGATTTTGTCATTGGCCTGCAAGCCGGTCACCGCGCTGATTTCCGCACGATGGATCGTGGCGGTGGTGGTGGCTGTATTGTCGACCAGGACGTAGTTGCCGGCGTCGGCGCCGCCAAGACTGATACCGGTAATGCTGACGGTCCTGTTCTCACCCGCGTGGCGGTCGATGAACGCACCACTGGCGTCGGATACCAGCAACTGATCACCACCCAGCATGCCCTGGAAGCTGGCCGCCGCAGTGTAGATGGTGGCGCTGGTGCCGCCGTTATAGACGCGGTTCGCGGCACTGATGCCGGTGACGGTAATTTCTGCCGGTGTGATGCTGAGCTCATTGGTGCTGGAGGCAACATCCTGGAAGCCATAACCCAGGGCACTGACGAGGCCTCCGGTATATGTCACGTTGTAATCGCCAACCACGCGGTGCCCGGCGTTGGACAGGGAGCCCGCGGCAACGCTGAACAGGCCGCTGCCCGTAATGCCTGCTGCGCTGTCGCCGTTGACGTAGCCACTCAGGCCGTAGTCAAAGCCGGGGGGCAGGCTGCTGCCGTAGCTGATCGAAACGGCATCGGGAGTTACACCGAGTAGCGGCTGCTCACGATAGATGGCGTAAAGACCTTCACCCAGGGCAGCGGTGAAGTTGGAAACGCTTTCGTCGCTGTTGTAGCGGAAGCGGCCAGAGCCTGCGCCCAGCAGTGTGGCAACGCCAGTGCTGCCGCTGACACTGCCCGTATAGAGCGTGGCGCGCCCACCCTGGCCGGTGAGCAGCTGCACACCAGGGTCGATCACGATATTGCCACCTGCGGCCTGCCCGGCGTTGCTGGCGCGCCCGGCGTTGAGTACCAGTGCGTCGCTGCCCGAGGCAGCGGCCTGCACATTTTGCTGCAGGTTGAGGTTGCCCGTCTGCGTGGAAATATCAATGCGGCCATGGGCATGAACGCCCGCGGTGCCCTGTACGCTGCCCAGGTTGAGCGCGCCGCTGTTGCGCAGTATCAGGTCGCCACCGACATCGGCAGCCAGGCTGCCGATCTGGTGCACGGCGGCGCCGAAGTCCACGCTGGCCTGGTCGCCGAGCAGCAGCAGCGAACCGGCGACAATGCTGTCCGTCGCCGTGAGGTAGCCACTGCCCGTGGTTTCCAGGATCAGGCTGTGGCTGCTGGCGTTGATGCCGCTGACGCCATCGATATCGGCGATATTGAACACACTGGTACTGCGCACATGAGAGTCTCCGCCCAGGCTCAAGGCGAGCTGGCTGAAGCTGAAGGTGTCGCTGGTCAGGGTGACGGCGCCACCCGCACTGATGGCCAGGCTGTCGGCCGCAACGCCGCCATTGATACCGGTCACGGTGCCTCCACTGCGGATATGCACGGTGCCGGCCGAGGTCGCCATGTCGCTGTCGAAGCTGATGTCACCACCGTCCTCGCGGCCGATCACCAGGATATCGGCCTGGATCAGTGCCAGCTCCGGGTTGAGCGAGTTGCCCAGCACGATATCGTTGGCGGCGGTGAGCTGCTGCAGGGTGACCTTGCCATGTCCGCCATTGGCGGTGATGTGATTGTTGATCTGCTGCAGATTGGCGGTCAGCGTGATATCGCCACCGGTATTGCTCAAGGACCCCGTTGAAATGTTCACCGTGGCGTTGATCAGCTCGAGGTTGCCGCTGGTATTGACGGTGGTGTTGTTGACCACGGTCGTTACCCCGGTGCCATCCAACCGCCCGATCGTGATATCCCGGAAGCCCGAGAGCCGGTCCAGTGCGGTGGAGGAGATCAGCATGTCGCCACTGCCCGCGGCGCCGATATCGACATTGGTCTCGGGGTTGTAGGGGTTCAGCGTGATGCTGGCGTTGTTACCATTGAAGGTCTGATCGAATACGAAGTTGTTGGCGGTCAGAATCAGGTCCCCACCGGCGAGCATGCTCGCGGTGTTGCTGAAGCTGATTGTGCCGATGGTGGTGATGCCTGAGCCCGCGCCAAAACTCAGTGGCGAGGCCACGTTGACATTGCTGGTGGAGGTGATCAGGGAGTTGATCTGGGTACCGGTGCCACCGAAGGTGGCCGTGCCTGCGCCGAGGTTCATGCCGCCGTTGACCTGGACGGTGCCGGTCATTTCGCTGACAAAGTTGCCGCCGCCGGTATCCACCAGTCCGTGCAGCACGACATTGACCACGTTGGAGTTGACCCCGCCGCGCAGGCTGCGATCGATAGTGACGTTGCCGCCATTGCTGTTGATGGTGCCGAACACCTGGATCGGAGTGGCTGCCGAGCTGCGCTTGGTGAACAGCTCGATATCCGCACCCAGGGTTTCCAGGTTGCCCAGGTACAGGGAACTGCCGACACTGGAGTGGTTGCCCCCCTGGAAATGCAGAACGCCATCGGCACTGTTGAGGCGAATGGTGTTGTTGGTGTTCATCATACGGATGCCACCGGCCGAGGTCAGGCTGGGCTCGTCGTTGGCATAGAAATAGATAGAGCTCGCCTGCAGATCGAGGACGCCATCGGCCAGATCAGCGATATTGATGTTGTTCCGGGCCGAAAGAATCACCGTCCCCGTCATGGCCTCGAGAACGGTTTCCGCGATGGTATAGGTGGTAGAGTTGTTGTTGTTTGACCAGTCTGCGGGTCCACCGGTGGTGCCACCCGAGCCGCTGACGATGTTGATGTCCTGTGGATCAAGGAACAGCAGGCCATCCCTGCCATTGAAGGCTCGGGTCTCGGCAAAGCCCCAGTAAGCCAGGCGCTGTTTGCCCGATACCTCTACCCAGCCGCCATCTCCTGCCTCCACCCCGCCTCGCGCCGTGATGGTCCCGGCAAAACGCATGGCGTCATCGGCCCAGAACACGACCGTGCCGGCGTCACCGTTAACTGTGGCGCTCGCATCGATGGTGGCGCCGGTATCGACCTGCACGTCGGTGGCGTTGGCGATGGCGGGGTCCTCGCCCTGCCAGCCGCCACCCACAAAGATATCGCCGCCGCCACTGGCCCCGCGGCTATCCAGCTGCGCGGTCCCGGTGAGCAGTACGCGATCCGCGGTGACAACGATATCGCCGCCCTGACCGGTTTCGGAGGCCGTGTCGAGGCGGCCGGCCACTTCGATGCCACCCCCCTCGCCGTGCAGCACGATACCGCCGTTGGCACCAACCTCGAGACTGCGCGCTTCGGAAATGCCGCTGTGATTGATGACCGTGCTGGCGAGATCCCCGGCAGCACGGGCGTGCAGATAGACGAGACCATCATCGACGCGAATGCCACCACCCTGCTCGATCAAGGCATTCAGCGCGGCTTCCTCGACCTCGAGCTTGACCGGGCCACCGAGGTCGAGCACTACGCGTGATCCTGCCGCCAGCAGCACGTCGCCGCCCTGGGCATGGAGTTGACCGGTGTTGGTGACCCGGGTTGCGATCAGGGCAATGGAGCCGCCCACCGCGCTGATATTGCCCTGGTTGATGATGGCGTTGCTGCTGCCGCCTTCAAACCGATAGTTGCCGGTGAGGAAGTCCTCGTTGCTGATATTCAGGGTCGAGGCGACCAGGCCACCGACGTTGACCTGGGCGGTGGGCGTGAACAGCACGCCGTTGGGGTTGATCAGAAAAACCTGGCCGTTGGCATTGATCGCGCCCTGGATGACCGACACGTCCGAGCCAAGCACACGGTTCAGTGCCGCCGCCTGGGCGGAAGGCTGTACGAAGTTGACCGTATTGCCTTCCCCGACGGAAAAGCTCTGCCAGTTGATGGCCAGCTTGCTGCTGTTCTGCTGAACCGTCATCACGTTGCCGGACTGGCTGATCTGTCCCGACCCCGCAACGATGTTGCCACCTCCCGGTAACTCCGCCTGTGCGACCGAGCCGAGCAAGGCGGAAATAGCGGCGATGCGCACCCGGCCTCCGTGGCGGGTGCTGCGTCTGGCTGTCTCGGCCACTGCCACCCAGCAGGCGTGGCAGTGACTCCAGACCAGGCGAAAGACATGGTTCATGGAGGCTGGTTTCATTGGATCGTTTCCAGGTGGGGCGCGCGGGCCATTTGAGGGGAAGCATGCGCCGGGCAGGGGCACACAGTGGCGCATGCACATCGATGCACAGGAAGTGTTACAGAAAATTTCAGGTGCGCAAGAAAGCAAAGACACCTAGGGGGGTAGGTAATTTCCGCAATGGACGCGACAGAAAAAAACCGTCAGTCCCCCGGGAGAAGTGGGGGACAAAACGGTTTTTGCAAAGGGTGAATCAGCTGCAGGTCAGAGGTAGGGCCGCAGCCGGCGCAGGTAATCCTGTACCTTGCGTTGGTTATCCGGGCCCAGGCGCCACATCAGTTTTTCCACGTCGCTGGCGGCTTCCAGCTCCGGGTCGGCATAGACGTAATACACACTGGGTTGCTCCAGGCGCGGTGGCTGGGACAGGGGCTCGACCGCGAGCATGCGATCGATGGTGGCGCGCAGCCGTGCATCGAAGTCACCGCCGCGGCCCAGTTCCTCGAAGGCCTGTTGCAGGCTGGGGCGCCATTCCTGGTAGTAGGCGGCAAGGCGCTCTGGCGGAATCGACAGCACCGTGTCCAGTAGCAGGGTGGTGCGGCGGAAGTTGTCCGGGTGCATGCGCATCCGGTCCTCTTCGCCCTGTACACGGAAGCTGGCCATCGGATAGGCCAGTGGCCGATGCTGCCCCACCAGTTTGCCCTCGGCGAGATTGTCCACCGCCACGACCCATTTGCGGACTTGCTGTTCCGGGGTCAGCCAGTTGACCAGGCGCGGCGCGAGGCGCTCGGCGGCGGAGAGCACCACCGGGTCGCTGTTTTCCAGGTCATTCGGTGGCGGGATGACGTCCGGTTCACGGGGTTCTTCCGGCAGGGGCTCCACAGGCCGTGGTGCCGGGGCTGGAGGCGGCGGCAGGGGGCGCTGTTCCGGCTGCTGCAGTGGCGGCGGTTCGGGAGCCGTGATGGCTGGCGAGCGGTCGCGTCCGCTGAAAACGATGATCAGCACGATGACCAGAACGATGGCGCCGGTAGCCAGCGCGATCAGGCGTTTCGAGTCCATGTTGCCTCCTCTGTGGCCGCAGCCCTTGCCCGTTGCGGATACATGGGGTGCGGAACCAGTGTAGCGGAGCGTGGCGCCGGCGCCAAAGGCACCGGCTGTCGGCATTGAACCCCGCTCTCAAGGGAACCCCGTTACCATCAGAGGAGCAAAGGCCGGTGGGAGTTCCCCACCGGCAGGCAGGCATCAGAAGGAGTAGGTGTAACGCACGTAGAAATCGGTATCGGTGCGGGTGCGCTGCGCAGTCGCCTGACGTTTGAGTTCCTCGCGCTGGCGGATGCGGGCCTCGATGCGCTGGTTGCGATCCACTTTCCACTGGTAGCGCAGCTCCAGTAGGTCATAGTTTGGCACGAAGTCCGGCGAGATCAGATAGCCCGCGCCAGCCTCCCCCACAACGACTGCCATGCTGTGGTCGGGGATGAAATCCAGCAGGTTGAATGAGACCTGCCAGGCATGGCCGTCGGCACTGCCGCTGCGGCCGCTGACCACGGCGGCGGTGCGCGGCGTATCGGGGGCGTAACCGGCCTCGCCGGCGAGCATGAAGGCGGTGCCGCTATCACCGATGGGCCATTTTGCCGCCAGGCGGCCGACCACGGCGACGTAGTCTTCGGTGCGGCGCTGGTCGGTACCCCGGGTGTACAGGGCCTCGGGCAGCCAGGTGACGTCGATGGCGCGATGGACCAGCGGCCCCAGGGCCGTGGTGTTCTCGATGCCGGCAAAGCCGGACC
The DNA here is from genome assembly GCA_050485745.1 of Gammaproteobacteria bacterium. Classification (GTDB taxonomy): domain Bacteria; phylum Pseudomonadota; class Gammaproteobacteria; order Pseudomonadales; family CAMLJR01; genus JBJHBY01. Next base: position 4,996 of record JBJHBY010000091.1, on the reverse strand, counting down.
AGCGGGACGCACCCTTGTCGAAGCCCAGGGGCGGCCGCTTGCTGTTGCTGGAGCCGTTGGGGCTGTTGTATTCGATGATGACCTGGCTGCGCCAGCCGTGATCGAACTGATGCTGCCACTGCACGCCGTCGGTCCAGGTGATTTCGGTGTTGAGGCTGTCATTGCGCGACAGCGACTTCACCGCCACCCCCGGCAGCAGGGCGCGGGTCTGGAAACGCCCGACACGCACCGTGCCCAGCGTTTCGCCGGTGTAGGCGAGGTATAGCTCGTCCAGGGTGGATTCGCCGAAGGTGAGGCCCGTCGGGGTTGTCGCCTCGCCGTCGATGGAGAAGCGGGTGCCGTCCTGATCTGTGGAGTAGCGCCCGGAAAAGCGCACGGCGCCGCTCCAGCCACTGCCGAGATCGGCCTTCAGGCCGGCGCGGACCCGCACCCGCCAGTCGTCATTCTTGTCGATGCCGCCGTTGCGCTCGGCGCGGCGCAGGTTGAAGTAGCCGCCCCGCACATCACCATAAAACGACAGCTGGTCGTTGATGCTGATATCGGCGGTGGCGGGCAGACTGATTGGCAGCAGGGCCGCCAGCAGGGCCTTGCGGAAACGGAGTTGTGGCATCGGTGAGTCCTGTGGGCAGGGGGTGGCGCGAGCCACGCGGCCCGCTGTCATGAAACTGTCACAATATGGTTTCAGGTCTAGCACATCGACGGATTCCCGCAAGGGCTTGCGATATTGGCGCATTGTTGCTAATAATAATCATTATCGTTTGAGGGCTTGGCGGAGCGGGTCATGAATGCGCTGTGTGGCTTTTACCGGTCTCAGCTGGAGAGGCGGCCGGCACTGGCGGCGCGCTGGTGGAGTCGCTGGCTACGGCAGGGTATCAACGCGGCGGGAGCCGAAGGCACGTCTTCGCTGTGGGCGGCGTTCGAACTCGCCTGCCACTGTGCGGCGGCGCCCGACGCCCTGCGTGAGCCGGGGCCGATCAACTGGTACGACCGGCTGATGATCGCCGGACATGTGTTGTCCCAGCGTTGCGCGGACCAGCAACGCGAGATCCTGCTCGGCGTCCATGAACGCCTGTGGCGGGCGGCCACCCTGCGGCAGCTGCCCCGGGCGCAGCGTCGCGGTCTGCTGTGCAACCTGCAGATCTCCCTGCTGATGCTGCGCCGGCATTACCGGGCCTGTGGTGAGCAGGCGGTGCCGGTGTTGCTGTGTGCGGCACTGCAGGAAATGCGCCGTGAGTTTTGCACGGACTGAGCAGCGGGCTGGACCGGACTTCCGCCAGGTGGCAGCATCGGGGGTGACATCTCCGCCCTACCGGGAGGATCGGCTCATGACCACGGTGATGCCTGGCGAGCTGCCCTCGCCAACCCATGTTGTCGACAACCAGCCGCCTGCGCTGGAACCCTGCAATCTGTTCCGTGGCGATACCCTGTTGCGTGAGGGCCTTGCCCGCGAGGACGGCGACTGGGGTGCCACTGCGCTCGACGGCTATGCCGAACACCTGGCCGGAAGGCTCTACCCCGCAGCGCGCCAGGCGGAAGCCCAGCCACCGCGGCTGCGCAGCTACGACCGCTATGGTCATCGCATTGACCGGGTGGACTACGCCGAAGGTTACCACCGGCTACTGGGCGCCGGCATCGAGGCCGGCATCCCCTCCATGCCCTGGACTGAAAACCGCCACGGCAGCCATGTGGTGCGTGCCGCGCATATTTATCTGCACCACCAGGTCGATGCGGGTAGTTGCTGCCCGATGACCATGAGCTTTGCTGCCGTGCCCAGCCTGTGTCGCCAGCCCGATGTGGCCGAGCACTGGCTGCCGCGCCTGACCGCGCGCCACTACGACCCGGAGGATCGACCCTGGTATGAAAAAGCCGGCGTCACCCTGGGCATGGCGATGACGGAAAAGCAGGGCGGCACCGATGTGCGCGCCAACAGCACCCGGGCGCAACCGGTGCTAACGAGCGGGCCGGGCCGTCTCTATCGCCTCACCGGGCACAAGTGGTTCTGCTCCGCGCCGATGAGCGATGGCTTTCTCACCCTGGCTCAGGCCGGCGCCGGCCTGAGCTGTTTTCTGCTGCCGCGCTGGCGCCAGGACGGGCAGCGCAATGCGATCCTGATCCAGCGCCTCAAGGACAAGCTGGGCAATCGCTCCAACGCCTCCAGCGAGGTGGAGTTCCACGATGCCGAAGCCTGGCTGATCGGCGAGGAGGGTCGTGGCGTGGCGACCATCATGGATATGGTGGCGTTGACCCGTTTCGATTGTGTGATCGGTTCCGCCGCGCTGATGCGCCAGGCCCTGGTCCAGGCCCTGCACCATTGCCGCCATCGCCACGTCATGGGGCGCGCGCTGCTCGCGCAGCCGTTGATGCGCAACGTGCTGGCGGATCTTGCCCTGGAGAGCGAGGCCGCCCTGCTGCTGGCACTGCATCTCGCGACACAGCTGGAACGGGCCGAGGCAGGTGAAGAGCCTGCACGGGTCTTCATGCGCGTGGCCACGGGTGCGGCCAAGTACTGGGTCTGCAGGCGCACACCGGCCTTTGTCAATGAGGCCGCGGAGTGTCTGGGCGGTGCCGGCTATGTGGAGGAATCCCTGCTGCCCTGGCTGTACCGCGAGGCGCCCCTCAATGCCACCTGGGAGGGTTGCAGCAACGTGCAGTGTCTGGATGTGCTGCGTGCCCTGGAGCGAACCCCGGATGCCCTGGACGCGGTGCTGGCTCCATACCAGGCTGTGCGCGGTGCGAACCCGCACCTCGACCGCTGCGCTGACACGCTGCGCGCCGAACTGCAAACCCCCGCGGACGACGCGGCGTTTCTCGCCCGGGACCGGGTCGGCCGTCTCGCCCTGCTGCTGCAGGCCAGCCTGTTGCAGGCCCATGCGCCGGCCGCGCTGGCCGAGGCGTTCTGCGCCAGTCGGCTGCAAAATCCCGGCGCTGTCTATGGTCTGTTACGGGATCCGGCTGCCTGCGACCTGTTGCTGGAGCGCGCCTGGCAGGGATGAACCCGGTACACTGGGCGTCGTCGCTGCAGCGACCATCGACCCGCCACCGGATGATCCAAGGAGTCAGGGATGCGCCTGCCGTTGTTCACCGTCCTTGCCCTGGCTGCCGCCAGCCCTGTTTTCGGAGCCACGGATGCACGCGAGACCTGCCTGTTGCGTGCGTTACAGTCCGCCGCCGGTTCGGTGACCGTGCGCGAGCTGCGCCAGCTGTGCGAGCGGGTATACACCCGGGAAGACTTGCTGGCCCTGGATGACGCCTTTCCGGAAGCGCCCGCTGACGCCATGCCCGCTGACACCATGGAGGAGGCGCTGGAGGAAGAGGCCGTCCGCGCCGAGGGCGAGCGGCCCACCGGGGTGGTGGAGCGGCGCATGGAGCTGGAGCGCTACACCCGCGACAATCCCTTTGTGCTCACGCCGCACCGGCCCAACTTCGCCATGCCCCTGGTCTATACGACCAGCCCCAATGGTGATGTCTCGGACAGCAAGCGCGACGACCTCGACAATATCGAGTTCCAGTTCCAGCTGTCCCTCAAGGCGGTACTGATCGACAATCTGTTCGGGCGCGACAGCTATCTCTCGGTGGCCTACACCAACCGTTCCTTCTGGCAGGCCTACAACGAGGATATCTCGCGCAGCTTTCGCGAAACCAATCACGAGCCCGAGCTGATCCTCACCCTGGAAAACGACTGGGAGATCCTGGGTTTCCGCAACGTTGCCAACCAGCTGATTCTCAATCATCAGTCCAATGGTCGCGGCGGGCTGGAGTCGCGCAGCTGGAACCGGGTGATGGCCAATTTCATCTTCGAGCGCGAAAATCTGGTGCTGTCGTTCAAGCCCTGGTGGCGCATTCCCGAGGATGACAAGGACGACCCGCTGGATCCGAAGGGGGACGACAACCCGGACATCGAGCGTTATCTGGGCCACTTCGAGCTGCTGGGTGGCTGGCAGTGGCGCGACCACAACTTTACCCTGATGTGGCGCAACAACCTGCGCTCGGACAACAAGGGCGCGGCGGAATTGAGCTGGAGCTTTCCGATTGGTGGCCGTGTGCGCGGACTGGTGCGCTACTTCAACGGCTATGGTGAAAGCCTGATCGACTACGACCAGTCGGTGTCCAGC
>JBJHBY010000091.1:0-874 GCA_050485745.1 Gammaproteobacteria bacterium | reverse complement strand
CACCAGGCCGGCGCGGGTGCTGAAGCGCCCTTGTACCACCTGTGTGCTGCCAGGGGTTGCACGCTCGATGCGGGCGTCGCGGAAGAACAGGCGCGCATAGCCGAGGTCCACAGAGCTGCGCGGGCCCAGCTGCCATTGGGCGCCCAGTGCCAGCCAGATGCGGTCGCTGTCCGGCAGGCGCACGCTGCGGCTGTCGGCGTCGCGCACCGGGCTGCGGTCGTACGCTGTGCCCATGCGCAGGGTCCAGCGCTCGTCCAGGCGATAGCTGGCGCCCAGCCCGGCGCGCCAGCTGTTGTCGAAGTCGAGCCGTTCCCGCGACAGCTCGTTGCCGAAACGATCTTCCACCACCAGCGCCTCGATGCGATCCCAGCCAGTCCATGTGATGTCCGCCAGCAGCTGCCAGCGGGCATTCGGTTCGTGCGCGACGGCGAGGGACAGGGTATCCGGCAGGGTGATGTCGACGCTCGCAGGTTCGCGCCCCGCCACACTGCGCACGCTGCCCTTCACCGCCAGATCCATGCGCGAGCGGTAGCTCAGGCCGATACGGGTGTCGTCGCGCCACTGGTAGAGCAGGCCCAGATTGTAGCCCCAGGCGCGATCATCCCCGCGCAGCCGCACGCGGCTGTCACCCGCGTACTGGCCGCCCGCAATAAGCGGCACCTGGCTGTCGAGCTGCGCGTGGAATTCCATGTAGTTGATCCCCAGCCCCAGGCTCAGGTGCTCGCTGGCGCGCCAGGACAGGGACGGGTTCAGGTTCAGCGCGCGGATCTGCGAGCGCGTGCCCTGGTAGCGGCCAACAAAGTGGCGGTTCCAGCGGGTCTCGTTGCCAAAGGGTGCGGACACGCCAATGCCGAAGCGCCAGTCGGCGCTGAGC
>JBJHBY010000090.1:0-12903 GCA_050485745.1 Gammaproteobacteria bacterium | reverse complement strand
GAACCGCGCAGGCCTCGAACTCCTCGCGCTGCCAACCCGAGGCCAGACCGATGTCCAGTCGACCCCCGGAGATACGATCCAGCGTCGCCAGTTGCTTGGCCAACAGCGCCGGCGGCCGCAGCGGCGCGATCAGCACCCCGGTGCCCAGTCGCAGCCGCTGCGTCACCGCCGCGACCGCGGAAAGGCTGACGACGGGCTCCGGCCAGGGCTCGTCCAGTGGCGCAGGATATTCGCCGAAGGGGTAGGACTTGCCGTCTCCCATCAGCAGATGTTCGGCGAAATCGAGCTGGTCGATGCCCGCCGCATCCGACCAGCGTGCGATGTCGAGAATGCGAGTGAAATCGTGCCCGTAGAGGCGATCGAACTCGGAGGTCACGGTGATGGAAACTTTCATCCAGGCGGCTCCCGGGCTGCTTCGGCGTGAGGTAAAGGATTGCACCAGACCGAACTATTCGTACATAATTCGCCAATACTGTCCGGAGGCAACCAGGATGTCAAGCATTCGATGAACCGCCCAGCTGTTCCCTCGACCCGGCCTGATACCAGGGTGCGCATTCTCCAGGTCGCCGCGGAAGAGTTCGTCAGCCGCGGCTACGATCATGCGCGGTTGTCCCAGATTGCCAGAAGTGCAGGCGTATCCCGCTCGACCCTGTACGAGCACTTTCCAGGCAAGGACCAGCTGCTGCTGGCGCTCAATCACGAGCTGATCAGGGAGATGCTGGCCACCATGCGCGAGACCCTGCGGCCGGAACCCAGTGCGGGCGAGGGTCTGCGCCGCTGGTACCGCAGCGCCATCGCGCCCAGCCCGCAGCAGCGGACGATGCTGCGTATCATGTATGCGGATGCGGTGCAGAGCAGCCTGCTGCTGAATCGTGATGCGGTGCAGGACGCGGCACGTCAGGCCGGGCTCTGGATTGGCCGGCTGCTGCGCGAGGGTATACGGCGGGGGGAGTTTCGCCCGGACATGAATATCCGCCGCACCAGCCACAGCCTGCAGCAGTTGCACTCGCTGCTGACCCGGCAGGCCGTCAACGATTATCCGTTGATCGACTTCGGCAGCGACCGCGGTGAAACCACTGTCGATTTGCTGATTCGAGGGCTACTCAACCCCGCGCAAAACACGTAACACGCGCAGCCACGTAACCCAGCGTTCCCACCGTCATTGAATCCCGTATCGATATGGGTTCCGGAGCGATGCCGGAGATGTTTCAGACATCAGAAGATCTTGCCAGGATTCAGCACACCATTGGGATCAAAGGCCTGGCGGATTGCGCGCATCAGGGCAATTTCCCCATCGCTGCGACTGTAGCCCAGGTAATCCTTTTTCAGCAGGCCGACACCGTGCTCGGCCGACACGCTGCCGCCGTGCCGCTGCACAATGTCGAACACTTGCCTGGACACCGCATGGCAGCGCTGGAAAAACACCTCAGCCTCGAGCCCATCGGGTTTGAGGATATTGAGATGGACGTTGCCATCACCAATATGGCCAAACCAGACGATTTCAAAATCGGGATACTGCCCCGTCACCAGTGTTTCGACCTCATCGAGGAACGCTGGCACCCGGGAAATCACCGTAGCGATATCGTTCTTGTAGGGCGTCCAGCGTGACAGGGTTTCGCTGATATCCTCGCGCAGGCGCCACAGGTTTTTCAGTTGCTCGACACTCTGGCTGAATACGCCATCCAGCACCCAACCCTGCTCGACACAATGTTCAAAACAGGCCATGACGGCTTCTTCGGCCACGTCATCACCGCATTCAAACTCGATCAACGCATAGAACGGCGCCGGCGTTTCAAAGGGACGCTGCAGGCCGCTATGCCGGACCACCTTGTCCAGGGCACGGTCGGAAAAGAATTCGAACGCGGTGAGGTCGACGCGGGCCTGGAAGGCATGCAGCACGTCCATCAGCGCGGACATGCCGGTAACCCCGAGCACCAGGGCCCGCAACCCCTGCGGCGGGCGGGTCAGCCCCATGGTCGCCTCGACGATAATGCCAAGCGTGCCTTCGGAGCCGATCATCAGGTGGCGCAGATCGTAGCCGGTGTTGTTCTTGAGCAGCCCCCGGTTCAGGTCAAGCAGTTCGCCGCTGCCGGTGACCACCTTCAGACCCAGCACCCAGTCGCGGGTCATGCCATAGCGGATCACCTTGATGCCACCGGCGTTGGTGGCGATGTTGCCACCGATCTGTGAGGAACCACTGGAGGCAAAGTCCACCGGATAGAGCAGCCCCTGCTCTTCGGCAAAGGCCTGCAGCTGTGCAGTCACGACCCCGGCACCGCAGACCACACTGCGGTCGACCGGATTGAAGTCCGCGATCCGGTTGAGCCGGTCCAGGGCCAGCACGACCTCGCCCCGGGCAGCGACGGCGCCACCGGAGAGTCCCGTGCGACCACCGGAGGGCACCAGGGCAAAGCCTTCACGGTTGGCCAGGCGCACCACGGCCTGCACTTCGTCGATGCTGCCGGGCAGCACCACTGCGGTCGGGTTCGGTGCCCAGGCGCGGGTCCAGTCCCGGCCATAGCTCAGACGCTCATCCTCCCCCAGCAAAACCCGGGCTTCGCCAACGATTGCGCGCAGCGCGTCGAGCACGTGATCCGGCAATTGCGGTGACGCCTGGTCGGCCATGGGTTGGGCCATAGAAGAAACCTCTGGCTGTTGAACTGATGGGCGGGCAGAGAGAGGCGGGCCGGGATGGCAGCTGCTGGCACGCGGAGGTGTCCCACATCGGCGCCGCGCCGGGCGTATGGTACCATACGCGCCTTTCCCCGCAGCCCCCGACCGGCCCGACACCAGGCCGGGAATGGAGTATTCCGCAGCATGGCCAAGACATCCCTGGACAAGAGCAAGATCCGCTTTCTCCTTCTCGAGGGCGTCCACCAGACGGCCGTGGATACCCTGCGCGCCGCGGGCTATGAGAACATCGAGTACCACAGGAAGGCACTGCCGGAGGCGGATCTGAAGGCCGCGATTCGTGGCGCCCATTTCGTGGGTATCCGTTCGCGCACCCAGCTCAGCCGTGATGTGTTCGGGGCAGCGGACAAGCTCAACGCCGTCGGCTGCTTCTGTATCGGCACCAATCAGGTCGATCTCAACGCGGCCACGGAGCATGGGGTCGCGGTGTTCAACGCGCCCTACTCCAACACCCGCAGTGTGGCGGAACTGGTGATCGCCGAGTCGATCCTGCTGTTGCGCCGGGTCGCGGAAAAGAACGCGGCCGCACACCGCGGCGAGTGGCAAAAAACCGCAGACGGCGCCTACGAAATCCGCGGCAAGACCCTGGGTATCATCGGCTACGGCAACATCGGCATGCAGCTGTCGGTGATGGCCGAGTCCCTGGGTATGCGTGTGGTGTTTTTCGACGTGGTGACCCGCCTGCCTCTCGGTAATGCAATGCAGGTGGGCAGCCTGACGGAGCTGCTCGCCAAATCGGATATCGTCAGCCTGCATGTACCTGAGACCGGGGCCACCCGCAACATGATCGGCGCCACACAACTGGCCAGTATGAAGCCGGGCTCGATCCTGCTGAATGCATCACGGGGCACGGTGGTGGATATCGACGCTCTCGCGGACGCCCTGCGCAGTGGTCACCTTGCGGGAGCGGCGATCGATGTTTTCCCGGTGGAGCCCCGCGCCAACAACGACGAGTTCATTTCGCCGCTGCGGGAGTTCGACAATGTGTTCCTGACGCCGCACATCGGCGGCTCCACCCAGGAGGCCCAGGAGAACATCGGGCTGGAAGTGGCGGAGAAGCTGGTGCGCTACAGTGATACCGGCACCACCACGTCGTCGGTCAATTTTCCCGAGGTGGCCCTGCCTTCGCATCCAGGCAAGCACCGCCTGTTGCACGTTCATCGCAACGTGCCCGGAGTGATGTCGGCGATCAACCGGATCTTTTCCGACAACAGCATCAACATCGCTGCACAGTACCTGCAGACTTCAGAGAAGGTCGGCTACGTGGTCATTGATGTCGACCAGGACACCAGTGAGCTGGCGCTGGAAAAGCTGCGCCAGGTGGAAGGCACCATTCGCTGCCGGGTTCTGTTCTGACCCCACCACGGCACGCAGTAGTCAACCGATAGCTGCGCCGCACCCCGAGGGGCCGGATTTCCGGGCGGGTCCCATCAGAGCCGGTGCCGAGAAGCGCAGCGCCCCGGCCGTCACGGCGCGAGGACTGTTGGAACCGGGGCCGCAGGCCACGGTTCCCGAATCCCGTAGCGGCGCAGCCGCGGAGGTTGAGTTCCGCAGCGCAGGCCGGGGCGTGAGCATCGCAGGGTATCGTCCGGCGCAGCGCGCCGGGCGGCACCGGGCTCAGGGACCCGCCCGGAAATCCGGCCCCTCGGGGTGCGGCATCAAATGATGGTACTGCCCCCACTCACCGAGATCACCTGACCGGTAATCCAGCGGCAGTCCTCAGACACCAGGGCCGCCACCGCATCGGCAATATCTTCAGGCTCGCCACAGCGACCCATGGCGGCCATACGCGCGCCGTACTGACGCAGTTTTGCCGCGTCGCCTCCCTCCAGCATCGGCGTGTCCGTCATCCCGGGCGAGACCACATTGACCGCGACCTGGCGTGGACCCAGCTCACGGGCCAGTACCTTGCTGAAACCCTCCACCGCCATCTTGCTTGCCACGTACAGCGACTGTCCGAAGGTATTCGAGCGGGTGGCGCCCGTGGAAATGTTGATGATGCGGCCACCGTCCTCGATCTGCCGAGCCGCCTCCCGGCACATCATAAAGGTACCGCGTGCGTTGACGTTGAACAGGTGGTCGTACTCCGCCATGTCGATATCCGCAAGCGGCTTCAGGTGGCCGATACCGGCATTGTTGATGACCACGTCGAGACGACCGTAACGCTCCCGCACCGTGCGGAACAGGGCGACCACCTCCCGCTCCACGGTAATGTCCGCCTGCAGGGCCACCGCATCACCACCCGCGGCAATCACCGCATCAACCACCGCCTGCGCGCCCGCCGCGGAGCGCGAATACACCGCAACGACCGCATGGGTCTGGCCAAGGCGGCGGCAGATGGCACTGCCGATGCCGGTACCGCCGCCCGTCACCAGGGCGACCTTTCGATGCTGTGTCATGCGCTTCCACTCTCGTCTGTCGGTTGTGTTCGCCCTGTGCTTCAATCCAGGGCGGCGTGAATGCCGCGGCGTAGTGCCACCAGCAGCGCGGTATCGGGCTGATACACCACCGGACTGACGCGATCGACCAGGCCGCCATAGCGGGCCACGATCTCGCGGCCTACCATCTCCGGCGTGCCCACCACGGCAAAGGTGTGGAGAATATCGTCGTCAACCAGTGTCGCCATCGCCTCCCAGTCACCCTCGCGAATCATGCGATTGGCCTCCGACTGCAGGGCCTCCCAGCCATGCTGCTGCAACACCGGTAGATAGGCCGGCGTCGAGGCGTAAAAGGCAATCTGGTGGCGCGCCGAGGCCAGGGCCTGCGCCATGCCCTGCTCCTCAAGCGCCGTGGCGGTGATCACCTGTGCCGACACGGTAAAATCCTCACGGCGCTTGCCGGCCCGTTCCAGGCCACGTTGCAGCGCAGGCAGGGACAGGCCGGTCAGGGACGTCACCGAATTGAAGGGATGCACGAAATAGCCCTCGCCCACCTCCCCCGCCACCTCGGTCATCACCGGGCCAACGCCGGCGATGTAAACCGGCGGCGCACCGAAGGCACCCGGCCCGGGGCTGAATACCGGCGACATCAGGGTATGCCGGTAGAACTCGCCTTCGAAGCGCAGCTTCTCGCCGGTCTGCCAGCTGTGCCAGATCGCCTTGATTGCCAGCACCATCTCGCGCATGCGCGCGGCGGGCCGGCTCCAGGGCATGCTGAAGCGGCGCTCGATATGCGCCTGCACCTGCGTGCCGAGGCCGAGAATGAAGCGACCACGGGACAGGTTCTGCAGGTCATTGCCCAGGTAGGCCAGGTTCATCGGATTGCGTGCAAACGCCACCGCGATGGAGGTCATCAGGTCGATACGCCCGGTCTGCAGGGCGGCGGCGGCGAGGCCAATGAAGGGGTCGCTTTGCCCCTCAAAGGTATAGGCACCATCGAAGCCCGCGGCCTCGAGGTCGCGGGCCATATCGCCCACCCGCGCGGGCTCGAACATCAGCGAGGCATCGATTTTCATGACAGGCCCCTTCACAGAAACTCCGGCCACTCGGTGGACACCGAGGATGCCCAGCGCGGCTCGCGTTTTTCCATCCAGGCCAGGCCGCCCTCCAGGGCATCCGGTCGGCCCATACTGTAGTGCAGCGCCCGGGTCTCCAGGTCGACAAAGGCCGGCAGCGGCATGTCCAGGCCGCGCCACATCAAACGCTTGTGCATACCCATAACCAGGGGCGAGCAGTTCACCGCCATATCCCGGGCGATCTCCATGGCCGCGGGCAGGACCTGCTCTGCGGGCAGCAGCCGACTGGCCAGCCCCCACTCGAAGGCTTCGGCACCTGTCAGCCGCGGGGCACGCACAATCATCTCGAAGGCACGCTCAAAGCCGATCAGGCGCGGCAGCAGATACTCCACGGCGTTGTCCGCCACCACACCACGACGGTTCTGCAACAGGCCGTACTTGCCTTCCTCGGCGAAGATGCGCAGATCACACATCAGGGCAGTGCTCAGACCGGCCCCGATGGCGTGACCGTTGCATGCGGCGATGACCGGCTTGCGCACTTCCCAGGGCTGCACCTTGAACGGGCAGGAAGAGAAATCCATGTCGGCCTGGGTGTCGAAGGTATCGCTGCCACCGCTGAGGTCCGCGCCCGCGCAGAACGCCTTGCCGCTGCCGGTGATCACGATGACACGCACCGCATCATCCCCATCGCAGCGGCGCAACAGATCGCTGACGCCAGCGATCATTTCCGCGGTGATGGTGTTCATCTGTTCCGGACGATTCAGGGTGATCAGCGCCACACCCTGGTCCAGACTGAAAACCACGCTTTCGTCGCTCACGGGAATCTCCCTTTCGAATCGACCCGGAATCGCTCCGGAATCGCTGACATCACAGCCACCGGGCCATGCTCTTCGGCGAAGTATCCAGTATGAGATTCACGAAATCAACACAAAGGGTTAACATCCCGCTAGAATACACGTGTCACGGCTTCGCAGGACACCCAGCCAGTACGGACACGCCGCCCAACCCATGACAACGGATGCCAGCATGGACACCCGGGGAAGACCCGACCAACCGAGCAGTCAAGCGCATGCGCCAGAGGTGCTGCTCCAGCGTTATCACCACAACCTGGTGGCACACCTCCATGCCCTGTGCCGGGAAATCCGCCAGCAGGGCCTGACCTACCTGCGGGAGACCCGCGGCCACTCCCGGCTGCGCACGGTCTATCTCGATATTCTCGCCACCCTTGCCCCGGAGGGCACACGGCCATCCGTGGTGTCGGCGCAGCTGGGGATGAACACACAGTACTGCCTGGACCTGATCGGTGAACTGGAAAGGGAGGACTACGTCGAACGCCTGGAGGACCCGGAGGACAACCGTGCCCGACTGATCAGGCGCACGGCCCGGGGCAAGGCACTGGTGCGGGATTGTCTGCGCTATGGCGACATGCTGGACCAGCACTATCATGCCCGACTGCCCCCATCCCGTTTGCGCAGTCTGCAGCGACTGGTCACACGACTCAACCGGGACCTGGGCCTCAGGCCGTTGAGCAGCGCCCGTTCGGGCCACCTGCAACACACGGGATGCGAACTCTATGAGCAACTGATTGCCAGCGACAATCATGCACTCGATTTCGTCAGCCGCTATCTTGCCGCTCGCGGGCATGAGCGCATCAATGACACCCGTGCCTGGCTGATCGGCCAGCTGCTGCCCAATGGCCTGCGGGTCACCGAGGCAGCGCGGCGGCGCGGAATTTCCAGCCAGGCCATGGGCCGCACGGCTCGGGAGACAGCGGCACTTGGCTATCTGGCTTTCGCGGAGGACGGCGCGGACAGGCGCAGCAAGCGCCTGCTGATCACACCGCGTGGTATCGACTTTCTGAGGGATACCGTCGATGCCATCACCCAACTGGAACATGATTTCAGTGCCCGGCTCGGCAGTGAAGCCATGACGCGGCTGCACACGGATCTGGCTCGACTCTGCAATACCAGCGCCGACACCGATACGGAGATTGCCGGCGACAACACGCGCTGGCTGGTCGCGAATTCGCAGCATCAAGCCATTGCATTGTCGCCGGAGCCACCCCTGAATGGCGCGCAGCTCATGTTGTTACTCGCCCATTGGCTACAACCGCTGGACCCGTCACTTCCCACCCGGCGCATCTTCGATAGTGCGCGCCAGGAGGAACAACTGCTGCTGGACAGCGAGGCGCTGGGCACACTGGCCAATACACGACTCGGACTCGACGGGCTGGAGGAACGCGCGCGCAGGCAGCTGGGTAGCGATGTGGTTGCGGCATTGCACGATGCGGTCCGCCATGCCGCGGGGGACTATTCCGCATATTAACCTGGCATATCCCCGTGCCGCATTAACCCGACAATATTCATTGCCGGGTTAATGACTCACCTTCACGGAAGGTGTCGCGATGACTCCGTGAAGCTCCAGTAAAGATCAATGGCGGCAAACGCCTTCTCACGCAACTCCCGGGTCTCATTCGCCATATGGTGATGCCCTGTCGCCAGCTGCAGTGTCCTGAGCTGGGGAAAGTGCTGGCGAATGGCCCGAAGGTTGTGCTGCCAGGCGACAGTGAGGTCGCGCTGCCCCTGGACCACGAGTAACGGCAGGTCACACGCTGGAAGGGTGTGAAAGCGCCGCTGCCAGCGCAACATGGCACCAATCCAGTCCAGCGGGATGTGGCGATTCTGCAGGGGATCGACTTTTTCCAGGAAATGCAGAAACTCCGCATCCCCAGAATTGATGGCGAAGCGACGCGACACGCGTCGGATCAATGGACGCAGCAGGGGATACGCCAGTCGTACCCAGGACCAGCCCTCGATCCGGACCAGTGGCGCCAGCAGTACACACTGCTGCAACTGCGGAGCGTCGGCACTGGTATCGACATCCAGCAGGTAGTCCATGAGCACCGCGGCACCAGTGCTCTGGGCAATGGCGGTCCAGGGGCGCGGCGCCTGCTCGGCAAAAAACCGCAGGGCATCCTCCAGCACCTGCCGATACTCGCCGAAGTCGTGGATATGTCCGCGCTCGCCGGTGGAGAGGCCGTGACCAGGCAGGTCGTAGGCCACCACCGCCAGGCCCCGCGCCAGGCAGTACTCGATCACATGGCGAAACAGGCCGGAATGATCAAAGTAGCCGTGCAGGACAAAACAGGTACCCCGTGGCCGGGGTGGCTCGAAGTAGTGCGCCACCACTTCGTAGCGACCACTGCCGAAGTGTCCGAAGCAATGGCGCAGACCCGGTATACGCTGTGCGAAGTCGAGCCCGTAGAAGCGGAAGTAGGCCTGCTCCGCATCCCCGGGACAGGGCTCCGCCCGCAGGTCCAGGGGGCGCAGCTGGCGCTGCAGCCGGGGCAGGTCGAAACCCTCGCGCCAGGCCTCCCGCCATGCGGCAGCGGCGGCGTCGCTGCCCGCTTCCGATGCATGCATCAGCGCACGTTCGGCTTCAGCTCACCGCTGTCGTAGCGGCCGACCATGTCCTCGAGGGAAATCACCTTGATCCGATCCGCATGGCCGGCGGTGCCAAAGGCCTCGTAGCGCGCCTTGCAGATCGCCTTCATCTCCTTGATCGTTTCCTTGAGGTACTTGCGCGGATCGAATTCGGCGCGGTTATTGCCGAGGAAGCGACGGATAGCACCCGTGGAGGCAAGGCGCAGGTCGGTATCGATATTGACCTTGCGCACGCCGTGACGAATGCCCTCGGCAATCTGCTCCACCGGCACACCGTAGGTCTCGGGGATCTCTCCGCCGTATTCATTGATGATGGCCAGCCAGTCCTGGGGCACCGAGCTGGAGCCATGCATCACCAGGTGGGTGTCGGGAATACGCTGGTGGATCGCCTTGATGCGATCGATGGCCAGGATATCCCCCGTCGGAGGCCGACTGAACTTGTAGGCGCCATGACTTGTACCGCAGGCGATGGCCAGGGCGTCGACATGGGTTTTTGCCACAAAGTCCGCCGCCTCTTCAGGGTCCGTCAGCATCTGCTCATGGGACAGAATCCCCTCGGCACCAATGCCGTCTTCCTCACCGGCCTGCCCGGTCTCCAGGGATCCGAGGCAACCCAGCTCACCCTCCACCGACACGCCACAGGCATGGGCCATATCGACGGTACGCCGGGTGACGTCGACGTTGTATTCATAGGATGCCGGGGTCTTGCCATCCTCCAGCAGGGAGCCGTCCATCATTACCGAGCTGAAGCCGAGCTGGATCGAGCGCTGGCACACCGCGGGACTGACGCCGTGATCCTGGTGCATGCACACGGGGATATCCGGGAACTCCTCCATCGCCGCCAGAATCATGTGGCGCAGGAAGTTGGAGCCCGCATATTTGCGCGCCCCGGCGGAGGCTTGCATGATCACCGGGCTGCGGGTCTCCGCCGCTGCTTCCATGATCGCGCGGGTCTGCTCCAGGTTATTGACGTTGAACGCCGGCACGCCGTATCCGTGCTCAGCGGCGTGATCCAGCAGTTGGCGCAAGCTGATGAGTGGCATGGTTTGACCCCGTTCCAAATGGTTGTTTGTAGACGCGAGACGCGAGACGCGAGACGCGAGACGCGAGACGCGAGACGCGAGACGCGAATCAGCATGTGGCCCGCATTACCCCTGTCAAGTCTTTTTCACTCAATCGAGCCGCAAAGCCCTTCCCTGACTGCCGTACTGTCCCTGCGTCTTGCGTCTCGCTTTTTGCGTTTCGCGTTGCGCGCTTTACCTCACCGCCTCTCCTCCAGCACCGCCACGGCCGGCAGTACCTTGCCCTCGACATATTCCAGGAAGGCACCACCGCCGGTGGAGATGTAGGACACCCGGTCGGCGATGCCGAACTGGTCGATCGCAGCCAGTGTATCGCCGCCACCTGCGATGGAGAACGCATCGCTGTCGGCGATGGCACGGGACATGACTTCGGTGCCATGGGCGAAGGCTTCAAATTCGAACACACCCACCGGCCCGTTCCAGAGGATGGTACCTGCGCCCTTGAGCAGGGCGGACAGCGCGCGCGCCGAGTCCGGCCCGATGTCCAGAATCATATCATCGGCGGCGACGTCATCCACTGCCTTGACCGTGGCCGGCGCATCGGCGGCGAAGCGCGGCGCCACCACCACGTCCGTGGGCAGTGGGATATGGACACGCTGCATGATGTCCCGCGCCTGGTCGAGCAGCTCGTGCTCGCACAATGACTGACCCACCGGCTTGCCCGCGGCGGCGAGAAAGGTGTTGGCAATACCGCCACCCACGATCAGCTGGTCGCATTTCTGTGCGAGCGCGGTCAGCACTTCGAGCTTGGTGGAAACCTTGGCGCCACCGACGATGGCGACCATCGGCCGCGCCGGGTTGGCCAGGGCCTTGTCCAGCGCCTCCAGCTCCGCTGCGAGCAATGGCCCGGCACAGGCCACAGGCGCAAAGCGGGCCACACCATGGGTGGAGGCCTGGGCGCGGTGTGCCG
Source organism: Gammaproteobacteria bacterium (assembly GCA_050485745.1). Taxonomy (GTDB): domain Bacteria; phylum Pseudomonadota; class Gammaproteobacteria; order Pseudomonadales; family CAMLJR01; genus JBJHBY01. Next base: position 1,323 of record JBJHBY010000090.1, on the reverse strand, counting down.
TACCGAAGGCATCCATCACGAACACATCGCAAAGTGCGGCGTAGGCGCGGGCAAGCTGTTCGTCATCCTTCTTCTCGCCCTTGTTGAAGCGCACGTTCTCCAGCAGCACCAGCTCGCCGGGCGCTACCTCGACACCATTGAGATAGTCCTGAACCAGTCGCACCGGCCGCTCCAGCAAGCCCTCGAGGTGACGCGCCACCGGCGCTAGGGATGACGCGTCGTCCACCACACCTTCCTCGGGACGCCCCAGATGGGACATCACCATCACCGCGGCACCGCGCTCCAGCGCCAGGCGCAGCGTGGGCAGCGCCGCACGGATCCGGGCATCGGACGCCACCGCGCCATCCTTGACCGGAACATTGAGATCCTCGCGGATCAACACACGCTTGCCGGCGAGGTCGAGGGAGGTCATGGTGGTGACATTGAGGGTCATGGGTGCTCCTTTGAATGTGAGACGCGAGACGCGAGACGCCCACCAACCCAGTACGCCACAACATCCAGCATCCGGTTCGCGTAGCCCCACTCATTGTCGAACCAGATCAGCAGGTTGAGCAGCTTGCCGCTGACCACGGTCTGGCTGGCGTCGACGATACCCGAGTGGGGGTCGTGGTTGAAATCGCAGGAGGCCAGGGGCTCCTCAGTGTAGCCCAGAACCCCTGCCAGCTCACCCGAGGCGGCTGCGGCAAGCGCTGCGTTCGCGGCGGCGGCACTGACTGCACGCGGCAGCTGCAGGGTGACCTCCATGGCGGAGACATTCAACGTCGGCACACGCAGGGCGTGGGCGGCAAAGCGACCTTCCAGGCCCGGCAGGATGCGACCGATGCCCGCCGCCAGACCCGTGTCCACGGGAATGATCGACTGCCCCGCGGCACGGGTCTTGCGCAGGTCGGTGTGGTGGTAGGCATCCAGCACGGGCTGGTCGTTCATCGCCGAGTGGATGGTGGTCACCACCCCCTGCTCGATACCAAAGGCGCGCTCCAATACCTGCAGCACCGGCACCAGACCATTGGTGGTGCAGGACGCGTTGGAGGCAATGCGCACACCGGCATCATCAAGGAGGCCATGGTTGATGCCGTAAACCACCGCGGGAATCGCACTCTCACCGGGCTGGGACAGCAGCACCCGGCCCGCACCCGCGACCAGGTGGGCCTGCAACTGCTCACGCCGCTCATGGCGGCCACTGCAGTCCAGCACCACATCCACGCCCAGCTCGCCCCAGGGCAATGCGCCCAGGTCTTCATGATGGCTGATGGCGATGTCGCGACCATCCAGGCGCAGGCACCCGGGACCCGTTTCGACCCGGCCGACAAAGCGGCCATGCAC
>JBJHBY010000089.1:0-13048 GCA_050485745.1 Gammaproteobacteria bacterium | reverse complement strand
AGACAGGGATGATCAAGCCCTGCCCGGCGGCCTGCAGGGCGCCCTGCAGCGAGAGTTCATCCACTGGATGCACCACCGCGGTGAGCGCGGGCTCGATATCGGCGGCCAGGGCCTGCAGGCGCTGCAACTGCCGGTGGCGGCCGTTCTGGCCGGCCGCGGCACCGTGGGTCATGGGCCGGCGCAGTTTGTCCCGTGGCGGCTGTACCACCACGTCCCCCGCCAGCGCCTCATCGCCGTTGTCGGTGGTGCAGCTGCAGGCCAGCACTACCTCGCCGCTGTCCGGGTGCTTTTCTTTCACCGCGACCCGCACGGTCACCGACTCACCCATCTGAATGGGCCCGCCATAGCGCAGGGACTGGGACACAAACACCGTGCCCGGCCCGGGCAGCTCGGTGCCAACCAGCGTGCTGATCAGCGCCTGCCCCCACATGGCGTGCGCCACCAGCCCCTGGTAGAGGTCACTGCTGGCAAAGGCCTCGTCCATGTGCCCGGGGTTGAGCTGGGAGGCATCGCCGGCAAACATGCGCAGCTCGTTCAGGGTCAGGCGCCGCTGCAGCGTGGCGGACTGGCCAGGCTGGAGTTCATCGAAGGTGAAGTTCTCAATCTCCGCCACGGTGCCTCCCCGACAGGCGATATCGTTGTCGGATTGAATGTACACCATGCGGCCGACCAGGCCGACAGCAATCCACAAGGCCGGCAAACACGGTGGAAAAGTCCCACCTTGCCCGCGACCTTGCATTTGCGGTAACGTCGGGCGTGATCGGCCGGATGCCGAACTCGTCCGGCGTGATCTACCATGGGGTATATCCCGTCGCGGGGTGCCCCGAACGCCAGACAGCACAAACCCAGACAGCACAAGCAAGGAGCGACCATGAAGCACAATCTCGATACCCGCAAGCTGCTCGGTTACCGGCTCGAAGGGGCTTCGGCCTCTGGCTCCCCCAAGCATAGCGCCACCGGATCCAAGATTGGCGCGAAGGAAGGCTTGAAAACCAGCCCGAGAATGGGCGGGAAGATCGGCGCGAAGGTCGGCGGTAAGGTGCTCTGAAAGCACGTAACAAGCCCTGACCCGCGCCCGCGGGTCTACGATGCCGCCGGGCCTTCGAGCCCGGCATTTTTCTGCTTTGCGCATTCTGGATGAGATCCGGTCGTGTCGGCACCCGATCAATGGAGTTTTCCCCCGGACGCCCGGCGGGCGCAGGCGCTGGACGCGGCGATGCACCGGGCCCTGGCCGACAGCCTCGAGCATGTCCATCAGCAGGCCGGGCACGCGCTGAACGCGGATGAGCACGCAGTAGCCGCGCTCATCCAGAGCCTGCGCGCTGGCACGCGCTACCCCAGCACGATGTTCGCCCATTACTACCGAGTGGTTGATGCGCTGCTGGATGAGGATGAGGCCATCGCCCGCCATCACTACAGCAGGCTGCTGGCGCATTCACCGGTAACGACCGGTGCCTGGCACAGGCCGATGGCCCTGGACGATGCCCCCGGGGTGGTGGAATACCGCTACTGCATGGAACCCGGCCTTGGCGACAGCCTCAGCTTCTGCTCCCCCTCCCCGGCCACGATGGCCGAATTCACCGAGACCTGTACGGCGGCGATGACCCTGCTGCAGGATGTGGTGCCGGAGCTGGCCGGCGAGGTCCGTGCCCTGGCGCGGGAGGTGGTGGGTGTGATGGGTGCCCCGGGGGACCGCGGCTACTTCCAGGGTGGCTCCCACTTTCAGCTGTGGGGTGCGCTGTTTCTCAATGCGCAGCGCTTCCGTACCCGGGTGGAGATGGCCGAGGTGATCGCCCACGAGTGCGGCCATCTGCTGCTGTTCGGCTTCTGCACCGAGGCGCCCCTGGTCTTCAACGACGACAACGAACTGTACCCCAGCCCGTTGCGTCAGGATCCGCGCCCCATGGACGGCATCTATCACGCCACGTTCGTATCCGCCCGCATGCACTGGATCATGCAGCAACTGCTGGACTCGGGGCATCTGGACGCGGGCGAACGCGAGGCCGCGCGACGCGCCATGGAGGAGGACCGGCACAACTTCGAGGCCGGCGACGCGGTGGTCAGGGCCCATGGCCAGCTCAGTGAGCATGGTGCGGCCCTGCTGGCGAACGCCAGGAGCTACATGGAGCAGAGCGCCAGGTGATCATCCTGCTGGCTACCCGAGCGGCACCGCGCACCCACCGACATTTTGTCCGGCAGCGCTCGCCGCGCTTTCGCATCATGTCCTATGACGAGGTGTTCCAGCGCCGGCGCCTGCCGCGCGCAACCTATGTGTTCACGGACCTCGACCGCCTGCACTTCTGGGATCTCGAGTGGGCCGCGCGACTGTACCGGCACCTGCAGGCGCAGGGCTTGCGCGTACTGAATGACCCGGCCCGCTTTCGCTCGCGCTATCAGTTGCTGCGTCAGCTGCACCGCACGGGACTCAACCCCTTCGATGTCTGGTACATCAACGAGCAGCCGCCGGAGGCGGCGTACCCCGTGTTCCTGCGCACGGACTCCGCCCATCGCGGGCCGATGTCGGAGCTGCTGCACACCCCGGCCGAGCTGGACTCGGCCGTGCGCGCAGTGCTGGCTCAGGGTGTTCCCCTGCGGGAACTGCTGATCGTGCAGTATGCGGCAGAGCCCACCACCGACACGCTGTACCGCAAGCTGTCGGTTCACCGGATCGGCGACACCCTGGTGGCAGGGCTGTGCGCCCATCAGGACAACTGGGTGGCCAAACTCGGCCAAAGCGGCATCGCCACGGCGGAGCTGTACGACGACGAATACCGCATCGCCCGGGACAACCCCTATGCGGACTTCGCCCGCCGGGTCTTCGATGCGGCGGACATCGACTACGGGCGGCTCGACTTCGCCCTGGTGAACGGACAGCCCGTTGCCTACGAAGTCAACACCAATCCCAATATCCGCGCCCTGCGCACACATGCCTATCCGATACGGCTCGAGACCTCGGCACTGGTCATGGGGAACCTCAGCGCAGGTCTGCAGCGCATCGACACCCCGGAGCGGGGCAGCGTGCCGGCCCTGCCGGAGCGGCGCTCCCTGAAGCGGCGCCTGTGGGAGATCTACCTCACGCGCCGGATTTCCCGCCAGGCCAAAATGCCCTGAACCCTGAACCCTGAACCCTGGCCCGGGCCAGCCGGGCTGATGGCGGTGTCGTTGACATTGCCGTATCGTCATGGCCCAGTCACAGTCATTCCGACACACCAGACGACGAGGAGCCATCATGATGGATTTGGCAGGCAAGCAGATACTGATTACCGGCGCGACCAACGGCATCGGCCGGCAGATGGCGCTGGGGCTGGCGGACGCGGGCGCGCAGCTGCACCTGGTGGGGCGCGACCGGGGCCGTCTGGATGATGTGGCCAGCGCGATCACACAGCGCCGCGCCGATGCGGTCGCGGGCACCTATCTTGCCGACCTCAGCGTCATCGCCGAGGTCAACCGGGTCGCCGATGAGTTTCTGGCCACCGCCTCCCCGCTGCACATGCTGATCAACAACGCCGGCGCCGTGTTCGACCAGCGGCAGGAAAGCGCCGACGGCATCGAGATGACCCTCGCGCTGAATCACCTCGCCTACTTCGCCCTCACCCTGCGCCTGCTGCCGCGGTTGCGGGAGAGCGACGAGGCGCGGGTGATCAATACCGCGTCGGACGCCTACACCATGGCCAAGGGGCCGATGAATTTTGATGATCTGGAGGCGCGAAACGCGTACGGTGCGTTCAGGCAATACGCCTACTCCAAGCTCGCCAATATCCTGTTCACACAACGCCTGGCCCGGGAGCTCGAGGGCACACGGATCAGCACCCAGGCGTTCCATCCGGGGCTGGTGGCCACGGGCTTCGGCCACAACGGCCATGCGCTGATGAAGCTGTCCATGTGGCTGCTGAAACCCTTTTCCCGCAAGCCCGGCAAGGGCGCGGAAACCGGGCTGTGGCTGGCGCGCCAGCCCGCGTCGCAACTGGTCAACGGTGGCTATTACTTCGATTGCAAGCCGCAGCCGCTCAAGCCCGCCGCAACCCGCCAGGAGGACGCGGAGCGCCTGTGGGCGTGGAGCCTCAACGCCCTGCAGCAGGCGCAGGGCGCGGCAGCAGGAAGTGCGGCAGCGTCGCGTTGAGCAGTTCCGCCCGCTCCCACTGCAGGAAGTGCCCGGCGCCGGGCACGATAAACGGCCCGGCGTGGTTGGGATAGGCAATGGCACAGCGCCGCATGAAGTGCTCGTCGAGAATCGGGTCCTCGGGGCCATACAGCAGCAGGGTGGGCGTGGGCACCGGCTCAAAGAAGCGGGTGATACCCGCCATCTCGCGCTTGCCGAAAGCCCCCTCGTAGGTGCCGTAACTGGCACGGAAGCGGTCGGCATCCGCGAAGGGCTCGGTGAAGAAGTCGATCTCCTCCGGGGTGAACTCCACGCCCTGCCAGAGCCGATGGCTGTAGAAGCCCGCGATGTACTGGCGGCGCAGGGCCGCAGTGTTCATCATTGCCGCCAGCTCGTCACCGCGCGCGCCCTGCATCACGAAGTAGTCCATCACCGCGCGGCTCTCCGGCGGCGCCTCCTCGGGAATGCCCGCCGCGGCGTAGGCCTCGTTGAGCATGGGCGGAATGGTGTTGAAGATGCACAGCCTTTCGACAAAATCCCCGTAAGCCAGGGCCATATGCGGCGCCACCGCACCACCGACATCACCGGCGACGATGGCACAGCGATCATGCCCGAGTACGTCGTGGACCAGGCTGTAGAGGTCCCCGGAAAACGCATACGGGTCATAGAAGCCATCGGGCGCCAGGTCCGAATCACCAAAGCCGCGCAAATCCGGCACAATCACCTCGAAGCCGGCGCTGGCCAGTGCTTCGATGTTGCGGTACCAGATGCGTTTGGTCTCCGGAAAACCGTGGATCAGCAACAGTGGATACCCACCAATGCCCTCGCGTACATAGGCCAGGGAAAAGCCCCCGGCGATCTCACTGCGGTGAACCTGAAAAGCGGGAATCGTCATGGCAGATTATCGTTATGGGGCGCCAGCGCACGCCGCGGGGCCGGTGAATGGTGCCAATACTTAAGCACAGTGGAACCGAAGATGCCATGCATCCGCAGCGGCGGCCGCCAGACCCGGCCGCAGATGCACGGGCCCGGAAAATCGCTACCGGCAATTGCTACCAACAATGGCCAGCAACAACAGCGGAGGAATCCTCATGAATGACAAGACGGACGATCCACGCCGCCGCCACTCCTCGCGAGTCGTCGATGGTGCGGGCAAGGCAGCCGGCCGCGCCATGCTGCGCGCGGTGGGCTTCACCGACGCGGATTTCACACGGCCGCAGGTGGGGATCGCTTCCACCTGGAGCATGGTGACCCCCTGCAACAGCCATATTGCCGAACTCGCGGAACAGGCACGGGACGGCGCGGATGAGGCCGGGGGCAAGGCGGTCATCTTCAATACCATTACCATCTCAGACGGCATCGCCAATGGCACCGAGGGTATGAAGTACTCCCTCGTCTCGCGGGAAGTGATCGCCGACTCCATCGAGACAGTCGCCGGCTGCCAGGGCTTCGATGGTCTGGTGGCGATCGGCGGCTGTGACAAGAACATGCCCGGCTGCGTGATGGCACTGGCGCGGCTCGACCGACCCGCGGTTTTCGTTTACGGCGGCACCATTCTGCCCGGCCGCAATCACACCGATATCATCTCCGTGTTCGAGGCCATGGGAGCACAGTCACGCGGCGATCTGTCACTGATCGAGCTGCGGGACATCGAGGAGCACGCCATTCCCGGCCCCGGCTCCTGCGGCGGCATGTATACCGCCAATACCATGGCTTCAGCCATCGAGGCCCTGGGGCTGAGCCTGCCCGGCAGCTCCGCGCAAAACGCCATCTCCGCCGAAAAGCGCGACGACTGCCGGCGCGCGGGGGCAGCGGTACTGGAACTGCTGGCGAGGGATATCCGCCCGTCCCACATCCTGACCCGCGAAGCCTTCGAGAACGCGATCACCGTGGTGATTGCCCTGGGGGGCTCCACCAATGCCGTGCTGCACCTGATTGCCATGGCTCGCACCGCCGGGGTGGAGCTGTCCCTGGCGGACTTCAGCCGCCTCGGGCAACGCGTGCCGGTGCTGGCAGATCTGCGCCCCAGCGGTCACTACATGATGAGCGAGCTGGTGGCCATCGGCGGTATCCAGCCCCTGATGAAAATGCTGCTGGACGCGGGCCTGCTGCACGGTCACTGCCTGACGGTGACCGGCCACAGCCTCGCCGACAACCTGGCGGATGTCAGGCCTTATCCCGAGGGCCAGCGCATCATCGCCCCGCTGCAGCAACCGCTGAAGCGCGAGAGCCACTTGCGCATTCTGCATGGCAATCTCGCGCCGGAGGGGGCCGTCGCCAAGATCACCGGCAAGGAGGGCACCCGCTTCAGTGGCCCGGCTCGCGTATTCGAATCCGAGGAGGAAGCGCAGGCGCGCATCAACGACGGTACCGTCCAGGCCGGAGACGTGGTGGTGATCCGCTACGAGGGTCCGCGCGGCGGCCCCGGCATGCGTGAAATGCTGACCCCTACGTCCGCCATCATGGGGCGCGGCCTGGGCAGTGCCGTGGCCCTGATCACGGACGGACGCTTCTCCGGCGGCAGCCACGGCTTTGTGGTCGGACACATCAGCCCGGAAGCCTTTGTGGGCGGGCCACTGGCACTGGTGCAGGACGGGGACAGCATCAGTATCGACGCCGAGGCCGACACCCTCGAGGTACACCTCAGTGAGGCGGAACTGGAGCAGCGCCGACGCGACTGGCGCCCACCGGAGCCGCGCTACCGGCAAGGCGTGCTCGCCAAGTACGCACGCCAGGTGGGATCGGCCAGCACCGGTGCACTGACCGACCGGGAGGATTGAGAGGCAGGTATTTGCAGTGCCGCAGGGCACTGCGGGCCTGTGATAAATTGCATACAGGCGTGCGTGCCCATTCGAACGGTACAAGGAGACGATCGTGACCGCTTTTCAACGCATTGTGTTCGCCACTGACCTGTCCGAGGCCTCCGTCGCCGCCCTGGGCTGCGCGCAACGCCTGGCAGCCTGGCATGGAGCGGAGCTGCACCTGCTGCACATCAGCATCGACGTCGATCCGCTGTTCTTCTTCCACGAAGTGGCGAATGGCCCGGAAGACCCGACGCAAGCCCACACCGGGCACGCCAGGGCAACGCTGCAGGAGCTGGCCCGGCAGTGCCCGACAGCGGTCAAAACCGCTGTCGAACGCAGCAAGAAGGCTGCACCGGCCATTGCCGACTATGCCGATCGCGTCTCCGCGGATCTGATCATTGTCGGCAGTCATGGCTACTCGGGCATCGACCGGCTGATGCTGGGCTCCCAGGCCCGACACCTGCTCAAGCTGGCGACGGTTCCGGTGCTCATCGTGGGTGCGGCGACTCAGCCCGGCGCGGAGGGCAAGGCTCCCTTCACCCGGCTGCTGGCCCCGGTGGACCTGTCACCCCAGTCGCTGGCGGCAATCCGCCGCGCCGCCGGGCTCGCGCAGGACTACGGCGCGACGCTGACGGCGCTGCATGCCATCGACCTGGTGGTGCCCGGCTACTATCCGCCGGCCTCACCCAACACCCAGGTGCCCCTGGCCAAACAGGCGCTGGCGCGCTTCCTCGACGACGCCGGCCTGGCTGACAGACCCCGGGAGGTGGTGATCGCCGCGCCCGCGGCGCCGAGCATCCAGGGAGAAGCCCAGCGTGAGGGGGTCGACCTGATCGTGCTGTCCCGCTCCGGCCTGGGCCGCATTCAGCGCTTCCTGATCGGCAGCGTCACCGAGCGCGTGATCGATCTGGCCCCCTGCGCAGTGCTGGTTCTGCCGGGCAATCCGGAGCCCTAGGAAGCCGGCAGGAGACCGGTATCTGCCAGTACCGCTCCCAGCCGGGCCCTTCCCTACCCCTTCAGCGCCGCGATGGCCTGCGCCGCCAGGGCATCGTCGGCCGGGTCCTCGGGCATGGGAAAAGTCAGGGCACCGGCCAGCCCCGAATAGCGCTCCCGCATCACCGCCGCAATATCGGCGTAGCAGCCGCGGGGCACGAAGGCATCGAGCATGGTGTCGTCCACCACCGCAGCCATGTCCTGCCAGCGGCCCTCGCGGGTGAGCGCCTGCAACTGATGGCCACGATCCTCCCAACCGAACAGCTCGAGGCTCGGCCAATAGGCCGGTGTCGAGTAGAGAAAGCCAAGCAGGCGGCGCTGCTTTTCCCATTCCGCTGTCACCGCGGCCTGGTCGCGACCGGTGGCCACCAGCGGCCCCAGGATCAGGCGAAAATCCCCGCCGTCACGATCAGCTGCGGCAAAGCCCGCCTGCAGGCGCGGCAGGCACACCTCGCGAATGTAGCGCGGCGGTGTGTTGGTCGGGTGGGTGATCATGCCGTCGGCCACCTTGCCCACCATGCGCGTCATCGCCGGCCCCACGGCCCCGCAGTAAATGGGTATGTGCGGATGCTCGATCGGCCCCGGGTTGAAGAACGGCTGCAGGCGAGTGAAGCGATAGTGCTCGCCGCTGAAGTGCAGACGCTCCCCGCTCTGGAAGCTATGGAAAATGGCGCGCAGTGACTGCACATATTCGCGCAACTGGGGCACCGGCGCATCCCAGCGCGCGGAGTAGCGCTCCTCGATGTTCTGGCGGATCTGGGTGCCGAGGCCCAACTCGAAGCGCCCGCCGGAGAGCCGCTGCAGATCCCAGGCGGCAACGGCCACGGTCATGGGGCTGCGCGGAAAAGCCACCAGCACCGCGGTGCCCACCGCCAGGCGCTCGGTGGCATTCAGGGCCAGTGCCGCCAGCAACAGGCCGTCGTGCACGGCATCCGGCACCTGCAGGCCGTCGAAACCCATGGCCTCGGCGCGGCGGGCGTGGGCGGCGATGGCCTCTGGCCCCATGGTTTCCGGTGTGGTGGCGTAAACCCTGAACATGGTGAACTCCGATCAGCGGGAAGATGACGAGACGGGCAGCGACCCGTGGTCACGGGCGCCCTGGCGGGCAGCGGCCATTGAGCCACGACACCAATGAAAATGACAGATCACGCGACCCATGATCGCAGCGGAAAGTACGCGCGGCCAAATTGCCAAATGAAGCACCCTGTGGCTCAATGCGGGGAGAACAATAAATCGTCAATGGATACGACCATGAAGGTCCGCGCGCTGCCGTCATTTCTTCTTGCGCTGGTTCTCATTGCAGTGGCTCCCGCGATGCCGGCGCCCGCCGCGGCCGCGGCCGCGGACACACCACCCGATCGCGCCCTGCCCTATGAGCAGCTGCGCACTTATGCGGAGTCCGGCCACGCACCTTCGCAATTCCAGCTGGGCTTGCTGTATTTTAACGGTGAGGCCGTCGCACCGGATTTCGACCAGGCCATGCAGTGGTTCTACTGGGCGGCTGAGCAGGGACACCTGGATGCCATGTGGTATATCGGCTCCGCCCATGACTCAAACGCCTTCAAGGATTCCAGCCAGGAGCAGGCGATACTCTGGCATCGCAGGGCGGCCAACCAGGGCCACGCCAAGGCACAGCTCAGCCTGGGTATCCTTCACCACCAACGTGGTGAGTTGACGCAGGCGGAGGAACTGATCCGGCTTGCCGCCAAGCAGGGAGAGCCCCTCGCCCAGTACAACCTGGGCTTGCTGTACTGGGGCGACCTGGGCATCGCGCAGAATCCTGCCGAGTCCATCCGCTGGCTGGAGCTCGCGGCGATGCAGGGGGTTATCGGAGCCCAGAGTGGCCTGGGCCATGCCTATTCGGGCGACCTGCCGATCCCCGCCGACCTCGCCCGGGCAGCGCGCTGGCTGCGGGAAGCCGCAAGGCAAGGCGACGAACTCGCACAGGTTCGACTGGCCGCACTGATCCTGAATGGCCACATTGCCCCGAGCAAGGACGGGGAGGCGGCGCAATGGTTGCGCGAGGCCGCCGGGCAGGGCCACCTCGGGGCCCAGTTCACGCTCGCCCACCTGCTCGAGGAAGGGCTGGGTATACCCCGGGATCTCGCCGAAGCCGCCCACTGGTTTCAGAGGGCCGGCGCGCAGGGGGATCCGCAGGCGCAGATGAGGCTCGGCCTTCTGTACCTCCACGGTGAAGGTGTGGAGCCGGATTTCGACATGGCCCTGCGCCTGCTGACGATTGCCTCGGAGCAGGGCAATGGTTTTGCCAGCGGCAGCATCGGCCTGCTGCACGAGAGCGGTAGCGGCCTGCCCAAGGACTACATCAAGGCAAGGCACTGGTTTCAGCTGGCCGTGCAGCAGGGGGCCATGCCCTATGCCTATCACCTGGGCAGACTCTATCAGCGCGGCATGGGCGCACCGCGAGACCCGGCCCGCGCCATGCGGCTCTATCACCTGGCTGCCGAGGCCGACATGGGTCTGGCCCAGCTGGCCCTGGCAGAAGCCTATCGCTACGGCCGCGACGCCCGAGCCGACCCGGTACAGTCCCACCTGTGGTATGGGCTCGCGCTGGGCAACGGCCAGGAGCGTGCCATTGGTGGCCAGCACATCGTCGCCCGGGAGATGAGCCCGGCGCAGCTGCGCGAAGCCGAGCGCCTGGCGCAGGAGTTCCTGAATCAACACCGCACCCGCCAGAAGCACACCCCCATATCAGCCACCCACTCTGAAGAGGGCACACCATGAACGATATCCTGGGTTACCGCGGCAAGCCGGTCGTCATCACCGGCGCCGCCTCCGGTATGGGCGCGGCCGCGGCGCGGCTGCTGGTGGAACTGGGTGCGGAGGTCCACGCGCTGGACATCGGCGAGGTCACCACGCCGGTGGCGCAGGCCATCCGCACCGACATGAAGGACAGGGCCTCGATCGACGCGGCGTTGGCGCAACTGCCGAAGCAGGTTCACGCGCTGTTCAACTGCGCGGGCGTACCGCATCCGCCCTTCGCCGCCCACGACACCGTCATGATCAACTTCGTGGGCCTGCGCCACCTGACCGAAGCCCTGTTGCCGCGCATGGGCAAAGGTGGCGGCGTCGCCTCCATCGCCTCGACCGCGGGCATGGCCTGGAAGAGCAATCTGGACCTGGTGCAGGCGTTTCTCGCCACGCCGGACTTCGAGGCCGCGGAGTCCTGGCTGCGCAACACCCCGCAACTGAACGCGGATGCCTATGGTTTTTCCAAGCAGAGCCTGATCGTGTATACCATGATGAAGGCCGGCGAGCTGGCCAAACGCGAAATCCGCATCAACTGTATCAGCCCGTCACCCACGGCAACCGCCTTCATGGACCAGCTGACGAAGGAAGTCGACAAGAGCGCGATCAGCCTGTTCTGCCCGTCCAACGGCCGCTTTGCCGAACCCGCCGAAATGGGCGAGCCGCTGGTGCTGCTGAACAGCAAACTGGCCAGCTTTGTCAGCGGCCAGAACCTGCCGGTGGACTTCGGCTACTGCGCCGAAGTCGCGATGGGGCAGCGTGACAATTTGATGGGTATCTGAGCCATCGGTCACCATCGGCCACCGGGGCAGCATGTCATGCCTGACACAGCCTGCCTTTTACTTTAACCGCGGGGGTTGCCACAATGCCCCATCGAAACCCCGCTCAGCCCCGCGGATCACCCGACGAAAGGAGGCGCGCCATGTACGCACCCAGCAACTCACACCTCCCCTGCCGTAACCCCAATATCCTGTGGACGTTCGGCGCCGCACTGTTGACGTTGATGCTGATGACCGGCACGGCGCACGCCGATGTCACCGCCGTGTTCGAGGCGGGCAGCGAGCGCATGACCATCGAATACCGGGACGACAACCACATCCGCATGCAGGCTGCGGACGGCAACTTCATCCTGGTGAATGCCGGAAAGGCCTATATCGTCGCCCGTGAGGACGGCAAATGGCAGGTCCTCGCGCTGGATGACCTCGCCGCCATGGCCGGTGCCGCCGGCCTCAGTGGCACGAGCACCAGGGCTGATCGCGGTGAGGCCACGTTGCGCGACACCGGACGCAACGAAACCGTTGCCGGTATTCGCGGACGGGTTCACCAGGTGGTGATGAGCGACGGCTGGAGCGAGGACGTGGTCGGCGAAGTGGTGCTCAGCGATGACGCCAATGCGCGGGCTGCATTCCGCGGCATGGTGCGACTCACCACCCTGATGGGACAGATGGCGCAACAGCACGGCATGGGTGACTTCGACCAGGGCCTGCCGGCGCTGGGCAATCGCGCCATTCTGCGTGCGGACAACGACTGGCGCCTGGCCAGCGTGAAGCGCGGCAGCATTCCGGATCGGCACTTCACCCTGCCCGCCGAGCCCACCCGCCTCGGCCAGACAGGCGCGCAGCCCCGCCAGCGTCTGCCCCCCGGGGCAGACCGCCAGCATCAGCCCATCCGGCACCAGCGCCCTGCGGCACTGCACCAGCTGCCCGACCGGATCGTCGGCCCAGTGCAGCGCCATCGCGTGCACCACCAGATCATGCGCTCCGGTTTCAAGCGCGAGAGTTTCGGCATCGCTGAGGATCCTTGAATCGGGCAGGCAGGCGCGCCACGGCGCGTCGAAAGCGGTAATGACGGCGGGCCGCGTAAAGGTTCTGTTAACCTCGAGGAGTCTTTCCTGAAGCTCGGCTGCAGCGGCCTCTTGCAGGAAAAGGGCCGGTGCCGCGGCGGCGCGCGCCCGGTTGCGCATCAGGGCATCGCGATCAACGAGGCTCGGCGGGCCGGAAGACGGTGCGGAAGACGGTGCGGACGGCGGGGTGGGGGGCATGGGGCTTCCTTGCTGCTCAGGGTGTGATCTAGGGGGTTGGCATGGGATTGCAAAGTGCGTTGCGGATCATCTATCCGCCCCAATGCCTGTGTTGCCGCGAACGGGTCGACAGTGACCATGCGCTTTGCGGCGCCTGCTGGCGCGAGACGCCCTTTGTGCTGGGACAGGTGTGCGATGCCTGCGGGGTGCCGCTGCCGCAGGGCGACGAGGGCGATGACGCGGCGGTGCATTGTGACGAATGCCTCGCCCTGCCGCGGCCCTGGGCGCGGGGCCGCGCGGCGCTTCTTTACGAGGGGATGGGCCGGCGGATTGCGTTGGATCTCAAGCATGGCGACCGGCTTGACC
>JBJHBY010000088.1:0-13051 GCA_050485745.1 Gammaproteobacteria bacterium | reverse complement strand
GGATTACCGCACCCCTGAAATCAAAGGTGATGCCCGCTGTTTTCCGGGAATGGCTCCCGAGCAAACCTGACAGAGCCGATGTACAGCTGGGTGGACGGCTCTGCCTTGCAGTCTGGCCTCATGGGGCCTCCCGGTTGCCCTTGGTTGAACGCCTGTAATGATCGTGCCATAGTGCCTTGAGCTTGGTGTCCGGCCCCTTGGGCCGGCTGATTTGACAGCTTGTTACGGTTTGTGAAATGGTTGTCGTACAAGCGTTCGAAGCATACAAACATAATAACCAGACGGGCCTGCTGATCCTTGGCTTTGGGCCGCTGCCGCAAGGGCTGGCACCCGCGGCACAGGGTCCGTCGCCCGTCACCGTCGTCACAGGGTTGTCGCATGCACGCTGATGTTTCCTCCGCTCCCGCCACCGGCGGTTCCCCCCGTGCCCTGATGCTCTGGGCCTTGCTCCTGGTCGCCGTAGGCCTGCTGTTCTTCCTGTATTGGGAGGGGTTGGTTCTGATGGAGCGCTGGTGGGGTCGGGAAGAGTATAGCCACGGCTATATGATCCCCATGGTTGCCGCTTTCCTGGTGTGGCAGCGGCTGGGCCAGTTGCCTGCGGCCAGCGCCCAGGGAGGCGCCTGGAGCGGTGCCTTGATGGTGCTGTTCGGCCTGTTCCTGCTGTTGCTGGGTGAACTCAGTGCTATTTATACGATCATCCAGTATGGCTTTCTGATCAGCCTCACGGGCCTGGCCCTCGCCTTCTTCGGCTGGCGCGCCATGCTGCTGCTGTGGGTGGCCTTTGCCTACCTGATCTTCATGATCCCCCTGCCCAACTTCCTCTATAACAACCTGTCGGCGCAGTTGCAGTTGGTGTCGTCGGAGATTGGCGTTGCGGTTATTCGCCTGTTCGGCATCAGCGTTTATCTCGAAGGCAACGTCATCGATCTCGGCGTCTATCAGCTGGCGGTGGTCGAGGCCTGCAGCGGGCTGCGCTACCTGTTCCCGCTGATGAGCTTCGGCTTTCTGGTGGCGGTGCTGTACCGCGGCCCGGTCTGGCAAAAGGCCATCCTGTTCCTCGCCACCATTCCCATCACTGTGCTGATGAACAGCGTGCGCATCGGCATCATCGGCGTCACCGTGGAGCACTGGGGCATCGCCATGGCGGAGGGCTTCCTCCACGATTTCGAGGGCTGGGTGATCTTTATCGCCTGCCTCGCGGTGCTGCTGCTCATTGTCTGGATCTTCCACCTGCTCAGCCGGGATAATCTGTCCATGCTGGAGCGCCTGCACCTGGATGGCCCGGGGCGCAAGGTGCGCCTGGCGGAGTTCCCGGTCAGCCTCCGCCAGCAGCGGCCCTTTCTGGCGGCCCTGGCCCTGCTGGCGCTGCTCACCCCGGTGCTGGCTGGTCTGGATGAGCGCGAGGAGCGCCCGGCGCCGCGGCAGAGTTTTGCCAGCTTCCCCCTGTTCCACGCCGGCTGGATCGGCCGGGAGGATCCGATCGAGGACCAGATCCTGGAAGCGTTGGATCTCAGTGATTACATCAAGGCGGACTACCGCAATACCCCCGGTGGTCTGCCGGTTAATTTCTATGTGGCCTATTACGAGTCGCAGAAGAAGGGTGCTGCCATCCATTCACCGCGCAGCTGCATTCCCGGCGGCGGCTGGCGCATCACCGAGTTCGGTCAGGTCGAGATCGAAGGCCTGCAGCACGTCAGCGGTGGCGATTTGCGCGTCAACCGGGCGCTGATCCGCCTCGGCAACTCGGCGCAGCTGGTGTACTACTGGTTCGAGGGTCGCGAGCGCAATATCACCAATGAATACGCCGCCAAGTGGCTGATGTTCTGGGATGCGCTCTGGCACAGCCGCACCGACGGAGCCCTGGTGCGCCTGGTCACCCCGGTGCCGGATATGGCGGATATCGACGAGGCCGAGGCTCGGCTGCAGCAGTTCGCGCGGGACTTCTACCCGCTGCTGCCGGCCTACGTGCCCTGAGCGGCGGCGGCATCGGCATGGAGGTCGGGCGATCATGCAGCTGATTTACAGCTTCGCCCTGGCGCTGTTCCTGACGGTGGCCCTGATGCCGCTGCTGATTCGTATGTCTCCACGGCTGGGGCTGATGGACGTCCCCGGTGAGGCGCGCAAGGTGCATCAGCGCGTCATTCCCCGCAGCGGCG
The DNA here is from genome assembly GCA_050485745.1 of Gammaproteobacteria bacterium. Taxonomy (GTDB): domain Bacteria; phylum Pseudomonadota; class Gammaproteobacteria; order Pseudomonadales; family CAMLJR01; genus JBJHBY01. Next base: position 10,895 of record JBJHBY010000088.1, on the reverse strand, counting down.
GCCTGGCCATGGCCCTGGGGGTGTTCGTCCCTGCCCTGCTGCTGCTGCCCAAGGGGGATCCGCTCTGGCTCAGCGTGTTGGCGGGGGCGTTGGTGATCGTGATATTCGGCTTCCTCGATGACCAGCGCGACCTGCACTACCGGTGGAAGTTTGCCGGCCAGACCCTCGCCGTGCTTATCGTCATGGCCGGTGGCGTGGTGATCGAGTACCTGCCCTTCATGGGCCTGGACGCGGCGCCTCCCTGGCTGACTTATCCGGTCACTTTTCTGTTCCTGCTGGGTGTCACCAACGCGGTGAACCTGTCTGATGGCCTCGATGGCCTGGCCGCCGGCACCACCCTCATCGCCCTGGCGATGATCAGCCTGTTTGCCTATCTGTGCACCGAGCGCACCGTGCTGCTGCTGGCCCTCACCACCATGGGCTGTGTGTTCGGCTTCCTGCGTTACAACACCTTTCCGGCGCGGGTGTTCATGGGGGATGCGGGCAGCCAGTTCCTGGGTTTTATCGCCGCGGTGCTGGTCATTCTCGTCACCCAGAGCGACGGCGGCGCGATCAGCCCGATGCTGGCGGTGCTGATCCTCGGCTTGCCCATCCTCGATACCTTCACCGTCATGGCCATCCGCCTGTGGCAGCGGCGCTCGCCCTTCTCACCGGATCGCAACCACCTGCACCACCAGATCATGGACCTCGGCCTGCGCCATTACGAGGCGGTGGCCGTGATCTATATCCTGCAGATCCTGCTCATGGGTGCGGCGTTTGGCCTGCGCTATGAGTCCGATGCCCTGCTGCTGGCGGTGTACGCGGGCTTCAGCGGCCTGCTGCTGGGTGGCCTGACCCTGGCGCGGCAGCTTGGTTGGCGAGTGCGGGCGGCGGTCGAGGTGGAGGTTGGCGCCGAGGGCGAGCGGCGCAACACCCTGTTGCGCCGCATCGGCGTGCTCTACCACTGGTGGCCCACCATCGTGCAGGCCCTGTTGGGCCTGCTGTTGCTGGGCGTGGCGCTGACCCTGCTTCCGGCGGCGACGCCCACGTTTGTGCAGCAGGCCGCCGCCTGGGCCAGCCTGCCCTTGCTGCTGCTGCTGACCCTGGTGTGCCGCTGGCCGGCCCTGGCGGTGCGCACCTGCGTGTACAGCGCCGCCCTGGGGTTGGCTTTTCTGCTCACCGATGGCGAAATTTTCCGTTTTGGCGTCGCCTGGGTGAATGTGGCCCTGGTGGTGCTGGTCGGGGTGTTGGTGCTGGCCATCCGCATGACCCGTCGCGAGCAGTTCCGCCTGGATACCCAGGATCTGCTCATGCTGGTGGTGGTGCTGGGCGCGCCGATGATCCCGGTCGAGGGCTTCAATGAGTGGGCTATAGGTGAAATTGCGCTGCGGCTTGCTATCTTGATGTATAGCTGTGAATTCCTGCTGGGTCGCACCGGCGGTCGCGGGCTCTGGCCCGTCAGCGCCGCGGCGGTGGCCAGCGTGGTGATCATCGGTATCCCCTGGTGGTGGCCCTGAGCGGATCTGGTTAATACGGCACATGGTGGTGCCAGGTTGATAATCGCGGCCGGGTTGACCCGGTTCACCCCGGAACTTGACGCACCGGAACATAACGAAAGAGCAATTAGAAGCTGGAGGCAGTGATGAGCATTGTGCAACGGGCGGGTCGCCCGGCAATTGTCGCCCTGGTCGGGGCCCTGGCCCTGTATGGCTGTGGTGGCGCCGAGGAGCGCCAGGCGCGCTATTACGAGCGGGCCCAGGCCCTGTATGACGAGGGCAACTACGAGCGCGCCCGGCTGGAGGCACGCAATGCCCTGCAGATCAGCTCCTCCCACGCCGGCGCCCGCTATCTGATGGCGCAGCTGGAAGAGCGCGAGCGCAACTGGCGCGGCATGTTCAACCACCTGAATGCCGCCATCGATGCGGACCCGGATTTTCTCCCCGCGCGGGTGAAGATGGCCCAGCTGATGCTGGCCACCGGTGATCTGGATGAGGCCGTGGTGCAGATCGAACAGGCACTGGAGCGGGATCCGGGCTACATCGATGCCATGGCGGTGCGCGCTTCCATCCACCTGCGCCGCGGCGAGCGCGACGAGGCCTCTGCACTGGCTCGCACGGTGCTGGAGCGGGACGCCGCCCACATCAATGCCCTTGGTGTGATGACCGGTCTGTACGCCCGGGACGAGCCCGACACCGCCATGGACGCGATCGAGCGTGGCCTGGAGAAGAGCCCCGGAGATGCGATCATCCTGCTGCTCAAGGCCCAGGTGCTGGCGGTGCACGAGCGCACCGACGAGGTGGTCGAGATCTACGAATACCTGGTGACGGAATACCCGGATAACCAGACCTACATGCGCCAGCTGGTCGCCACCCTGGTGGGTGCCGGCAATGCGCCGGAGGCGGAGCGCGTGCTGCGTGATGCCATCAGCCGGCGCCCGGAGAACACCGACCTCAAGCTCACCCTGGTGGAGCTGCAGCGGGAGACGGGCAGCCCGGAGGACGCCCTGCAGACCCTCGAGCAGTTCGCCGCGGAGGATCCGGAAAGCTATCGCCTGCAGGCCGCCCTGGCCCAGCAGTTGCTGAATGTGGGGGAGCGTGATCGTGGCGCGGCGGTGCTGCAGGAGGTGATTCGCCGTGATCCGCAGAGCACCGATGCCATTACCGCGCGCAACAGCCTGGTCAATCTTTACCTGGCGGAGAACCGCCGCGGCGACGCCGAGGCGCTGCTGGAACAGATCTTCCAGATCGAGTCCAGCAACAGTGAGGCGCTGTACTCCCGGGCCCGGATCGCCATGGCCGACGGTGATGCCGAGGCGGCCATCCGTGACCTGCGTGCGGCGTTGCGCAGCAACCCGGAATACGTCGAGGCGATGACCCTGATGGCTATGGCCCAGGAGCGCACCGGCGCCCAGCCCCTGGCGCTGGATACCTACCGTGCCGCCCTGGCGCAGAACGCCAATCATGTACCCGCACTGCTGGGTGCGGGGCGTCTGATGATTGCGGATGGGCAGCTGCGTGAGGCCGAGCCACTGCTCAAGCGCGCCCGCAACATCGCCCCCAACCGGGCCGATGTGCACCGCATGCTGGCGGAGCTGCACATCCAGCAGGAGCGCTGGGACGACGCCTTCGAGGCCGCCCAGCCCCTGCTGCTGTCGCAGCAGACGGCTCCCCTGGGCAACTATCTGCAGGCCCGGGTTCACGCCCGGCGCGGTGACAACGCCGCGGCCCGGCAGTCCCTGGAGCGTTCCCTGGAGCTGCGCCCGGCCGCCCTGGAGCCGCTGCAGGCACTGGTAACCCTGGAGATTTCCGAGAACGGTGTCGCTGCGGGCCGCGAGCTGCTGCGCAAGCATATTGCGGAGCATCCGGATCATTACCACGCCCGCGAGATGCTCTCCGAGCTGCACCTGCGCGGCGGCCAGCACGACGAGGCCGAGGCGCTGCTCAAGGCCCTGCTGGAAGAGGCGCCGGATCGTATCTCCGCCTATCGCCAGCTGGGGGCGCTATATTCCTCCCGCGGTCAGCTGGACCGCGCCGAGGCGCTCTACCGCGATGGCCTGGAGAAGAACCCGGAGCAACCCGGGCTGATGCTGTTGCTGGCTGAAGTGCAGCAGTTCAGTGGTGACATCGATGGCGCCATCGGCACCTACGAGGCCCTGCTGCGCCAGCAGCCGGACGCCGAGGTGGTGCGCAACAACCTGGCGGTGTTGCTGATCGAGCACCGTCGCACCGAGCAGAACCTGCAGCGCGCCCAGCGCCTGACGGCGGACCTGGCGGATTCACGCAATCCGGCTTTCCTCGATACCGTGGGCTGGCTGCAGTACCACCTGGGCAACTATCCCCAGGCGGTGGTGATGCTGCAGGAGGCGGTGCGCCGTGGCGGCACCGGACCGGAATACCGCTACCACCTGGGCATGGCCTTGTACCGCGCCGAGATGCGCGAGCAGGCCCGGGAGCAGCTCAGCCAGGCCGTGGAACAGGCGGGTGATGCCGAGTGGGAGTGGTTGTCCGAGGCGCGCCAGACCCTGGAACGCCTGGGCGGCTGACACGCGCCGGGTCACACGCAAGCGGGGGGCATCGGCCCCCCGCTTGCTTTCCACCACCCACGCAGCTCCCGCGGACCCGCTTCCACCCGCCGTAGGCTGGGTTAGCCGCTGTGCGGCGTAACCCAGCGTTCCCGCCGTCGTATCATCTCGTGCCGATACCGATGCCGGGCCCCCCGGGGCGCGTCGAGAGAAGCCTCCGCGAGCCGTTGGCCCTGTCACATGCCGTTGGCAAAGGGCCCACGATCCGCCGCCGCACTGGCGCGCACCTGGCGCAGGGCCAGCGCGTATTCCCGCAGCAGGCCGGCGCAGTAGCCCAGGCGCTGATGGAAGTACGGCTGGGTGTCCGGGTTGTTGGCGCTGTCGTCGCTGTTGAACACCTGCCCCACATTGCGGATGATCAGGTGCTCGGGGATATAGCACAGGCGGTTGTTCTTGTAGCTGCTCATGCGCAGCTCCGCCACCGGGTAGGCGCCGCCATCCACGGATGACAGGGTCACGATCAGCGCCGGCTTGTGGCCGAGCTGGTCCGGTGTCCACATCAAAAAGAAGTTCTTCAGCCCCGCTGGCACCATGCCGCCCCATTCCGGGGCGACGATGATCAGGCCGTCGCTTTCTTCCAGGTGCTTGCCGATGGGCGCCAGGCGCTCCTTCCAGGTCGGGTCGTCCTCCCAGATCACCTCGTCCCACAGTGGCAGCGGGTTGCCCGCCAGGTCGAGCAGGTAGACCTCGTCGCACACGCCTGCATCGAGCAGATAGCGCTCGATGTACCGGGCGACCTTGCTGCTTTCCGCCACACGCCGGTGGCTGCCGCTGATGATGCTGAATTTCATGAGCTGGTTCCTTGTCTCCGCCTGGGCCCAATGGGCTACGCTGGGTTACGCGCTTCGCGCTCACCCAGCCTACCACGAGCCACGCCGCTCCCATGCGCCGTAGGCTGGGTTAGCCGCAAAGCGGCGTAACCCAGCGCCCCCACCACCCACGCAGCTCCCGCGGACCCGCTTCCACCCGGCTGGGTTAGCGTCGCAGCCGCGTAACCCAGCCTACGGCGTCCCCGCGTCTCCCGTCCTTCAAACCACACCCTGGGCGAGCATCGCATCCGCGACCTTGACGAAGCCGGCGATATTGGCGCCCTTGACGTAGTCGATACCCTCGCGGGATTCACCGAAGTGCTGGCAGGCGTGGTGGATGGCCTGCATGATGCCGTGGAGCTTGGCGTCGACCTCGCCATCGGTCCAGCTCAGGCGCTGGGCGTTCTGGCTCATCTCCAGACCACTCACCGCCACGCCGCCGGCGTTGGAGGCCTTGCCCGGGGCAAACAGGATGCGGGATTTCTGGAACAGGTGGGTCGCCGCCAGAGTAGATGGCATGTTGGCGCCCTCTGCCACGGCAAAGCAGCCACCCTTGATCAGGCGCTTCGCATCCTCTTCATCGAGTTCGTTCTGGGTGGCGCAGGGCAGTGCGATGTCGCAGTCGAAGACCCAGGGCTTCTTGCTCTCGGCATAATCCAGCCCGAATTCCTCGGCCAACTCGGAGATGCGGCCCCGGCGCGCGTTCTTCAAGTCCATCATCCACACCAGCTGTTCGTCGGTGAAGCCGTCGGGATTGTGAACTGTGCCGGCGGAGTCCGAAAAGGTCACCACCTTGCCACCCAGTTCCAGGGTTTTTTGCGCGGCGTACTGGGCCACGTTGCCGGAGCCGGAAATGGCCACGCGCATACCGTCCAGCGAGCGCTTCGCCGCCGCCAGCATGTTCTCCAGAAAATACAGCAGTCCGTAGCCGGTGGCTTCGGGCCGGATCAGGCTGCCACCCCAGCCGTAACCCTTGCCGGTGAATACACCGTTGAACTGGTTGGCGAGGCGTTTGTACTGGCCGAACATGTAGCCGATCTCGCGCCCACCGACGCCAATATCCCCGGCCGGAACATCCAGCTCGGCACCGATGTGGCGGTACAGTTCGTCCATGAATGACTGGCAGAAGCGCATCACTTCCAGGTCACTTTTGCCCTTCGGGTCGAAGTCCGCGCCGCCCTTGCCACCACCCAGCGGCAGGGTGGTCAGGGAGTTCTTGAACACCTGCTCGAAGGCGAGGAACTTGAGCACACTGAGGTTGACCGAGGGATGAAAACGCAGGCCGCCCTTGTAGGGGCCGATGGCGCTGTTCATCTGCACGCGAAAGCCGCGGTTGACCTGCACCCGCCCCTGGGCATCGATCCAGGGTACGCGGAACATGACCACGCGCTCCGGCTCGACGATGCGCTCCAGCAGGCCGGCATCGCGATACTCGGGGCGATCCTGGATAAAGGGCCAGAGGCTTTCGAAAACCTCTTCAACCGCCTGGTGAAACTCCGGCTGATACGGGTCACGCTGGCGCAGGCGGTCGAGGAAGTCCTGCATTGACTGGGACATGCAAACTCTCCAGAAAAAAGGGGTCGGGCTGGCGGCAATGGCGGGGGATAGTATCAGGAAACGACGATTTTCGAGAAATTCGCCCCGCATTGCCAATGGATCATAGCGCGTGTCTGGTGTGGTGCCGGTGCCGGTTACGCGGCGAGCTCGCCGCCTGCGCAAATGCCGATGCCGTGCCGTAGGCTGGGTTAGCCGCTGCGCGGCGTAACCCAGCGTCACCACCGCCACCGAACCTCGCACCGACGCCGGTTCCGGAGCGCTGCCGCGTGGTTCATGTGCCGCTGCCCGGGCGGGCGAGGTCGATGAAGGGTTTCAGGGAGAGGGCCAGGATCAGGGCTATGGCCAGCAGGCAGGCCAACATCTGCAAGGGGTGGCGCAGCAAACGGCGCAGCAGGGTGTCCGCCTCGCCGGCGCGACGCCGGGCTTCATATTCAGCGCGCACGCTCGCCTGGCGCTGCTCGGCGTACTCCGCCAGCAAGGCGCGGGCGCGCTCCGCCTGGGTGTCATCGCGCAACCAGATCGCGCCCACACTGATGCCCCAGCGCCCGGGCTCCGTCTCATAGCAGTCCAGTTCGTGCTCACTGAGCAGCGCCCGCACTTCCTCCAGTTCCTCCGCAGGTACGTCGCGCAGTTTCATCAGCAGTGTTGCCATAACTCGATGTAATCCTCCACGATGGCCATGCAAAGCCTGAGCTGCAGGCTACCGGTTTCTTGCGGTTGCTCCCGATGTCCCTTGGTTCCTTTGCCCCCGGCAGAGGCGTTACACTGGACGCCGGTCAGGCAGCGCGTCCCCGCTGGCAGCATATCGGCCACCCGGGCCCGGGGCAAACCGCCGCAGTGCGGAAGCCAGCCTTCCCGCGATTACCGAAAACGTGATCACCGAAAAGCAGAACCATAACAGTGTACCGGCCCCGGAGTAGCCTCCGCGCGGCACGGCCAGACACGGAAGAAGCCCATGGACGACGCTGTCGCCGCGCTGCTGGCGCAAATGACGGTCGAGGAGAAAGCCGCCCTCTGTTCGGGTGAGGACTTCTGGTACCTCAAGGGGAACGAGCGCCTCGACATCCCCGACATCCTCGTGACCGATGGCCCCCACGGTTTGCGCAAGCAACTGGGGGACACCCGCCAGGTGGGTTTCGAGAGTGTGCCCGCGACCTGCTTTCCCACCGCATCCGCCCTGGCCAATAGTTGGGATATCGAGCTGCTGCGCGAGGTCGGCGTTGCCCTGGCCGAGGAATGCCTGGAAGAAAACGTCGGTGTATTGCTCGGCCCCGGCGTGAATATCAAGCGCTCGCCCCTGTGCGGGCGCAATTTCGAGTACTTTTCCGAGGATCCGTACCTCACCGGTGAGCTCGCCGTGGCCATGATCGAGGGCATCCAGAGCCAGGGGGTGGGCACCTCGCTCAAGCATTTCGCTGTCAACAACCAGGAGCACCGCCGTTCCACCATCGATGTGCGCGTGGATGAACGCACCCTGCGTGAAATCTATCTGCCCGCCTTCGAGCAGGCGGTCACCCGCGCCCGCCCGTGGACAGTGATGTGTGCCTATAACCGCGTCAATGGCGAGTTCTGCAGTGAGCACCCGCGCCTGTTGCAGGGCATCCTGCGTGACGAGTGGGGCTTTGATGGTGTGTTGCTGACCGACTGGGGTGCCTGCAATGACCGCGTCGCCGGCCTGGTCGCCGGTCAGGATCTCGAAATGCCGGGTAGCGGCGGCATCAATGACCGCCTGATTGCCGCTGCCGTGCGCGACGGGCGCCTGCCCGAGGCCACCCTCGATCGCGCCGCGGGTCGGGTGCTGGCGCTGATTCTGCGCTGCGCGCGCCAGGCGCGCCCGGGCTTCCGCTACGACCGTGAGTCCCACCACACCCTGGCCCGGCGCGCGGCGGCGGCCAGCGCCGTGCTGCTGCGTAATGAAGACGCGCTGCTGCCCCTCGCCGCCACGACATCCCTGGCGGTGATCGGCCCATTTGCAAAGACACCGCGCTATCAGGGTGCCGGCAGCTCCCAGATCACCCCCTGGCGGCTGGACAACGCCTGGGATGAGCTCAATCGCCAGTTTGCACACTGCGAGTACGCTGAGGGCTTTACCGTCGAAGCCGGGGACACGCCGGATACGGCGCGCATCAATGCAGCCTGCCTGCTGGCGCGGCAGTGCGAGGTCGCCGTGATTTTTGCCGGCCTGCCGCCGGCCAATGAATCCGAGGCTTTTGACCGGCAGCACATGCACCTGCCGGCGGCGCAGAATGAGTTAATCCGCCGTGTCGCCGCGGTCAATCCCCGCACGGTGGTGGTGCTCGCCAGTGGTGCGCCGGTGGAATTGCCCTGGGCGGAGGATGTCGCGGCAATCGTGGCGGCTTATCTCGGTGGCCAGGCCGGCGGCCCGGGTCTCGTGGATGTGCTCAGCGGGCGCGTCAACCCGTCCGGGCGGCTGGCGGAGACCTGGCCGTTGCGCCTGCGCGACACCCCCTGCCATGATCATTTCCCCGGCGGGCCCGAGGCGGTGGAGTATCGCGAGGGGCTTTATGTCGGTTACCGCCACTACCTCAGCGCGGGGCAGGCGGTGCGCTACCCGTTCGGCCATGGTCTGGGCTACAGCCCGATCCGTTACGGTGAGCTGGTGCTCTCGGCGGACACTCTGGGCGAGCACGATACCCTGGATGCTCACATTCCGCTGCACAATGAGGGGCAGCATGCGGCGGTGGAAGTGGTGCAGTTGTATGTGCACGATGCCGAAGCCACGGTGTATCGCCCGCTGCGCGAACTGCGCGCCTTTGCCCGGGTGTCACTGGCCCCGGGCGAGACGGGCTTCGCGCACTTTCGCCTGGAGCGGCGCGCCTTTGCCTTCTTCAATGCCGTCAGTGGCCATTGGCAGGTCGAGAGCGGTGATTTCGAGATCCAGGCCGGTGCGTCCAGCGCGGATATCCGTGCCGTTGCCCGGGTGCAGGTGCAGGCCCACGCTCCGGTGCAAGCGCCGGCTTTGCTGAACCTGCGCGAGGCCGCGCCGGTGTATTACGCGCCATCGGCCCCGGCCCGTTTTGATGAGGCGGCGTTTCAGGCCCTGTGCGAACAGGGGCCGGCAATGCCCCCGACACCCCGCTCGACACAGCGTTATCATCTGAATTCCACCCTCGGCGAACTGCGACATACCTGGATTGGCTCATTGCTTTATGGGGCCGTACTCAAGGGCAGCGCCGCTGCATCGACCGGTGAAAACGACGCCGAACTGAAATTAATGATGCGTAATGTTGTCGATAATATGCCGCTGCGGCAGGTGGTTCTCTACAGTGGTGGCCGGCTTAATTACCGTATTGCCGGGGCTTTACTGCATATTCTTAATCGGGATTGGCGTGCATTGCTTGGCTTGCGTCGTACCTCGCCGCAGGATGTATTGCCCAACCAGTGATAGCGGCACTTCGGGTGTCGTGGCAGAATCGAAAGATTCTGTTTTGATGTACAAGTGAATTCGATGACGGCCCGCGCCAAATTGCATAACAAGATTCCTGCGGACCAGGATGTCGCTGCCGCCGCAGTGGTGAGCCCGCCCGCGCCGGTGGAAGGCCTTCGCAGTCGCAAGAAGCGTGAGACCCGGGAGCGCCTGATCAACGTCGCGCGCGAGCTGTTTTCCCAGCGTGGTTACGATGAAACCACGATCGAGGCCATTGCCGACCAGGCCGGCGTCTCCAAGCCCACGGTGTTCAATTATTTTGCTTCCAAGCGAGCCCTTCTACTGGAATTGGCGATGGCGGCGGATCGTGCCTTCGAGCGTGTGGTCCTGACCGCCTTCGAGCAGCCCTTTCCCACCAGCCGTCGCCTGGAAGTGTTCTTCACTGGCCTGTCCCAGAATCTCGAACGCTCCCCGGCGTTGACCCGGGTGCTGATGGTCGAGGCGGTCAAGGCCATGAGCGAGGAGAGTGATGCGGCGCGCAAGCATGGCTTTCTGCGCACCGAGAAAGCCCTGATCCGCCTGCTGCGCGAGGGTGTTGCCCATGGCGATGTGCGCGATGATTTCCATGTCTCGCTGATGGCGCAGCTGATCATTGGGGCCTATACCAACGTCCTGCTGATGTGGCTGGCGGACCCGAACTACAAGGTCAAGCTGCGCCTGAAGCAATCCGCCCACTTCATGGCCGACGCCATCCGTCCTCACCCCCGCTGAGGGGGTGACGCTGGGTTACGCGCTTCGCGCTAACCCAGCCTACCCGCACGCTCACCGTCCGGGCCGCATCCGCCGATGCCGGAGCCCTGCCGTAGGCTGGGTTAGCCGCAAAGCGGCGTAACCCAGCGTTCTCACCGTCATTTCATCTCGCACGAAACGGGTTCAAGTGCCATCCCGGGGCGCTTCGTGGGGAGCTCTCGCGAGCGTCTGGTGTGGGGGTGACGCCGGGTTACACGCTTCGCGCTAACCCAACCTACCCGCACGCTCACCGTCCGGGCCGCATCCGCCGATGCCGGAGCCCTGCCGTAGA
>JBJHBY010000087.1:0-13115 GCA_050485745.1 Gammaproteobacteria bacterium | reverse complement strand
ACACGGCACCGGTGTGCTCGTGGCTGCCGCGTCCGGACGGGACGATGCGGACGCTGCCCTCCCGCGGTGGCGAGCCCGCCCGTCGCTAGGCTGCCGGCGTCCGATCCGTCGGCAGGCGGACGGTCGACCGACCCCGGGAGGCGAGCCGTGAAGCGTGTCGTGCTGCTGTACGGCGGCCTCTCGGTGGGGTGCGCCGTGGCCGCACCGGCACCGGAGCAGGGTGCGATGACCTGGCTGAACGGCCTGTTGCTGGTGCTTTCCGTGTTGATGGTGGCGCTGCTGCTGGGCCTGGCGTGGCGCTGCTGGGCCGCGGCCGGCGCGACGGCGGATGCCCAGGCCGGTTTCTTTGGGCGTATCGCCGCCGCGGTCTATGGTCTCTCCGCCGGCTCCGTGCTGGCCATTGGCCTGCCCACGCTGATGCTGCCGCCCTGTGTCTGAGGCCCGGCGGCGCAGATCTCTTGCGCCGGCGCTGCTGCTGGCCGTACCCGCCGGCGCCCTGGCCCACAACCCGCTGACCAGCCAGGGCGCGGAGCAGTGGGCGGCCCTGCTGACCGCCCTGTTGCTGGCCCTGTTCTGGGGGCTTTACGCCCTGGGCAGCCGGCGCCGCCCGGCGCCGCGCTGGCGCGGCCTGTTGTTCCATGCCACCGCTGTGCTGTGCGTCATCACCGTGCTTGGCCCCCTCGATGACTGGGCGGAAACCAGCACCGCCGCACACATGACCCAGCACATGCTGTTGATGGTGGTGATCGCGCCGCTGTGGGTGCTGTGCCGGCCGTTGCCGCAGCTGGTGGCAGGCGCCGCGGCGGGCCTGGGCCACGCCGCCGCCCGGTTGTGGACGCCACTGCTGCGGGCGGCCCGGCATCCGTTATGGGCGGCCTACGTGCACGCGGCGGTGATCTGGTTCTGGCATCTGCCGCGCTATTACATGCTGGCGGTGGAGGATCCGTGGTGGCATGCCATTGAGCACGCCTGCTTCCTGCTCAGCGCCGGCGTGTTCTGGTGGGCGGTGTTGCGCGCTGGCCACGCCCGGGCACCCTGGGCCTTGCTCGCCCTGTTGTTCACCCTGATGCACACCGGCTTTCTTGGTGCGGTGCTGGCCTTTGCCCGGGAGCCGCTCTACGGCGAGGCGCGCAGCCTGGCCGACCAGCAACTGGCGGGCCTGATCATGTGGGTGCCCGGTGCGATTCCCTACCTGTTGGCAGCCGCCTGGATCGGCAGCCGCTGGCTGGGCACGCAGCGGGGCTGGCGCTAGCGGTTGGCATTTGTTGCCATTTATGTATACCTTGGTGTGATCGTCCGCGGAGGAACCCGACATGAAGTACTGGCAGTGCCTGTCCATGCTTGATATGGACCAGCTTCCCCGCCTGGCCCGCCATGCGGAGGAGCTGGGCTTCGAGGGCATCACCCTGGGGGAGCACCTGATCACCTTTTCCCAGCAGTACGAGCAGTACGACTACAGCAAGAACAGCCTGATCCGCTGGTACCCCCACACCCACTGGCCGGACCCCTGGGTGCAGATCGCGGCCCTGAGCCAGTGCACCTCGCGGCTGAAGTTCCTCAACACCCTGTACGTGCTGCCGCTGCGCGACCCCTTCAACGTGGCCAAGCTGATCTCCACCGCCGAGAACCTGTGCCCGGGCCGCATCCTGCTGGGCGCCGGTGTCGGCTGGCAGAAGTCGGAGTTCGAGCTGGTGGGCCAGGATTTTCACACCCGCGGCCGCCGCGCCGACGAGATGATCGAGGTGATGAAGCTGCTCTGGACCGGCGAGCCGGTGGAGTTTCACGGCGAGTTCTACGACTTCCCCAGCCTGCAGATGTCCCCGGGCCTGAAGGACAGACTGCCGATCCTGATCGGCGGATACAGCGAGCCGGCCCTGCGCCGTGCCGCGCGTCACGACGGCTGGGTCGGGGCGCAGCACGAGATGGAAGACGTCGAGCAGCTGGTGGCCGGGCTCAAGGCCTGCCGCGCGGCGCTGGACAAGGACATGGCGGATTTCGACATCGGCCTGGGCCTGTACCAGCCGACGGAGGCCAATCTGCGCCGCTGCGAGGAGCTGGGTGTCACCATTCTCTACCGCGAGGCCTTCTGCGACGGGAATGGCATGGCCAGTGTCATGAGCCTGGATGAAAAGCTGCGCGACATGGACGCCTTCGCCCGGCGCTACATGGCCTGATCGCGAACGGCTTCCGCTGGCTGTGCCTGTCCATTTCCGTCTATTTCCAGTCAGCCAGCCGCCGGACATCAATGCCCGGCTGCGGTAGCATCCACCCCGGGGCCCGGAACATCGACAGGGTCGGACACGGAGGCAGCATCACATGACGACACTGACAGTGACAGCAGGATCAATGCGCGGGAAACTGAAGGGAGGGCTCGCGGTGGCCGTGCTGCTGCTTACCCTGCAGGGCGCGGCCCTGGCCGAGGCGCAGAACCCCAACCACTGGCTGCGCAATGTGCCCGACGATGCGGCGCGCTTCGAGCGCCTGGAAAACTACCTTGGCGGTTTCTCCAGTGCCATGTGGGAGGTGGGGGAGCGCTACCGGCATGTGCACGAGGCGCTGGAGGCCGACAACCTCGACCTCGCCCGCTATCACTGGGAAAAGATCCGCGGTGCCATCCGCGGTGGCTACATGAAGCGTCCGGCACGCCAGCCCAATGCCGACCAGCTGTTCCTCGACACCGCCTGGCCGGTGCTGCAGCAGGCGCTGGAGGACGACGACGGCGAGGCCGCGCGCCGGGCCTTCAACCAGGCGCGCACCGCGTGCATGGCCTGTCATGTCGCGGAGCGAGTGCCGTTCATGAACGATCAGCCCCTGTTCCGCGACCGGGTGTTCGGGGACTGACGCCGACCCCTGCCGTGGTGCGGGCCAGGCCGGCTCAGGCCGCGGGGCTGAGCATTGCGCCCGGGCGCGCCTCGGTCTGCGCACCCCCGCTGAAGGTCGCCTCGCCATTGACCAGGGTCAGGCGCACCGGCGCCGGATCCCGGGTCCAGCGCCAGGTGTGGCCGCCCTTGCCATCGGGCACGTCGTAGACCCGCTTCATCGGCCGGTCCTGGACCTCGTCCAGGTGCAACACGGTGATGTCCGCGCGCTTGCCCACCGCCAGTTCGCCGCGGTCTGTCAGGCCGAAGTGCCGCGCCAGCTTGCCCGTCTGCACGTGCACGGCTTCTTCAACACTCAGCTCGCCGCTGCGTACCCAATCGGTGAACAGCTTGATGTTCTCGCCGCCGCCGCAGAGCATCTGGCCGTGGGCGCCAGCATCGCTGATGTTGCCCACCGCGTAGGGGTCGCTCAGCAGCTTGCGCACCATGCCCCGGTCCATCTCGAAGGGCGGCATGGTCACGGTGGACTCCAGGCCGTTGGCCAGCAGCCACTCGGCCATTGCATCCGAGGGATGTGGGGCGCCAATCTGTTGCATGTACTCCCCCACGGTGATGCCGATGGGGCCGGTGCCGTTGTCCGAATTCAGCAACTGCAACTGCTCCGCCTTGCCCCGCGGGAACGGCGAGAACTCGAAGGTTTCGTTGTCCCAGGAGGCGCGGGCGCGCTCGCGCCAGGCCGGGTCGCGCAGGATGGCGGCCTTGGCGTCGTCGCCCTCGGCGGTGACCACCTCGTGCCAGGTGTAATCATTGGACTGGGCGAAGATCAGCGAACTCTGCACGCTCAGGGTCGAGGTCACCGGGATATGCGCGAAGCCGGTCCAGAAGTCCCGCCCTTCGCGCTTGAACTGCTCGTGCAGCTCCGCCAGGGGCGCCTGAATGCCCATCAGGTCGCGCTGGAACACCAGGGTGGGCAGCCCGCCCCACTGCACCCGCAGTTTCAGCCCGTCGCTGAGCCGCGCGATGCGCTGCATCGATTCCGCGGCGGTCATGTTGCGGAAGGTGTCGACAATCACCTGGAAGGAGCTGCCCGGGTGCCGGTCCAGCACCTCGAACAGGGCGCGCAGTTCGGCGTCATCGGCCTGCAGCGAGGGCACCGGCCGGTTCTCGCCGTCGTGATCCATCAGGTTGGAAGACAGCCCCAGGGCCCCGGCGGCCAGGGCCTCATCCAGCAGGGTCGCCATGCGTGCGACCTCCTCCGCGGTGGCGGCGCGCTCCCAGGCCTCCAGCCCCATCACCGCCAGGCGCAGGGCGATATGCCCGCAGAAGGCGGCATAGTTCACCGGCAGGCGCACGTTGCGGGTCACTGACTGCTTGTACTCCGGCCAGCTGCGCCAGTCCCAGGGCAGCTCGGACAGGAAAGGCCCCTCGGGGATGTCCTCGAAGAAGGAGAAGATGCCCACCACCTCGCGCCGCGCCGCGGCATCGTCGGACACCGGCGCGATGGAAAAGCCGCAGTTGCCCATGATCTGGGTGGTGACGCCGAAGCCGGGCAGTGGGTCCAGGCGTGAGTCCCACCACATGGCGCCATCGAAGTGGGTGTGGGTCTCGATAAAGCCGGGTGCGACGATGCAGCCCGTGGCGTCCACGACGGTTTCGCCGGCTTCCGGGGCGAGGTCGGGGGCGATGGCGGTGATCACGCCATCGCGAATGCGCAGGTCCGCGGCATAGGCGGGGGCGCCGGTGCCGTCGACGATACTGCCGTTGCGAATCAGGGTCCGGGTCATGGGGTCACTCCTGTTGCATGGGGCCGCTGTCGGGCGCGGCCGTTCCCGGCATTGGGGCCAGGGCCTATTTTTAATAATTGTTATTGATAATAGACTTCGCGGCCCGGGTCAAGGGCCTGGGCCTGGGCTTGGGCTTGGATCAAGGGCTCAGCGCTGCTGTCGGGCCAGGTGGCGCTCGAGCCCGTCGACGATGGCCTGGCAACCCAGTTCCAGCACCTCCCGCTTCTGCAGCTTCGGCAGCTGCTCCGCCAGCAAGGTCTCGCAGGCCGCGTCCTGGGGCTCCAGCCCCTCCATTTCGCGAAACAGCTGCCGGGCGGGGTGGGCGAACTCCTCGATATAGATCAGCCCGAAGATCTGGCTGGTCAGCCAGCTCAGGGTGAGTGCGGTGGTGGCATCATCCATGCCCAGGCCCTGCACCAGCCGCTGGGCCGGTAGCAGCACCCGGCGCCAGGCGGGGGAGGTCTGCCCCTCGATGGAAAAGATCCTCAGCGCCACCGGGTAGCGCTCGCAATGCTGCGCCACCGCCCGCAGCCAGGCCAGTAGTTGCGACTGCCAGGCTTGCCCGCGCCGTACCCGCGGGGCACGGAACTGCTCGAAGCTGTGGTCCGCCACCGCCTGCAGCAACACCGTGGTATTGGGGAAGTGGTAGTAGAGGGACATCACCGGCGCCTCCAGCCGCGCCGCCACGTCCGCCATGCTGATCTCGTCCGCACCGCGGGTTTCCAGTAGTGCCATGGTGTGCTGCAGGATATCCGCCGCCTTCAGCTTCGGCGGCCTGCCGCGTCGGCGGGGCTTGTTCTGGGTGCTGGGCCTGCTGGGCTTGGTAGGCATGGTGGAGCATCCTTGTCCGCTGGGTGGTCGGGGGGAGTATACACAGCGGGCCGGCGGGGTTGGCGGGAAGTGTTCACCGGGCAAGGTATCGATCGCGTGCCCGCCGCAGCGGGTTGCGGCGCTTTTTCGATAGCGGTGCTTGGCGTATGATCGATCGATATTTTTCCGGATTTCTATTCAAAGCCCAATAACAATCCGGTTCGGCGTGACTCCCCTGGCGCGGCTGGCGTTTCGATAAAGGAGAATAAAGTGAAAAAAACGTTGTTGATCCTCGTGTCAATTTTTCTGGCGGGATGCATTACGAGTCAGCGTGTTGACCTGCTTCAGGTTGACGATTTCCAGTTCTCCGAGAACATCATCATCGATGATCTGCGAGACAATAAATCAAAAAGGTTCGGGCTTCGAGGAGGTATGAACTCCTGCCAAAGATGGTATGGCGATGCATTTATACAACCTTCGAAATTGGGCTATCTACATGGGGCGCTGAGTCAAAAATATCAGGGCGATTCTGTCATTCATATAGAAGTCAAGCAATTTGATATCGTTGAATACTGCGATTTAACAGTCGAAAGTACTCAACAGACGACGCATAGGGTTATGGGCGTGATGGGGGCTGCCGTAGGTCATATGGCATCTGGTAGCGATAGGCCGTTCGTTCCTAACAGTTATTTGATCAATACAGACCCTCCACCTCGAAAGGAGGGGCAGCTTTATGGGGATTTCGTTCTGCTTGAAATATCCGGGCGCATCAACGGTGAGGATTTCGAGACATCCAGAGCGTTTGATTACTCGGACGTTGAAATTGCCAACTTCAAATTTCCTTCGTCGAGTGAAGAATACAGGGAGCGTATGAGAATTGCCTTCCACGAAATGACCGATGAAATCCTCGCCAGAATCGCCACCCCTGATGCGCAAGCGGGTATTGAGGAGATCGATTGATCCTGCTGGGATTCAGCAGGTTCTTCAGGGTTGTTCATTCAAGCCTAGCCAGTACGCGGTACGCTACCATCCGGGAGGTGCTCGGCCCGGCTCCTGCACGCAGACTCGTCACAGCGAAGGCCTTACTGCGGGCCACCCGGGGTTGAGCAGGCGTGAGGAGGAGTGTCAATGGACGACTATCGAATCAATCCGGATTACGGCAGTGGTACGTTTCGCCGCCGTGTTGGCCTGGAGCGAAAAACCGGTGTGATTCAGGTGGCTCTGGAGGATTGCAATCACGCCTTTCGCCTTCAGCTTCACCACCGGAACGGGCTGGTTTCAGAGCTGTTAGCGGAAACCAT
Organism: Gammaproteobacteria bacterium; assembly: GCA_050485745.1. Taxonomy (GTDB): domain Bacteria; phylum Pseudomonadota; class Gammaproteobacteria; order Pseudomonadales; family CAMLJR01; genus JBJHBY01. The sequence continues at coordinate 6,401 of JBJHBY010000087.1, read as the reverse complement.
CCGTGCGCCCCTGACCACCTGCGGTGGCGCAAGCGACTTGCTGCGGGAGTTCGTGGGTACACCGTTGTCGACGACGCGTGACGAACTGGCGAGGCGCCACGCCAAGCGCCATCACTGCACACACCTTTACGATCTGCTGCTGATGGCGTTTTGGTTCCAGTGCCAGGTGGACGACCGTGTCATCATCGATGCGGAGGTCGATGATGCTGTGGCGGGCCGAAGGAGCGCGCGACTACACATCAATGGTGCTCTGAAACATGAATGGATGCTGGCGGATAAAGCGATTATCCGGCCCATGCTGCTTCGCGGCATCGAGCCCGGCCGCGGATTTCACAAACGCATTGCGCGTCGTCTGCCCGTGGAGCAACATGAGCCCGCACTCTGGCTGAATGCCGCTCTCTTTGTCGCCGAGGGTCGGCGTTACGACATCAATGGAATGGCCGGGCAACCGGTCATGCCCAGCCGCATACCCCTCGGCTCCTGTTACGCCTATCAGGCGGAGCGCCTTGAGAAAGCACGGCGCTCCGTCAACAGTGCACGGGACTTCAGTGAGACGGCAGATCAATAGCCGCCTGCAGAGATACCGTCTGACCGCCGCCGGCCAGGCCTGGCAGCAACAGCAGAACCACAAGAGATAACCGCATGAGTGCAACACTTCGCCCCGAACGCCAGGCCTTTGGCCCGCGAAGCCTTCTCGGCACCATCCTCCTCCTGCCCCTGTTCTGGCTCGCCGCCTGCTCCGAACCCTCCCCCGAGCTGCCGCCCCCCGCCGTGCTGCCGGAGCCCTATGCGGGCGAGATTTCCTTTCACCGGGATGTGCGCCCGATCGTCGAGGCCACCTGCCTGAGCTGTCATGGCTGTTTCGATGCGCCCTGTCAGCTGAACATGGAAAACGCCATGGGCCTGATCCGGGGCGCGCACCCCTTGCCGGCGTATGACGGCACCCGCACCGAGGCGCAGGCGACGACGCGGCTGGGTCAGGATGCGCTGGACGAGGCCGGCTGGCGCGCGCTGGGCTTTCATCCGGTACTTGAGCCGGGCGCGCAGGAGGCCTCGCTGATGGAGCGGATGCTCGCCTTCGGCAAGCAGTACCCCTTTCCCCACAACACGCGGATTCCCGAGCATATCGAGCTGGGCATCGGTCGTCGCAACGCCTGTGTGGCCAATGACGCCTTTGAGGACTACCAGCGCGATCATCCCCTGGAGGGCATGCCCCATGCGGTGACTGGCCTCAGCGATGAAGACTACGCCCTGCTGGTGGGCTGGCTGCGCCAGGGCGCGGTGATCGATACCCCGGACACTGAGCTGAATGCGGCGGAGGCCGCTGAAGTGGCACGCTGGGAGGCGCTGCTCAACCGCGGGGACGAGCGCTCGCGGCTGGTGGCGCGCTGGTTGTACGAGCACCTGTTTCTCGCCCACCTGTATTTCGAGGAGAGCGCCGCGACGGCACTGGAGCGCGGCGACACGCCACGGTTCTTCGAGTTGCTGCGCTCGCGCACGCCGCCCGGGGAGGCGGTGGAGCCGATTGCCACCCGTCGCCCCAATGATGATCCGGGCGGCCCGTTCCACTACCGCCTGCGCCCGATTGAGGGTGCCATCGCGCACAAGCGCCATATCACCTATGCGCTGGGTGACGCGCGGCTGGCGCGGATCGAGCAGCTGTTTTTCGAAGACGACTGGGCGGTGACTTCGCTGCCCGGGTACGGCGCCGAAGAAGCCGCCAATCCTTTCGTCACCTTTGCGGATATCCCGGCGCAGGCGCGTTACCAGTTCATGCTGGATGAGGCGGGGTACTTTGTGCGTACCTTCATCCGCGGCCCGGTGTGTCGCGGGCAGATTGCCACCGACGTGATCCGCGATCACTTCTGGGCAATGTTCCAGAACCCGGCGTCGGATCTGTACCTGCAGGATGCCGCCTACCGCGAGCGGGTCACGCCCCTGCTGGCCATGCCGGGCCAGGACGAGGACCTGCTCGCCCTGGGCCAGCGCTGGCGGGACTACAAGAGCAAGCGCAACGACTACACGCGCCTGCGCGCCAAGGCCTATGCCGCAGCCCTGCCCCAGGGCGCGGGGCTGGAGCAGGTCTGGGATGGCGATGGCCACAATACCAATGCCCTGCTGACCATTCTGCGTCACCATGACAGTGCCACCGTAGCCCGCGGCCTGGTCGGCCAGGTGCCGCAGACCGTGTGGCTGATGGATTACCCGCTGCTCGAGCGCACCTATTACGAGCTGGTGGTGAATTTCGACGTGTTCGGCAACGTCGCCCACCAGCTGAAGACGCGCCTGTACTTCGACCTGATCCGCAACGGCGCCGAGCTCAACTACCTGCGCCTGCTGCCCGCGGGCGTGCGTGGCGATGTGCTGCACGACTGGTACCAGGGCAGTGGCAAACTCAAGCTGGGCATCAGTTACGAGAAGATCGACAACGACAGCCCCAGTGCGCTGCATTTCGCCACCGATGCCCCGGCACAGGAACTGGGGGTGCGGCTGCTGGAGACCTTCGCCCCGATCAATGCCATGGCGGTCGATCCGCTCAACCGCTGTGATGTTCCCCGTGATGGCGGTCGCGATGATCAAACGGATGACGGGCAGACCAGCGCACGGACCTGCGGGCGTGACGACGTGCCGGCCTGGCAGCGCCGGGCCGACCGCACGTTGGCGAACCTCGCCGGTCACCCTGCGCGACACCTGCCGGGCATCCGCCAGATGCCGGAGGTGACCTTTCTGCGCGTGCACCATGGCGACGATGCCGCCGGCGGCCTGGCTGCCAGCGGCGACGCGCGCACCGTGTATACCCTGACCCGCGACCGCGCCCACAGCAACGTCGCGTTCATCTTTGGCGAGGAACTGCGCTACCAGCCGGACAAGGACCGACTCACCCTCTACGCCGGTATCCTGGGCAGCTATCCCAATTTCATCTTCGACGTGCCGGCGGTGGAACTGGAGCGCTTCGTGGCACAACTCGGCGCTGCGGGCTCCGAGGCTGACTTCCGGCGCGTGGTGGAACAATGGGGTATTCGCCGCACCCATCGCGACTTCTGGCATATCCTGGCGGACATCACCGCCTGGCATCGCGAGCGCGATCCGCTGGAAGCCGGGGTGTTCGATATCAATCGGTACCAGAATTTCTGATACTGACCTGACCGCAGCAACCCTGGGCCGCCCAAACAGGATACACCTGCTGCCCGCCTCAGAACCGGGGGGTGCCGCCGGATCGGGAGCGACCGGCTCAACGGTGCCAACCGGCGCCCGAAGCCGACGGGTTGTGACTGTCGAGAAATTGGGGGTGATGATCAGGCCCGCTTTGTGCCTATGGACATGACGCCTTCGTCGGCAATTCTTCGCTGACGAGTGGAAAGAACAGATTGATAGAGCGGATCAACCAGCGCTCCTGTTCCTTGATGTACTGGAGGTTGAATGCCATTGGCGCACCATTGTGGTCCGTGCCGTTGATGGTCAGGCAACCCTGCTCGCCAGTACGTTCCTCGAAATGAATGATTTCTTTTTTCATGGCTTCGTGGAACAGGAGTTGAGACTGGGTATCAGAGTCTTCGACGGAGACATCCCCGATCAGGTCGCGACTGAAAAAGAGCGGGTATTTGGAGGCAACAGTGTCGGTTTTCAGGGTGTTCCTGTATTCGACAAAGCTTTGATACAGGATTCCATCTGAGGCCCCAGCGCAGGCGACCATGCCCAGTGCAAAGAGTGTCATCATCAGTTGTTGCATCACCGGGTCTCCATGGCCTTGTGAATCTCCTGATCGATTATTTCTGTTCTACCTTTCATCAGGTTTGCAGCTTTACAAAGCAATCCCGAGCATGCGGTGATCAGCGCTTCCAGGTCGAATCGTCCAGCAAATGTGAGGTGAATCAGGCTCAGATCTATGTTGGCTGCATACCCGACCTCCATATTTTTCTCATTGAGAAAAACGATGTGTATTCGCCTTATCTGCACTCCGATTCGATCGAGAGCTGACGTTCCACTGAAACTCACCACACCGGCAATACCCGTAAGTCGGGCATTGCCATGCCGATCGACAGTAAGCACTGTTCCATGAGCTTCTCTCATCAATCGCAAAGTCAGTGTCCCGTTGGTGGAATAGGACAGTGCGATAAGCCTGCCGATAGTCAAGCGAACGTCTGCAGCGCTGAGTTGCATACCACTTCTCCTTCCCTGGATCGGTGCTGATTTTCGTTGGCCCATCCTGTATTGGGCTAAAGCCTGCTCATAGCATTCCTCATAGGTGGGCGCCTGTCATTGAACCCGTTCTCAGACAGGACTCGACGTCCATTTGTGGCATGTCCGCCTCAGGGCACCAGCACCATCTTGCCGGCGCCGCCGGCCTCCAGTGCCTGGTACGCCGCCACGGCGTCGGCCAGGGGCCAGGCTTTGGGCTCAGGGGGAGGGGGCAGCAGGCCCTGTTCGAAACGGGTGGCCAGGGCGTTGAACATCACCGCGCAGGTGGCGCCATCGTGGAGCAGTGAGTTGACGCCGATCAGGGTGGCGCCGCGGCGGTAGAAGTCGAGCAGGGGCAGGGTGTCGATGCCACTGGCGGGGGCGGCGATGACCACGCCCCGGCCGCCCTCGGCGAGGGTCTGAACCGTGGCGCCCAGCCAGTGTCCGGTGGTGTCGATCACCACCTCGGCGCCGTCGGAAAAGCGCGCCCGGATGAGCTCCAGCAGGGCCTCGGGCTCTGCGGCAACGGCGCTGTCGATACCGTCGGGCACATCATTGCGCTGTGCGTCGCGCCGCACGATGCCGAACACCTCGGCGTGCTGGGCCGCGGCGAGCTGGCTGCTGGCCCGGCCCACGGCACCGGCGGCGCCGATCACCACCACCCGGCTGCCGGCGCGGACGCTGGCGCGTTCGACGGCCTCCAGGGCGGTCAGCCAGGGCACCCCGCAGGCGGCGGCCCGGGCGAAGCCCAGGCTCTCCGGCATGACGGCCAGCGCATTGACAGGCAGGCACAGGGATTCGGCGTGGCTGCCATCACGGGTGAAGCCCAGGGTCTTGTCGGAGCCCCATACTGCCTTGCCCAGCCATTCCGCCGGTCCGGCGTCGACCACCCCGGCAAAGTCGCGGCCGGGAATGCGGGGCAGGGTGGTGTAGGGAAAGCGTCCCAGCACGTTCTTCAGGTCGCTGGGGTTGAGCCCGGCGGCGTGAACACGAACCCGTACCTCGTCCTCCCGCGGCTCGGGGGTGGGCTGATCGACCAGGGCCAGGTCCGCGAGGCTGCCGGTCCGCTCGAAGCGCAATGCTTTCATGGGTCCTCTGTTTCAGGTGCAGGTGCAGGTGCAGGTGCCGGGTGTCAGGGTAAAGGCTTCAGGGCCTGGGTTTCAGGCCCGCCAGATCCGGCGCTTCGAGACGCGGCAGCCGGGTGCCTGGCACCGTACCGAAACCGTGCCCCGCGTTCCAGTTCTCCGTGGCCTCGCGGATCTCTTCAGGGCTGCGGGCGACGAAATTCCACCAGACCAGAATATCCTCCCCGAAGGGCTCGCCCCCCACCAGCAGCAGCTGGCATTCATCATCACACTGCAACGCCACCGAGTCGCGGTGCTGGCCCAGGTACAGCAACTCTCCGGGGGAGATCGCCTCTCCGGCCACCGTGGCTGCACCGCGCAGGCACATCACGGCATGCTCGAAGGCGGAACGCAGCGGCAGGCGGGTTCGCGCCGGGCCCTCGCTGCCCAGGTCGAGACCCACTAACGGTGAGAACACCGCGGCCGGTGCGGTGCGGCCGAGGGCGGTGCCTGCGAGCACGGTCACGACAAAGCCATCGCGCTCGATGACCGGCAGGTCCGGGTAGTGGTGAAACGAGGGCTGCCTCCGGCGTTCGGCATCCGGCAGCGCAATCCACAGTTGCGCCGCGTGCAGCCGACCTGCGTCATTGGTGGGCGACTCCTCGGCATGCACGATGCCGCAGCCTGCGGTCATCAGGTTGACCTGGCCCGGGCGGATGATCTGCTCATAGCCGAGGCTGTCGCGGTGCAGGGCCTCGCCCTCGGTCATCCAGGTAAAGGTCTGCAGGCCGATGTGCGGGTGCGGGCCGACGCGCAGCCCTTCGCCGGGGCCATGCTCCACCGGCCCGGCGTGATCGAGAAAGCACCAGGCACCCACCATGCGCCGCGCCCGCGTGGGCAGGGCCCGGCGCACGACAAAGCCCTTGCCGATCTGCGCCTGCCGTGAGGCGATGCGCTCCAGTACGGGCCTGTCGGGGCAGGGCGGGCAATCGCTGGATTGTGATGCCTGTTTTTCCCTGATCATATCGCTCATGGCGGATCTCCTGTGAAGCGGCCTGGATCAATCACCCCAACACCCGGTTGCGCCCGGAGCCCTTGGCCTCGTAGAGCTGTTCGTCGGCGCGGCGGATGACCTGTTCCAGTTGTTCGTCGCCGGGC